>JAZOMT010000028.1:0-53140 GCA_045654085.1 Faecousia sp. | reverse complement strand
AATAGTTTTCCTTAAGAGCACCGTGGCCGGAGGTCTCAATAGCCAACTGGCTATCCTGACCCTGCGCATTCAGACGGATAGATTCATTGATAACATTTCTATAACCTCTCTTAAAACGATGGTGAATACCGCCCTTTTCTTCGATGAATTTTGCAAGACCAGTAGATGTGATAGAGTCAGTAACAATTGTTGTACCGGGATACTCACGGAGCAAAATTGCGGACAACATGGCAATAATTCTGTTTCTATTCAATTCACTGCCATCGGAAAGAACAGCGCCTGCTCTGTCAACATCTGTATCGAAAATGATACCCAAATCGGCCTTTGCCATATTTACAGCCTCAGTAATGGCTTCCATTGCGGTTTTATCTTCGGGATTGGGAATGTGGTTGGGGAAGCTTCCATCAGGCTCAAGATAACGGCTGCCCTCGGTGTTTGCGCCCAGAGGCGCAAGGACTTTGCTTGCATAGAAGCCGCCTGCGCCGTTGCCTGCATCCACCACAATGCGGAAGCCCTGAAGGGGCTTTTCCTCGCCTGTGGCGGCGCGGATTTTGTCCGCAAGAATAGCGGCGTAGGTGTCCATAAATGCGCCCTCGGTGACGCTGCCGGCAGGAAGATTTGTCTGCTCATCGCTCTCGGCATAGGCGAGAATTTCCTTAATGTTGGCGCTTTCCAGACCACCGTCTTTCGTAAAGAACTTAAAACCGTTGCGGTTAAAGGGCAGATGGCTGGCGGTAATCATCACCGTGCCGTCGAAGCGGTAGCCCTCGGTGACGGTGGCCATAAACATAGCCGGGGTGCTGGCCATACCGAAATCGGTGACGTTGAGACCGGATTTTGCAAGCTCCTCGCACAGCCAGCCGGAAAGCTGAGGACCGGACAGCCGGGAATCCCGGCCCACCGCAACCCGCAGGTCATTTTTTCCGATTTTTTTGAGGAGCCAAAGGGCAAAGCCCCGGGCGATGTTCCGGGTCACTTCCTCGGTAAGATTGACGTGCTGTCCTTCGATACCCTCCAGAGCAACGCCCCGAATATCGCTGCCATTTTGCAGCTTTTTGTAGTCCATATATGTATCCTCCTTAAAATGGGAATGTTGTTCATCCTTCATTATAGCATATATGCCAGAAATAGGCAAATAGAAAATTGATAGTTGATAGTTGTGGTATCCCTGTGTTATGAATTTAATTATGTCTGTATAGCAGACACCATAATTATCAACTCTCAACTCTCAATTATCAATTGACATCCTCTGGCGTATGTTCTATAATAAAACTGAACAATCGGCAAATATCGCCTTTTTAAGAATAATTCCCCCAAAGGAGGCAAAATGATGAAAAAATACCTGTCCATCGTCACCTTTCTGCTGGCAATCCTTTTGCTGTCCGGCTGCGGCGGCGAAAACCACGAGCTTGTGAAAACCGAGGCCAAAGCCCCCGACTGCGTCACCGACGGCCATAAGGAGTACTGGACCTGTGTCAGCTGTAGCCGCGTCTTTGCAGACGCAGAGGGGCAGCAGGAAATCTCCGTGTTTGATACCTTCCTCACCAAGCTGGGTCACCGTCCCAATGCAGACGACGGCACCTGCCTGACAGAGAGCAAATGCACCCGCTGCGGTGAGGTTTTGCAGGAAGCCCAAAGCCACCATACAGCCGAAGAGGTCACAGACTGCACCGTAGCTACCACCTGTAAATTCTGCCCCACGGTGATGATTCCCGCCCGGGAAAATCACGAAGGCGGCATCGCAACCTGCCTTTCTCCCGCCCTTTGCGTCCATTGCGGTACGCCCCACGGGGAAATGGACCCGGAAAACCACGCCCAGGCGCCTGCCTACACCTTCGATGATATTCTCCATACCGGCAGCTATCTCTGCTGCGGCGTGGTCATTGAGGATATGGTCGGTCACGAATTTTTCGACGGCTTCTGCGCCTGCGGCATCCGTCAGGCCCACCACAATACCCTGCGTATCGGACGGCTTCCGGACGCCCAGACCGTTACCGGCTGGCGGGTAGGCGATGAACTGCTGCTGAGCGTGGAGTCGGAACTGTTCGGCATCCAGTATGTGACTGCTACATACGACGCAGACGGTACTTGGCTGGTAAATGGGGATGCCTTCTGGGCCACCGGTGAGACAGTTAAGGCAAGCGCCTGGTTTGCCCCCGGCTACACCCTCTCTGAGGACGGAACATTGGTTCCCAAGCCGGGCGTAATGGCAGGGGCAGGGGAGTACCTGCTGGCTGCCTGCACGGTGGATGCGGATAACCTGCTGGCGGTGGATTTCACCTCTGCGGTTCGGGCTTACAGCGTATTTTCCGTGAAGACTGCTCCCAATACGTTGGTGGATATTGAGCTGTACGGGTTCACGCCCGCAGGCAGCGATGGAAACCTCCCTAGCGCATATATCTCGGTTACCACCGATAATAGCGGCAACGCTTGGTTCTACGGCACTTTCACCGCCGGTGGCAGCTACACGGTGTGCAATGCCAACGGTGACACGCTGGCGGAGAAAACCTTCCCCACCGGCACCGTCCCCGGGCAGTATTACGCCAAATAATTCACAATTACAAATTGGGATTGTAGGGGGCGGGTTTCCCGTCCCACCCTCTATAAAAGAAAGCACTTCCCGAAAGGGAAGTGCTTTCTTTTTGGCGGAGAGTGTGAGATTCGAACTCACGGTACCTTTCGGTATCACTAGTTTTCAAGACTAGCTCCTTAAACCGCTCGGACAACTCTCCATATGGAGAGACTATATCATTTTACGGTGGAAATGTCAAGCTGTAGGCGGCAGATTTAGTTGTTCTCTTTGTGGAATGCATAAATGCATTCCCTACGGCATATACGAGACCATAATTGTCAACTGTCAACTGTCAACTAAAAAGGCGGCAAGCCGAAGCTTGCCGTCCTTTTTATTCCGTTGTATAGTTATCGAAATAACCCTGAATATAGACGATCGGTGTGCCCTTGTCGCCGGAGCCGGAGGTCAGGTCGCACAGAGAGCCGATGAGGTCGGTGAGCCGACGGGGGGTCGTGCCTTGGGAGGCCATATTGCCCACTAAGGAAGAGCCGTCCTTCGCCTGAATTTTCGCCTTGATGGCATCCTGCAGCGCCTTGCCGGAAAGTCCCGCAAAGTCGTTGTCAGCCAAATACTTCAGCTTCAGCTCGTTGGGCGTGCCCTCCAAGCCGGGGGTATAAGCCGGGGAGACCACTGGGTCAGCCAGCTCCCAGATCTTGCCCACAGGGTCTTTAAAGGCGCCATCGCCGTAGACCATTACTTCGATATGCTTGCCGGTCAGCTCCAAAAGCTTTCCCTGAATATCCTCCACCAAGTCCTGACAGGCCTGAGGAAACAGCTTCACAGTATCGTCGGTGGCCTTATTAGAGCCAAGGAGACCGTACTTTTCGTTGTAGCCGCTGCCATCTACGGGAGCGGTCATAATTTCATCCAAACCGTACACACACTCTGCGCCGGCGGCAAGAAGCAGCCGCTTTGTCCGCGCGCGGGTGTGAATGTCGCAATTTAGAACCGTTTTGGTGTAGGAGAGAACAGCCCGGGGGTCGTTGGCGAAAATAACCTCCACCTCTGCGCCGCAAGCGCGAATCAGGTCGCTGTAATACTCCACATAGTCAACGCCGGTAAAGGGGTGCTTGACGATACCGAACAGCTCCCGGTACTTGCACTGCGTCAGCACATCCCGGTAGGGGTCAACGCCTTTTTCGTCCAGAATATCCGGGTCAATCAGGTGGTTGCCCACCTCGTCGAAGGGATAAGAGAGCATCAGCACAATCTTCTTACAGCCCTTTGCGATACCCCGCAGGCACACGGAGAAGCGGTTGCGGCTGAGGATGGGGAAGATAAGGCCGACGGTCTCGCCGCCCAATTTTGCCCGCACATCCTTTGCAATCTGCTCGGTGGTAACGTAGTTACCCTGAGCGCGGGCCACAATGGCCTCGGTCATAGCAACGATGTCCCGGTCCCGGGGTTTCAGACCGTCATTTTCCATAGCGCTGCGCACGGTAGCGGTAACGATCTGCGAAAGGTCATCGCCCTCGCGGATAATGGGGGCGCGCAGACCGATAGAAACAGTACCAAACGTCCGGCTCATAATAACACATCCAATCAAAATAAGTGTAGGGAATTTGCCGGGAGTATTATACTACACATATGGGCATTTGTAAAATAGAAATTTCTATAAATTTGTCAGAAAAATTTGTTACAAAGATACCAAAGTCCCAAAAGACCTGCGCCATAGGGGATGTAGAGAAGCAGACTGGCGAGGTCTATGCCAATCGCAGCGATACCCAGCTTCTCAAGCCCGAAAACCAGCAGGGTGAGAATAGCGGTGGTCAGGGCGCTGCGGGTGAGCTGCTTGCCGACGATACTCGCAAAAAAGAAGGTATACAGCGCGCCAATGATGGGATTGACTGCGCCCAGTGCAATGCCAACGATAAACTTCAGCGCGCCGGTCAGCACCATCACGCCCAAAAGGATGAGCAAAATGGTAGACGCGTACTGGGCAATGCCTTCAGGCACAAGACTGCCCAGCAGAATGGTCACCAGCAGATGGGCGATGAGACCCATACAGACGGTCATTACCCGGAAAAACAGCCAGGAAAGGACATTCTTTCCCCGGGGCAGGAAGCGGTCAGCCAAATTCACCACAAAGGCAAGGATCACCATATTGAGAAGCTGCACGGAAATGGCGGACTTATCGCTGGCGGCAAAGGAGAAAAAGGTCAGCACGTCGCCCTCCATCGTTACAAAGGGCAGCGGGGCGGTAAACCGGGCGTATTTTGCGCCCAAGGACAGCAGCACAGCCGTCAGGGCGTAGAGAAAGACGATGGCGATGGATGAGGAAACAGAAGTGCCAAGAAGGGAACGCTTGCCGAATACAAGACGACCCACACCGC
Source organism: Faecousia sp. (assembly GCA_045654085.1). Classification (GTDB taxonomy): domain Bacteria; phylum Bacillota; class Clostridia; order Oscillospirales; family Oscillospiraceae; genus Faecousia. The sequence continues at coordinate 48,235 of JAZOMT010000028.1, read as the reverse complement.
CCAAAATAGCAGAGCCGACGGTGAGAATGACACCCAAAAGCAGAAATCGAATCAAATTGCCGCTATCAAAGATACCGGTCAAAAAGGAAAGGTGTACCATAGAAAAACCTCCTTAAAGAAAACAAATACGCAATGGGGTATTGTAGGGCGGGGGCTTGCTCCCGCCGGTTGATTTGCGATGCAAATCAATATCGCCGATAAGCGATCATCAAATTATTTTTCTGCGCGAAATTCGAAAATCAACGTTTTTCGGCGGCGGGAGCAAGCCCCCGCCCTACGGCGTTATTCGATGGTGCGCCAAAAGAAAGCAGCCGCCAGAGGATTCTCTCTGGCGGCTGTTATCATCAGTGAAAGAAGTAAAATTACTTCAGCTCTGCGGTAGCGCCAGCTTCCTTCAGCTCGGCAACCAGCTTCTCTGCATCTTCCTTGGAGATAGCTTCCTTCAGGGTCTTGGGGCAGTTGTCAACCAGATCCTTAGCGTCCTTCAAGCCCAAGCCGGTAGCAGCGCGGACAACCTTGATGACGTTCAGCTTGGAAGCGCCAGCGTCCTTCAGGATAACGTCGAACTCGGTCTTCTCCTCAACCTCGACAGCAGCGGCAGCGGGAGCAGCGACAGCAGCAGCAGCGGCGGAAACGCCGAAAACTTCCTCGAGAGTGTGAACCAGCTCAGCCAGTTCCAGAACGGTCAGAGTCTTTACTTCCTCGACCAGGGCAGTAATCTTTTCACTTGCCATTGTTAATTTCCTCCTAAAATTATGTTTGTAGTAGTGTAGTTGTGTTTACGAAATTAAGCTTCTGCAGCTTCTGCAGGCGCGCCGCCATCCTTCTGAATACGGATCTGATCCAGAACGAATGCCAGGCTGGAGATAGGTGCCAGGAAGGTACCCAGAACCTGCGCCACCAGGGCGTCCTTGCTGGGCAGTTCACCGAAGCCATTGAGCTGGTCAGCAGACAGGACAGAGCCTTCTACGATACCGCCCTTGATAGCCAGGGGGAGCTTGTTCTTCTTAGCGAACTCGCATACGATACGAGCGGGAGCGATAGGATCGCCGGTGGTGCTTGCCATAGAAGTTGTGCCGTTGAGAATGCCGGAGAAATCGTAACCAAGCTCCTTGGTTGCGAAATTGGTCAGGGTGTTCTTAACAACGGTGTACTCTACGCCTGCATCACGGAACTGCTTACGCAGCGCGGTATCCTGCGCAACGGTGATACCCTTGTAGTCAACAAAAACCACGGAAGAAGCTTCCTTGATCTTGCCGGTCAGAGTCTCAACCACTGCCTTCTTGCTTTCAAGAACCTTTGCGTTGGGCATTGAGATTTCACCTCCGAAAGAAAAAATGTCCTTCTGCCAAAAAGACAGAAGGACACGAAAATTACATAGTAAATTTACGCAACCTCGGCAGGACTTACGGCGCATCGCCACCTGCTGTCTTTGGCAACAGGTGAATTATAGCAGGTTCGTTTCATTTTGTCAACATATTTTTAAGAAAAACATATAAAAATCGTACAATAATGTAGGGAACGGATTTATCCGTTCCACATAGATGCGGTACGGAAACGCGGAATGCATAAATGCATTCCCTACAACCGTTTTTCGATGGTGCGTTCGTAGGGGCGACTGCCGAATCGCCCGCGGGCGGTTAATAACCGCCCCTACGATTTCTTACGGTGGTGCATTTTTTATCTTGTAATTGTGAATTTAAAAAGACCGCCCGAAGGCGGTCTTTTTATATCAATGATTAGATATACTTGCTGGTGGAAACCTTGACGCCGGGGCCCATGGTGGAAGCGACGACGCAGGAACGGATATACTGACCCTTTGCTGCAGCGGGCTTAGCCTTCACAACAGCGCCGATCAGGGTGTCCATATTCTCGGTCAGCTTCTCAGCGCCGAAGGAAACCTTGCCGATGGGGCAGTGGATGATGTTGGTCTTGTCCAGACGGTACTCAACCTTACCGGCCTTGATTTCCTGCACAGCAGCGGTGACGTTGGGGGTAACAGTACCAGCCTTGGGAGAGGGCATCAGACCCTTGGGGCCAAGAACCTTACCCAGACGGCCGACAACACCCATCATATCGGGGGTTGCAACAACAACGTCGAACTCGAACCAATTCTCCTTGGTGATCTTCTCAACCAGATCCATACCGCCGGCGTAGTCAGCGCCTGCAGCCAGAGCTTCGTCCAGCTTAGCGTCCTTAGCGAACACCAGAACGCGGGCGGTCTTGCCGGTACCGTTGGGCAGAACAACTGCGCCACGAACCTGCTGGTCGGCGTGACGGGAGTCAACGCCCAACTTGATATGCAGCTCGACAGTCTCGTCGAACTTTGCGGAAGCGCCCTTCACAACCAGTTCCAGGGCTTCGGTGGGGTCATACTGAACAGCGCGGTCAATCAGCTTCGCGCTTTCCTGATACTTTTTGCCTCTAAACACTTAAATTATCCTCCTTAAAGTGGTGATGCGGAATAATCCTCCCACATTGCCGGGGCAATTCCCCGGACAGCGATTTATCAATTAGTCAACGACGGTAATGCCCATGGAGCGGCAAGTGCCGGCAACCTGGCTCTCTGCAGCTTCCAGAGAGTTTACGTTCAGGTCGGGCATCTTGGTCTTAGCGATCTCAGTAACCTGAGCGCGGGTGATGGTGCCAACCTTCTGCTTGTTGGGAACGCCACTGCCCTTATCGAGGCCGAGAGCCTTCAGAACCAGCAGGGGAGTGGGGGGAGTCTTGGTGATGAAGGTGAAGCTGCGGTCAGCGTAGACAGTGATGACTACGGGGATCTTGTAGCCCTCCATCGCCTGGGTACGAGCGTTGAATTCCTTGATAAATGCTGCGATGTTAACGCCGTGCTGACCCAGAGCAGGACCAACAGGGGGCGAAGCAGTTGCCTTAGCGGCGTTGATCTGAAGTTTGATAATACCGGTAACTTTCTGTGCCATTTTAAGCACCTCCTGAATAAAATGTGGTAATGATGCGCTTTGCGCATTTCTTTCGGGGCGTTTTGCCCCTCCCACGTTCCGGCCGATATTCGGCCCGATGCGTTATTGGGATACGACTTCTACCTGATCGAGCTCGAACTCGACAGAAGTCTCGCGGCCAAACATAGAAACCACTACGCTGACCAAATTGTTGTCCACCTCGATGTTTTCCACCGTGCCGGTGAAAGAGGTGAGGGGACCGTCCAGAATACGGACCGTGTCGCCAACGCTGTAGTTGACAACGATCTGCCGCTTCTCGATGCCCATCTCATAAACCTCCTCCTCGGACAGAGGGAGGGGACGGCTTCCGGGTGCGCCTACGAAACCTGCGGTGCCGCGTACATTGCGGATGACGTGCCAGGTATCGTCACTATACACCATTTTTACAAAGATGTAGCCGGGATACAGCTTGCGGTCGTAAGTCTTGCTTACGCCGTTTTCAGCAATCTCAGTAACGGTCTCCATAGGAATGGAGATGGTCTGGATTACGTCCTGCAGCTGCCGGTTCTGCACCGTCTTTTCAATGGTGACCTTGACGGTATTTTCGTAGCCGGAATAGGTTTGTACGACATACCATCTTGCAGTTTCAGCCATGGCTTACTCCTTTATCAATGGAAGGCTTTGATAAGTGCATCAACGCCGAACCGGGCAACGAAGTCAAATACCCAGATAAATACGCCGATTACGAGTACACAAGCGCCGACGATCAGGGTGTTCTTGACGACCTGCTTCGGGGTGGGCCATACGACCTTCTTCAGTTCGCTGCGAAGCTCACGGAAGTAACGACCGATGGCACCGATGGCTCTTTTGAACCAATTTTCCTTTTTCACTTCTGCCATTTGGGTCTCTCCTTACTTAGTCTCGTTGTGAACGGTGTGCTTCTTGCAGAATCTGCAATACTTCTTCATCTCAAGACGGTCGGGGTCATTCTTCTTGTTCTTCATGGTGTTGTAGTTTCTCTGCTTGCACTCAGAGCATCTCAAAGTGACTTTAACGCGCATAACGGCACCTCCTTAAAATTGCCTCCCTGTATCACTTCGGCTAGGAAAAATTTAGTATGCGGTCAACTACAAATAACCCCCCGAAGCTGAAAATGGGCGCACAAAAAAAGCCCTTTTCCACAGGTAGAGTCATTCTACCACAGAGGGGGCTGTAAAGTCAATAACTTTTTTCTTTATTTTTTGTAAAATATGGGTTATAATAGGCGGGAAATCATAGAAAGCAGGTATTTTGTATGCGTATTATGGCCATTGACTACGGCGATGCCCGCACCGGCGTTGCCATTTCCGATTTACTTTGCTCCCTGACCGGCTCTACCCGGGTCATTCACGGCAGAATGCAGGAGAAGCTTATCGCCTCTTTAGTGGAAATCACAAAGGAAAATGAGATTGGGGAAATCGTTGTGGGACTGCCCCGGAATATGGACGGCAGCGAGGGAACCCGGGCAGAACTGTGCCGGGAGTTTGCCGCTAAGCTGGAAGCTGCTACCGGACTGCCGGTGAAAATGTGGGACGAGCGGTGGACAACCGTAGAAGCCCACCGCATCCTCTCCGACCATAATTACCATGGGAAAAAACGGAAGGATACGGTGGACGCGGTGGCGGCCTCTCTCATCTTAGAGGGTTACTTAGCTTTCCGGGGACGGTAAAACAGTTCCTTCATTCCCGTAATCAGAAGCAGTCCGCCAAAAAGCTTTTGCAGAAGGGAAATGTCCAGCATCCCGCTGATAAAAGAAAATAACGCCGCAAAGACGATGCCCGCCCATACGGCGGGCATTACCTTTTTTATAGGTAACGTACCGTGGCGGATATGGGACAGGGTGGAAAGGAGCGCTGCCGGCAGGAAAAAGAGGAGATTGATTCCCCGGGCGGAAGCGGGGTCGAAGCCCGCCACGGCGGTGAGATACAAAATCAGCAGACTGCCGCCGCCCAAGCCCATTCCTGCCAGCAGACCGCAGAATGCGGCGGCAAAGAAAGCGACTAGGGCCATAAATACCGAATGCCTCCCCATAAGATAAGGATACCCAGCGCCCGGTGAAGCCACGCCGTGGGAATACGCCGGGAAACCCGGGGCGCCAGCAGACCGCCTGCGCAGCTTCCAAGCAAGTAGGGAAGCACCACGCCTAAGGGCGGGTAGTAGCGGGTAAACAGGATGCTTACCACGCAGATGGGCAGGATGATGGATACCGAGGCCCGAAAGACTTCGTCCTCTTCCAAATCCGTAAGTGTGGAAAGCAGCGGCACCAGCACCATCCCACCGCCCGCGCCGAATAGTCCTGCCACCGCCCCTGCGGCCGCGCCCGCAATCCAAAGACCGAATTTTTTATTTCGAAGCAAAAAGAACACCTCCTGTGGAAATCTTCTCCACAGGAGGTGAATTTATGCATAATTACCGGGCAGAGATGATTGTGTCGGTAGCGATCCACTGCAGGTCCTTGATAGAACCGGTAATGGTCTTGAAGTGCTCGTCGTACCACTTCTGGGTATCGTCGCTGCGCATATCGTTGGTAATGAGGAGATCGCGGTAGCTCATCTCGTTGCGCTCTGCGAAATACATAATGTGGTAGCCGTACTCGGTTTCGACCAGTTCGACATCACCGACCTTGCGGTTCTCGTCGATACACCAGTTCAGGAAGTTATCCACATAGTTCTGGTCATAGGAGATGTTCTCGTACAGACCGCCGGTTGCCTTGGAGGAGCTGTCGTCGGAGTGCTTCTCTACCAGCTTCTTGAAGTTCTCCAGGGTCTTGCCGCCTTCCATCTCTTCCCACTCTTTGAGCAGCTTCTCAGCGGCGTCCTTAGCGACCTTCTTCTCGGCATCGGTGTAGATGACGTAGCCGTCGTCGTCCTTCTTGTTGTCGTTCTTGTCGTCAACAAAGGCCTTGAGCAGGTGGTGTACGTCTACGGTGGGAACCTTGTTGTCGTTTACACCGTTGAAGAGTACAACGTAGTAGCCGTTGATAATTCTCTCGGCATCCTTATCCTCTGTGCCGTCTTCCTTGGTGGGCGCGTAGTCATTGACAACCACACCGCTCTCACCCTTGACGCGGCCATCCGCAATGATCCAGTCCTTCATAGCGCCGGGCAGGGCAGCGCCCAGCACATTCTTATTGTCGGAAGCGGCGGCAGTGGTCTTGTCCTTATTGATGGCCAGGGCCTTTACAGCAGTCTCCAGTTCTTCAAAGGTCTTGGCGCTCAGCAGAGACTCTGCAACCTCCTTGGCCTTTGCCCGGGCGGCTTCCTTCTCCTGTTCGGTGTAGTCAATCTCCTTGCCGTTTTCATCCTTCTGCTTCTCACCCAGGAAGTAGGTGTAGCTTAAGTAGACGGAGCTGTAGCTGTAGCTGTTGTACTCGGTGAGCTTGTCCTTGACGTACTCAGCGATCTTGGCATCGTCGTAGCTGAGGCTCTCGGCATAGTGGGCGATATAAGCGTTTGCCAGCTTATTCTGCTCAACAAAGCTGCGGTAATTCTCTTCATTTGCGCCGAAGCAGTAGACAGTGCCCAGGTACTTATTGAAATCGGAGTAGCCGTAGTAATAAGCGGCGTAGAGCTTCTGGGTGGAAATCTGGCTGTCGATGGCAGCGGTATCATCCTCAGTCAGCTTAAAATCTGCCTTCTTGGCAAGATCGCACAGCAGGTAGGTGCGCTTGGCATTTTCCAGCGCAGTCTCCACAAAGTGGTCTGCCCAGGTCTTGTTGTTCTTGGCATCGTACATCTGATCTTCCAGAGGCTTATTTACATCCAAACCCTCCAGAATCTGCAAATACATTTCGGTGTTGGAGCCGTAGTCGGAATACCATTGGGCGTAGGCAGTATCGATGGCATCAAAGTAGTAATAGCTCAGTTCCACAGCGCTCAGTTCGTTGCCGCCAACCACTGCAGCCACGGAATTGGTCTGAAGCTTACCGGACTGGACAATGCCCCGGACGGCCACAATGCCGATAGCCACTACCAAAATAATGGCGATAATGGAAACAAATGCGGCGGTGTACCGCTTCAGCTGCTTTGCTTCCTTTTGCGCCTGGGTCTGACGCTCAGTCATCTTAGCGATGTTTTGCTCCTTGCGAAGCTTTTTCTTGTTGGATGCGCTCATAATTCAGTTCCTCTCGTATAAGTAATATGCGTTGGGTCTAGTGTTTCTATGGGATTATAACCTATTTTTTTCAATGTTGCAAGTATTATTATTGCAACTTGCAAAATTTTGCAAAAATCCCACATATTTTTATCAATTGACAATTGAAAATGGACAATTGACAATTATGGTGTCTGCGACGCAGACGGATTTTCATTTGCATTTCGTAGACGGCTGTAGGGCGGGGCCTTGTGTCCCGCCGCCCGATGATACAAATGTTATTTCGGCGGGAGCAAGCCCCCGCCCTACGGTCTCCTTTGACAATGCATTTCTGCATTCCAAAAAATTACCGAATTTGTACATTTTGGAACGGATAAATCCGTTCTCTACAATAATTACCAATTATCAATTCTCAATTATCAATTAAAAAAGGGGTGCCTTTCGACACCCCTAAACCCGCTTTGGCCGTACGCATCCATTTATGACCTGCACGAATGGCAGGTGGGTAGTCGCTCTGCATCTTAGCTGCTCCCAACGTCCGCCCCTCGTCAAAGCGTGGGCGGGAGGTCTGCAATCCGATACAGAAGTCAAGCTTCCCTATTATAAAATGTGGGTCCAAAAGGACACGCCACGTACCAAGCAGGCTGCAAACTTATTCTTCTTCCTCGGGATAAAGTTCTGCCATAATAAGGTCGTTGACCGCCGCCAGCTCTTCCTCGCTTTCAATGGCGCAAAGCAGCGGCTCACCGTCCTCGTCCTCCTCAGATTTGAGAATACTGACCTCAGGCAGCGTTTCATCCTCATTTCCTGCGGGAATTACCGCAAGATAGGTGCAGCCGCCGTACTCCACAGAGGTGAGCACCTCCAATTCATACTCCGTACCGTCTTCATCCACGATGGTCATAAAATCAGAACCGAACATACTGTTTCCTCCCGTCTCTTTCTTTATGCATATTTTACAGCATCCGGGGAAGAAAATCAAGCACAATCTGTCAGGAGAGAAAGGTCTCCAGCAGTGTGTTCAGGTGATGCTGGCTGCGAATGGGGATTCCGTCCTGTAAGGCTTTTCGGGCTTCCGGGGGATAGAGGGAAGCATCCCGGTCGTAAATTTGCACAGGTACGCTGTGGCCGCCCCGCAGCAGCGCCACCTTGCCGTCATAGATCCCTAAATAGAGAATCAGCGCCAGAATGGGAAAAATCTTCCGGAAAAATTTCATCGTACCGCCTCCTACTACACAAAGTTTTCCCGGAAATTCATTAAATATTTATAAATTGGGTCTTTCGTTTTTTTCTGGGGTATGCTATAATGATATGTATGATGGTATGCCTATATGCCATTTTCAAAAAATGCACTTAGCTGACCGAATTACGGGTCGTAGAATACGGAGGTAAAAAATATGCCTGAAAATCAAAGAGGAAACGAGCCACAGAGCTGGGAGGCTCCGAAGCCCCTTCATACTCTGTACAAAATATGGATGGCAGTCTTCTCGGTTCTCAAAATCGTAGCGGGCGCGGCTGTTACCGTTGCGCTTATCTGCGGTGTCTGCGCCTTTGTGCTGCTGGGCATCGTGGGCGATTATCTGGAAGAGGACATTCTGCCCAATGCAGACCTTAACTTGGACGACTTTACGCTCGATATGTCCTCCTTCCTTTATTATGTGGACGGCGCCGGGCAAATTCAGCCCCTGCAGCGTATCTATTCCGATACCAAGCGCCAGTGGGCGGATTTGGAGGATATGCCCGAGGATTTGATTCACGCCACCGTGGCCATCGAGGATAAGCGGTTTTATGAGCATCAGGGCGTAGACTGGTTTACCACCATCAAAGCCTGCGCCGGTATGTTCTTCGGCGGCGGCACCGCCGGCGGTTCATCCCTTACCCAGCAGCTTATCAAAAACCTGACCGGTGAGAACAGCTTTACCGTCCAGCGTAAGGTGATGGAGATTTTCCGCGCTGTCTGCGTGGAACGCAGCAGCACAAAGGACCAGATCATTGAGCTGTACCTCAATACCGTCTATTTCGGCAACGGCTACAACGGTGTCCGCAGCGCCGCCGAGTACTATTTCGGCAAGGAGCTGGAGCTGCTGACCACCGCAGAGTGCGCCAGCTTAATCAGTATTACCAACAACCCCTCGATTTTTGACCCCTACCGCAAGGCCTTCGAGGAGGGCGGCAAGACAGGCCGGGAACGCAACCGGGAGCGCCAGACCATCGTTCTGAAGGAAATGTGCAACCAGGGCTGGATTACCAAGGAAGAATACGACGCTGCCATCGCCCAGGAGATGGTCTTTGAGTCCGGTGTTACTGTGGAAGAACGGCTCAACACCTGTCCCAACGAAAGCTGTGGCTACCGGGATATAGCGGCAAACTTTAAGCAGGTAGAAGGGGAGTATTACTGCCCCAAGTGCAATACCAAGGTGGTTTTGGAGCAGGTCTCCAATCAGGGCGTTTACTCCTGGTTTACCGAGACGGTGCTGGAAGACCTTGCCAAGGAAATGGCAGAGCTTTCCAACGTGGAATGGAACAGCGCCTCGGAAAAGCTGTATATGGAGCTGATTCGTCGCGGCGGCTACCATATTTATACCACGATGGACCCTGTGGTGCAGGCTCAGGTCGATGAAATTTACGGCAATCTGGACTATATCCCCGATACCAAGAGCGGTCAGCAGCTTCAGTCCTCCATTGTGGTTGTGGATAACCGTACCGGCGATATTGTGGCCCTTGCCGGCGGCGTAGGCGAAAAGGAATACGACGGCTGGAACAGAGCGCTGGTGCGTCTGCAGTCCGGTTCTTCCATTAAGCCCATTTCCGTATACGCCCCCGCTTTCGAGCTGGGCGCAATCAACCCGGCTACCGTGGTTTACGACAAGCCCCTGCAGTATAACGGTAACAGTGTATGGCCCAATAACGATACCCGGCAGTTCTCCTATAAGCGAACCATTTTTGAAGCGGTGGAGGACTCTGTTAACGCCGCCGCCGCCAACACCCTGGACGGCATCGGCATCAGCTACGCTTACGAATTTGCCAAATATAAGTTCGGTATGTCTACCCTGATTGACGCCAATACCACCTCTTCCGGCTGGGTGCAGACCGATAAGGACTATGGCCCCTTGGCGCTGGGCGCCCAGACCAAAGGTATCACCGTCCGGGATATGACCAGCGCATACGCCACCTTTGCAAACGGCGGTGTGTGGCGGGAAGGCCGTACCTTCCTGCGGGTCTACGACAGCGATGGCAACCTGCTCATCGATAAAGACCAGGAAAGCCGGGAAATTCTCAGTGATAAGACCGTCACCTATATGAACTATTGCCTGGTAAACGCCGTCAATAACGGTACGGGCGCAGGCGCGGCTCTCTCCGGTATGGACGTGGGCGGTAAGACCGGTTCTACCTCCAGCTGGCGTGACCGCTGGTTCTGCGGCTTTACAGGCTACTACACCGCAGCGGTTTGGTGCGGCTACGACATCCCCGAGACCATCACGCTCTCCAGCGGCTCTTATAACCCCGCCGCCCGTATGTGGCGCAACGTTATGCGACCCCTTCACGCCGGTAAGGCAAATATCCCTCTCTACGACGAAAATAAGATGGTGGATGTAACTGTGTGCCTCGACAGCGGCAAGCTGGCAACCTCTGCCTGCTACCACGATGTACGGCAGTCCAGCGACTTTACCCGGGTCAAGACCGCCAAGGTTTACCCCGAGGATGCGCCCACAAGCTACTGCGACAAGCATATGACCGTCAATTACTGCACCACCGGAAACGGTGTGGCAAATGAATACTGTACCCTCTTCTCTATGGTGGAGAATCTGGACCCCGCTACCGGTTTTACCCCTGCGGTGGTACAGCAGTTGTCCCTGCTGAAGATGACCCAAAAGGACATTGACGAAATCAATGCCGTCATTCCCCACAGACTGTGGTCGCAGTTCTACGACACCCCCTACGTCTATCAGATAGACGACGGCGGCGCGCCGGCGGTTTTCAAGGGCTTTACGGTAAATGGCGCGGTGCAGTATCCGGCCAATACCGCCCCCTGTAAGCATTGTACTACCCACACAAGGCAGGCGTGGGAAACCTATATGAATCAGTACCTGCCCGGTGGCGCACACCCCTCTGCGCCTGCGGGGGAATAAGGAGAAAGTATGATTTGGACCTCCGATTTATGGAAGGATTATGAGGTGCTGGACACCTCCGACGGGGAGCGGCTGGAGCGCTGGGGAAAGTATATCCTTGTGCGCCCCGACCCCCAAGTTATTTGGAATACCCCCCGCACGCACCCGGGCTGGAAAAAGTTCGACGCCCGGTATCTCCGGTCCTCAACCGGTGGCGGCCACTGGTCTGACCACCATCTTCCGGAGCGGTGGCAAATTCGCTACCGGGACTATCTGACTTTTAATGTCAAGCCTATGAACTTTAAGCATACGGGCGTCTTTCCCGAGCAGGCCGCCAACTGGGACTATATCCGGGACAAGGTGGCAAATGCGGGAAGACCTGTGCGGGTGCTGAACCTCTTTGCCTATTCCGGCGGCGCAACCCTTGCGGCAGCAGCCGGCGGCGCAGAGGTTTACCACGTGGATGCTTCCAAAGGTATGGTCCAGTGGGCAAAGGAAAACGCCATTGCCTCCGGCCTTGCGGAGAAACCCATCCATTGGATTGTGGACGATTGCGGCAAATTCATCCAGCGGGAAATCCGCCGCGGCAGACGGTACGACGGCATCATTATGGACCCGCCCAGCTACGGACGTGGCCCCAGCGGTGAAATCTGGAAGATGGAGACCAGCTTCTACCCCTTCTTACTGGAAACCGCCAAATTGCTGACGGATAATCCGCTTTTTGTTATCATCAATTCTTATACCACCGGCCTTGCCCCCAGCGCGGTGGGCTATGCATCGGACGTGGTATTCGGCGCGACCCACGGCGGCAAGACCGATGTGGGTGAACTGGGTCTGCCCGTAACTAACGGCGGTCGGATACTGCCCTGCGGTGCTACCGGCAGATGGACACCCGATTAGTAACAGCAAAAAGTTTACGAAGCATGAAAGCCTCTCTTGGATGAGCAATGTTATTAAGTTAGGTTTGTCATCCTGAGCGAGCGCAGCGAGTCGAAGGATCTTCGCACCGAATATATGCGTGACATTAACGATAATGCGAAGATTCTTCGACTCCGCTCCTCTGTCGCTCCGCTCAGAATGACAGGTTTCTCTTGACTAAATGACATTGCTCGTCAGAGGGGGCCTTTATGGACACTACGGCAACAAAGGTAAAATGTTGGCTGTTACACAACAATAGGAGGAAACCTGTGAGTACTGCAATTACAGTCGAAAACTTATCCTATACTTATCCGGGCGTGGAGGACACGCCCGGCGTTACCGTATTTACGGATTTGAACCTTTCCGTGGAGGAAGGCAGCTTTGTGGCGGTTTTGGGCGGCAACGGCTGCGGAAAATCTACGCTGGCGAAACACTTCAATACCATTTTGCTGCCCTGCGGCGGTAAGGTCTATGTCTGTGGTATGGATACATCCGACCCCCAGCTCCAAATCGCCATCCGCAGAAATGTAGGTATGGTGTTCCAAAACCCCGATAACCAAATTGTCGCCAACGTGGTGGAGGAGGATGTGGCTTTCGGCCCGGAAAACTTGGGTGTTGAGAGCAGTGAAATCCGCGCCCGGGTAGATAGCGCCCTGAAGCAGGTGGGTATGTACGGTTACCGGGAACACGCCCCCCATCTCCTCTCCGGCGGTCAGAAGCAGCGGGTTGCAATTGCCGGCATCATCGCTATGGAGCCAAAATGCATCGTGCTGGACGAGCCGACGGCTATGCTGGACCCCAAGGGCAGGCGGGAGGTTATGGACACCATCACAAAGTTAAATGCGGAAAAGGGCATCACCGTGGTGCTCATTACCCACCATATGGACGAGGCGGCAAAAGCCCAGCGGGTTGTGGTACTGCACGAGGGCAAAATCGCATTGGATGGTACGCCCCAAGAGGTTTTCTCTCAGGTAGAAACCCTCCATAATTTACGCCTTGCTTCGCCCGAAACGGTGGAGCTGTGCTACGCATTAAATCAGCAGGGCTATCATCTGCCCTTAACCGAGTTAGACCCGAAAGAATGCGCGCAGATACTGTTTGAAACCTTCAACTAACAGATCTGACCCATAGGAGGATTACCGTGACACCGATCATACAGGTCGAGAACCTACAATATATATACAGCGGAGGAACGCCTTGGGAGCATACCGCCCTTGACGGCATTTCCTTTTCCATCCACCGGGGCGAGTTTGTGGGCATCATTGGCCACACCGGCTCGGGTAAAAGCACGCTCATTCAGCAGCTTAACGGCCTCTTGAAGCCCACAGGTGGCAAGGTGCTGTTAGACGGCGAGGATATCTGGAAGGATAAAGCTACCACCCGGCAAGCCCGTTTTCGGGTCGGTCTTGTGTTCCAGTACCCGGAGTTTCTGCTTTTTGAGGAAACGGTCTATAAGGACATCGCCTTTGGCCCGAAAAATATGCGCCTTTCGGAAGCGGAAATTGACCGCCGTGTCCGGGAAGCTGCCGGCTTTGTGGGACTGACGGAAAAACAGCTTTCCGCTTCTCCCTTTGACCTTTCCGGCGGTCAGAAACGCCGGGTAGCCATTGCCGGTGTCATTGCAATGGAGCCGGAGGTGCTGATTCTCGATGAACCCGCCGCCGGTCTTGACCCGGAGGGCAGGGAAGAAATCCTTAAGAATATCGAAGACTACCGCAAGGCAAAAAACGCCACCGTCATTATGGTCAGCCACTCGATGAACGACGTAGCCCGGCTGACAGACCGGCTTCTTGTTATGAACGGCAGCAAGCTTGCCATGGACGGCACGCCCGATGAGGTCTTTGCCCGTGCAGAAGAACTGCTTCAGATGGGACTGGATATTCCCGACGTGACCCGGGTATTTCTGGAACTGCGGAAATTGGGACTGGATGTACCTCCGGTCTATACTACCGAGCAGGCAACCCGCGCCCTTCTTAAACTAAAGGAGGGGAAATAATATGTTAAAAGACATTACTCTCGGTCAGTATTTCCCCGGAAATTCCCCTGTCCACAAGTTAGACCCCCGCACGAAACTTGTAATGCTGATTGTCTATATTGTGGCGCTGTTTACGGCAGTAAGCTGGCTTTCCTACGGCATTTGCCTTCTCTTTTTGGTACTGACCGTGGCAATTTCCAAAATTCCCCCCAAGTCGCTTATCCGGGGAATGAAGCCGATGATCTTTATTTTGGTCTTTACGGGACTGCTGAACCTGTTTTTCTATGCAGAGGGTACGGTGCTTTTGTCCTTTTGGGGCGTGACCGTTACCACCGGCGGCATCATCCGCGCCATTTTTATGGTTCTGCGGATACTGATGCTGATTTCCGCTACCTTTATGCTGACCTATACCACATCGCCCATCGCGCTGACCGACGGCTTGGAGTCTCTGCTGAGTCCCTTGAAGAAAATCCACCTGCCCGTCCACGAGCTGAGTATGATGATGTGCATCGCGCTTCGGTTTATCCCCACCTTAATTGAGGAGACCGATAAAATCATCTCTGCCCAAAAGGCAAGAGGCGCGGATTTTGAAAGCGGCAAGCTGATGGAACGCGTCAAAGCCCTTGTGCCTATCCTTGTGCCGCTGTTTATCAGCGCTTTCCGCCGGGCCGATGAGCTGGCAACGGCGATGGAATGCCGCTGCTATCAGGGCGGCGAGGGCAGAACGAAAATGAAGCAAATGCGCTATGCCCGACGTGACTTTTCTGCCTACGGTGTGGGCATCCTTCTGGTAGCGGCAGTGATTGCGCTGGCAAGCTTCGGTTTGTGAGGAAATTATGCGAAATATTGCGCTCTATTTAACTTATTTAGGTACGGCTTTCCACGGCTGGCAGATGCAGAAAGACCTGCCCACCGTCCAGGAGACCTTGGAAAAAGCGGTGGCGAAAGTAGTGGGCCACCCGGTCCACGTTACCGGCTGCGGCCGTACTGATGCCGGTGTCCACGCAAGATGCTATGTGGCAAACTTTAAGACCCTGTCCACCATCCCCACAGACCGTCTGCCTTACGCGCTGAATACCCATCTGCCCGCAGACGTAGTGGTGACAAAGGCCTTTGATGTCCACGAGAATTTCAATGCCATCGGCTCCTGCGCCCGGAAAGAATACACCTACCAAATCTATAACTCCCGGGTTCGCGACCCCTTCTATGTGAACCGGGCGTGGTTTTATCCCCGTCACTTGGACGAGGCGGTTTTACAGCGGGCGGCAGACCAGTTTGTAGGAGAGCACGATTTTGCCGCTGTCCGTTCTGTGGGTACAGATGTGAAATCCACAGTCCGCACTGTATACTATTACAATGTAGAGCGCCAGGGTGATATGCTTTATTTGCGCGTATGCGCCAACGGCTTCCTTTATAATATGGCGCGGGCAATGGCAGGCACCATCGTCTATGCCGCTGAGGGAAAGTTCGAACCTGAGGAAATCGGCAGAATTTTGCGGGATGGCAACCGCACTGCCGCCGGCCCCACCGTACCTGCCGGAGGTCTGTATATGACCCATTTATGGTATGATGACGGTGTAGCAAAATTTGAATGTCCCGATTAGGAGGGAAATTATGCAACCTAAGATGTGTGCAAGATGTAAAAAGAATGTGGCGGTTGTTTTCATCACCAAGATTGAAAACGGCAACACATTAAACGAAGGCTTTTGCCTGCGCTGCGCCCGGCAGTTGGGTGTGCCCCAGATTGACCAGGTGGTCAAGCAAATGGGCATCTCCGAGGATGAAATCGATGAGCTGAGCGAGGAAATGAGCAGTATGTTCGGTCAGAACGAAAATGGGGAAGAGGACGATGAGACCGAAAGCCGCACCGCCACGTTCCCGCTGCTGAACCAGATGTTCGGCAGCAGCCTGCCCCGGAAAAAAGAGGAACAGCCCGAGGAAGAGCCGGAAGAACCGAAAAAGAAAAAGAGCAATAAGCATAAGTTTTTGGATGCTTACTGTATGGATTTAACAGGCCGCGCCCGGGAGGGGAAGCTGGATAAGGTCATCGGTCGGGATGTGGAGACCGAGCGGGTCATCCAAATCCTCAACCGCCGCCAAAAGAACAACCCCTGTCTCATCGGTGAGCCGGGCGTGGGTAAGACCGCCATCGCGGAAGGTCTCGCCCAGCGGATTGCCAGCGGCGATGTGCCTTACAAACTGCGAAACAAAGAGGTTTTTCTCTTAGATTTGACCGCTCTTGTGGCTGGCACCCAGTTCCGCGGCCAGTTCGAAAGCCGTATGAAGAGCCTGATTGGCGAAATCAAAGCCTGCGGCAACATCATCCTCGTCATTGACGAAGTCCACAACCTTGTGGGCGCAGGCGATGCGGAAGGCTCGATGAATGCCGCCAATATCTTAAAGCCCGCCCTTTCCCGGGGCGAAATTCAGGTGGTTGGCGCAACCACCTTTAACGAATACCGCAAGCATATCGAAAAGGATGCGGCCTTGGAGCGCCGTTTCCAGCCGGTGTCTGTTGCTGAGCCTACCATCGAGGAAGCCTGCCAGATTATGCAGGGCATCGCCAAAATTTACGGCGATTTCCACGGTGTGACCATCTCGCCCGAAATTGCCCGCCAGTGCGTTATCCTTTCCGAGCGGTATATTTCTGACCGTTTCCTGCCGGATAAGGCCATCGATCTCTTGGACGAAGCCTGTTCCGACGTAAACCTGCGAAATAAGGAAATCTCCCGCCTTGCAGAGCTGAAAAAGGAGCGGGACGATTACGAATTGGAGCTTCGTATGCTCACCGAAGACACGGAAAACGAGCATTATGAGCGCCTTGCCACCATCCGCAGTAAGCTGTGCGCCTTGGCGGCTGAAATTGAGGCGCTGGATAAATTGCCCGCTCCCGCTGTGACGATGGAGAATTTAGCCCGCATCATCGAGCTGTGGACGAAAATCCCCGCCAGCAAAATTAAAGCCCAGGAGTATCAGCAAATTAAGGGCCTTGCTGACCGCTTAAAAGCGCATATCGTGGGTCAGGACGAGGCGGTGGAGGCGGTGGCAAGAGCCATCCGCAGAAACCGTGTGGGTATCTCGCCCAAACGTCGTCCGGTATCCTTCATTTTCGTCGGCCCCACCGGCGTGGGTAAGACAGAATTGGTAAAATGCCTGTCTGCTGATCTCTTTGATACCCCCGATTCCTTGGTGCGTCTCGATATGTCAGAGTTTATGGAAAAGCATACCGTCTCCAAGCTCATCGGCTCGCCTCCCGGCTATGTTGGCTATGACGAAGCCGGCCAGTTAACGGAAAAAATCCGCAGAAAGCCCTATAGTGTGGTGCTCTTTGACGAAATTGAAAAAGCCCACCCGGACGTGCTGAACGTGCTGCTGCAGGTGCTGGACGACGGCCGCATCACCGATGCCCAGGGCAGAACGGTGAACTTTGAAAATACCGTGATTGTAATGACCTCCAATGCCGGCTCTGAGGGCAGGGTAGGGGGCGTTGGCTTTGGCAGAAGCGATAAGGATATGGTGACGGAGAAGACGATGAAAGCCCTCCGGGAATTCCTCCGTCCTGAGTTTCTCAACCGCGTGGACGAGATTATCACCTTCAACCACCTGACGGAGGAGAACTTCCTCGGCATCGCAGATATTATGCTTTCTGAGCTGAAGGACAGCCTTACCGACCGGGGACTGACTGTCACTTTTGGCGAGGGTGTCCGGGAATACCTTGTGAAAAAGGCATTTTCCGTCACCTACGGCGCAAGAAACCTGCGCCGCACCATCCAAAAGGAACTGGAAGACCCCATCTCCGAAAAAATCATCGACTCCTTCGAGTCGCCCATCTCGGAAATCAGCGTCACCCTGAATGGCGAAGAATTGGAAATTACCGCAAAATAATCAGATCGGGAAGCATTTTGCTTCCCGATCTTTTTTAGAAATCAAATTCGTTATTGAGTTTTTCGGAAACCCGCCAAGCGGCATCCTCGATTTTGTTGGCAGCTTTCACAGCCAGTTTTCTGGTGGGGTTTGTGCGGGGCATCATCATAATGGCCACCGCGCCAACTGCCGCGCCGATGCCCAGCGTCGCTGCCCAAGTCTTTACCTGCATATGCTCCCTCCTAACTTTTTTGGACTATGTATAGTATATCCCGGGCAGAAAAATTATGTCGTGTAAGGTTTTTCCTTGCAAGGCAGAAAATTTGTGTTATAATGAAGGAAAAAGCGCTGAAATGAGGTATTTTTATGGCCATTGATGTGTTGCAGGACAAAATTCGCAAGCAGAAAAACGCTTGCGCCCTCTGTTTCTCTCTGGATACAAGCGTTGTGCCACCGATGCTCCCGAAAACCGTAGAAGGCTGCGGTAAGTATTTTGTAGAACTTTTGGAAGCCCTCCGTGGGCAAGTACCTGCTGTCCGTTTCGCCTTTGGCAGCTTCTGCCTCCAAGAGGGCGGTCTTGCCCTTTTGCAGGAACTGCTGAAAAAAGCCGCGAGTTTAGGCTACTATGTGCTGCTGGACTGCCCGGAAATTCTTTCCGCCGCTGCCGCAGAGCAGTACGCCGCCATCCTTTTTGCCAAAGAGGGCGCATTTTCCTTTGACGGTCTCATTATCTCTGCTTTCTTAGGCAGCGACACCGTGAAGCCTTTCTTAAACAGAAGCAAGGAAAGCGGTAAGGACGTTTTCGTACTTATGCGCAGCGCCAATAAGAGCGCCTCGGAGCTGCAGGATCTGCTGACCGGCGGTCGCCTTGTCCATACTGCCGCTGCCGATATCATCTCCCGGCTGGGCGAGAGCATCGTTACCCGCTGCGGCTATTCCACTTTGGGCGCAGTCGCTTCTGCCACCGCCCCGGATAGTCTCCGCAATCTCCGGGAAAAATATAAGCACCTGTTCCTCATCGTGGACGGCTACACCGCCCCCGGCGCAAATGCCAAAAACTGCGGCTTTGCCTTTGACCGGCTGGGCCACGGCGCGCTTATTTGCAACGACGGCATTGTCAGCGCCTGGCAGGCAGAGGAAAATGCCGATTATTTGGCAGCGGCAAAGGATGCCGCCGAGCGTATGCGCCACAACCTCGCCCGCTATGTTACTGTGTTTTGATATGTAGCTGGGTAAAACCCAGCTTAGCCCATGCCCAGAATGCCCTTACCGTTGCCCGCATTGTTACCGTTATCTCCACCGTTGGTGGGAGAAGGCTCGGTATTGCCCGGTGTGGTGGGCGCGTCAGTAGGCGCGGTAGTAGGCGCTGTGGTGGGCGCAGTGGTCGGTGCCGTGGTAGGCTTGGTGGTCGGATCGGTGGTTTCGGTCATAGAGCAGCCACAGGCTGCCAGAGAAACGGCCAGCGCAAGACTGACGGCAACGAGCATAAGTTTTTTCATATTTGTTCCTCCTATCCATTGGTTTCAAGCATAGTATTTCCCACCGGATGTCGAATACTCAGGAAAATCAGTCCATTAAAATTATGAAATCCCATTTTTGGGCTTGCTATTTTGACGTAAATTCTGTATAATATATAAAAATAAATGAAAAGGGGATCTTTATTAAATGAAGAAGCTTTCCGTTAAGAAAAATGTAGAATGTATGGCATGCTTGGAGTGCGTCCGCGCTTGCTCCGAAGCCTTTTATAAGGAATTTCATCAGGATTTGAGCTGCATCCGTATCGTGGATAAGAACGGTTCTGCCAAGCCCATGACCTGTATCCAGTGCGGTAAGTGCGCTAAGGTTTGCGAAGCCGGTGCTATCACCCAGAACCCCAAGACCGGCGTTTATATGATTAATAAGAAGCTGTGTACCTCCTGCGGCAAGTGCGTAGAGGTCTGCCCCATGAAGGTTATGGTGCAGAAGGACGGCGGCACCACTACCAAGTGCATCGCCTGCGGCATCTGCGTCAAGGTCTGCCCCATGGAAGTCCTTGAGATCGTCGAAAAGTGATTACATAAAAGGTGTACAGCTATGCCTGTACACCTTTTTTAATTGACAGTTGACAGTTGATAGTTGACAATTATAGTGTCGGCTTTGTGAGACAGGGAACTGTCCACTGTCTTGAAATTCCATTTTAGTGAGGTGAAGAAATGTCCAGTTTGATTGAATTGATTAGAATAATTGTGAACCGACCAGAGTTGTATCTAGGAAAACCTTCTGTTCAACGATTGTATGCCTATATTGGTGGATTTTTACACCAAAATGAAGAAGCAAACGATCATTGCCTTGATGATTTTAATGAGTACATTGCAAGCTACTATAGGATTACATCTGATCATAATTGGGCAGACATTATTGAGTTTTTCTCTAATAGTGACCAAGAAGAAATCACGCTGTTTAGAAAGCATTTTGATGACTTTATGAACAGCAAAAATCTCACATGAGAAGTAACGCCTAATTGATTGGTTCGTAGTCAAAGACAGGGGACGGTTTTCTGTCGTGACATTGATCTCGGACGGGTGTCCCTACAAATGCTCCCGGTGCAGGTCTATGCCTGCCCGGGAAATTTTCTATATTTTTTAACGGAATAATTGCAAAATATTGCGACATATGCTATACTGATATGAATAATACACCCGGAGGCGTTTATTATGGAAAATACAGCTTTTCAGACGAAAATACGGGATTTTCTACCGGGAATAGAGCTTCGTTTTGCAGAGCCTATGAAAAAGCATACCTCCTTTCGCATCGGCGGTCCTGCGGAGGTAATGGCTTTTCCGAAAAATAAAGAAGAACTGTCCGAGATTATAAAAGTGTCCAAATTATTGGACGCAGAGTATCGTATTTTAGGCGCAGGAACCAACATTCTTGCTCCCGATGCCGGGATAAAGGGCATCGTGATTTGCCTGAAAGACTGCCTTGAGGGAATGGAAAAGCTCCCCGGTGACCGGGTAAAAATTGCAGCCGGTGTCTCGATGGCGAGAGCGGCCATGTTTGCCGCAAGCCATAGCCTTTCGGGCCTCGAGTTTGCCCACGGCATCCCCGGCACGGTGGGCGGCGGTGTCTATATGAACGCCGGCGCATACGGCGGTGAAATCTGTCAGGTCTGCGAAAGTGTGGATGTGATGGATACGGACGGCAATGTCTGTACCTATTCCGGCGCGGAGATGAATTTCTCCTATCGGCACAGCCGCTTGGAGGACGAGGGCGGAATTGTACTGTCCGCAACCTTTGCCTTAACGCCCAAGCCGGAAAGTGAAATCCGGGAGAAAATGCAGGAGCTGATGGGAAAGCGCAGAGCCTCCCAGCCCCTCGATAAGCCCTCTGCCGGCTCTGCCTTTAAGCGCCCTGTTGGCGGCTATGCCGCAGCGCTGATTGATGGCGCAGGGCTTAAAGGCTATCGCGTCGGTGATGCGGCGATTTCGGAAAAGCACGCAGGCTTTGCGGTCAATTTGGGCGAAGCCACCGCCGCAGATGTGCAGGAACTTTTGCGGCAGGTATCTGATAAAGTATTTGAAAATTCCGGTATCCGCATCGAGCCGGAAGTGAGACTTTGGTAAGAAAGAGGGGACTGACGTGGCAATCTCGTTTTCCGCAAGCGCAAAGGCAGAGGTCTGCCGCGCGCCACTATCCAAAAACTGCTGTGCGGTGGCAGAATGCTTCGGCGTTCTGCTGTTCGGCAACAGCTTCACCGCTGAGGGCGTCCGGGTCATTACTGAGAGCCGGGATTTTGCCCAGCGGCTTCCCAAGCTTTTCCACAAGGCATTTTCGATGGATTTCGATGTCCGTCCCCAGGAAGACAGCGGCAAGCAGGTCTTCGCTATCACCGACTCCGAAAAATGCAAACGGCTGATGGACACCTACGGTTTCCATCCCGCAAGTACTCTTTCGCTGCACATTAACCTCCAGATTTTGGAGGACGACTGCTGCAAAGCCGCCTTTTTGCGGGGCGCATTTTTGGCCGGCGGCTCTGTGACCGACCCGGAAAAGGGCTACCATTTGGAGCTGACCACCTCCCACCAGAGCGTTGCCCGGGAGGCATACGCGCTGATGCAGGACGCACTGGGCTTCTATCCCAAGCAGGCAAGCCGGGCCGGCGGCCGTGTGCTGTATCTCAAGCAGAGCGACCAGATTGCAGACTGTTTGACCTATTTGGGCGCGCCGGTGGCGGCAATGGGCATTATGGAAGCCAAACTGGAAAAGGAACTCAATAACGAGGTCAACCGCCGCTGCAACTGCGACGATGCCAACACCTCCAAGGTGGTGGAGGCCGCCCAAGAGCATCTGAATGCCATCCGCATTTTGCGGAACCGGGGACTTTTTGACAGTCTTCCCCCGAAACTGATGGCAGCCGCCATCGCCCGGGAGCAGAACCCCGACGCATCGCTCACGGAACTGGCGCAGCTTATGGAGCCGCCCATTACCAAACCCGCAATGAATCATCGACTAAAGAAGCTGGTGCAACTGGCGCAGGAGGCATAATATGGGTTTTGTCCATTTACACGTTCACTCCGAATATAGCCTTTTAGACGGCGCCTGCCGCATTGACCGAATGATGGACCGGGTCAAGGAGCTGGGGCAGACCGCCATCGCCCTGACTGACCACGGTGTGATGTACGGCTGTATCGATTTTTATAAGACTGCAAAAGCCGCGGGCATCAAGCCGATTATCGGCTGTGAGGTCTATGTGACCCGGCGAAATATAGAAAACCGCGTCCACGGCCTCGACAATGACCCCTACCACTTGGTACTGCTGTGTAAAGACCGGCAGGGCTACGAAAACCTCTGTAAGCTGGTGTCTGAAGCCTTTATCCACGGTTTTTACGGCAAGCCCCGTGTGGACATCGCCCTTCTGCGGCAGTATAGCGAGGGCCTTATCGCCCTGTCTGCCTGTTTGGCCGGTGGTGTGGCCCAGTTTTTGATGGAAAATAAGTATGACCTCGCCAAGGAGTATGCCCTCACAATGGCAGACATTTTTGGACCGGACAACTTCTACCTGGAGCTGCAGGACCACAATATCCCGGAGCAGGTATCTGTCAATCAGGGCATCTGCCGCATTGCCCGGGAGACGGGTCTTCCCTTGGTGGTCACTAACGATGCCCACTACCTCCGGAAAGAAGATGCCACGATGCAGGACGTGCTGCTGTGCGTGCAGACCGGCAAGACCATCGACGACCCCAACCGTATGAAATTCCAAACCGAGGAATTTTACTTAAAGAGCGAAGAAGAGCTTCGCGCCCTGTTCCCGGAGCTGGACGAGGCATTCGAAAATACCGTTCGGATTGCCGAGCGCTGTAATTTGGAGTTTGTCTTCAACCAGTACCATCTGCCATCCTTTCCCGTGCCGGAGGGCTATACCAACGAGGAATATTGCCGCAAGCTCTGTATGGACGGCTTCCGGGAGCGGTACGTTGATCCCCCTGAGAGCTATAAAGAGCGTTTAGAGTATGTGATCGGTGTCATCAGCCGGATGGGCTATGTGAACTATTATCTCATCGTTTGGGATTTTATCCGTTTTGCCAAAGAAACGGGCATTCCTGTCGGCCCCGGCCGTGGCTCCGGCGCGGCATCCATCGTTGCCTACTGTATGCATATTACAGAGGTAGACCCCATGCAATATTCCCTCATTTTCGAGCGGTTTTTGAACCCCGAGCGAGTCAGTATGCCGGACTTTGATACGGATTTCTGTCAGGAGCGCCGGGGAGAAGTCATCGAATACGTAATGAAAAAGTATGGCGCTGACCACGTGGCTCAAATTGCCACCTTCGGTACGATGGCCGCCCGGGGCGCCATCCGTGATGTTGGTCGTGTGCTGAACATCAGCTATGCGGAGACCGACCAGGTAGCAAAGCAAGTACCCACAATGCCGCTGCACATTACTCTGAAAGAAGCGCTGGACATTTCTCCCAAGCTGCGGGAGATGTACGAGAGCGAAGAGCGGTATAAAAACCTCATTGACACCGCGATGCGCCTGGAGGGTATGCCAAGAAATACCTCCACCCACGCCGCCGGTGTGGTCATCACCGCTGACCCGGTGTGCAGCTATGTACCCCTTTCCTGCAATGACGATACCATCGTCACCCAGTATACTATGACAACCATCGAGGAGCTTGGACTTCTCAAAATGGACTTTTTGGGTCTTCGCAACCTGACGGTTATCAAGGATGCCCAAACCCAAATCCAGAAGATTGACCCGGAGTTTAACATTGACAATATCCCGGATAACGACCCGGAAACCTTCCAAATGCTTGCGGAGGGCAAGACACAGGGCGTTTTCCAGCTGGAATCTGCAGGCATCACCGGTGTGTGCGTCAATATGAAGCCCACCTCCATCGAAGATATGACGGCTATCGTGGCGCTGTATCGCCCCGGCCCTATGGACTCCATCCCGAAGTTTATTGCCAATAAGCAAAATCCCGCAAAAATCACCTACAAAACGCCCCATTTAGAGCCGATTTTGCGGGTTACCTACGGCTGTATCGTCTATCAGGAGCAGGTTATTGAGATTTTCCGCTCCCTGGCAGGCTATACCATGGGACAGGCCGATAATATCCGTCGCGCCATCTCCAAAAAGAAGCAGAAGGTCATCGAGGAGGAACGGAAGGTTTTCGTCTACGGTGACCCCAAGCAGAATATCCCCGGCTGTGTGGGTAACGGTGTTTCAGAGGCGGCCGCCCAGTCTATCTACGATGAAATCGTAGAATTTGCCAACTACGCCTTTAATAAGGCCCACGCTGTATGCTATGCGGTGGTGTCCTACCAGACTGCCTACCTCAAATGTCACTATCCAAGGCAGTATATGGCGGCGCTGATGACCTCGGTGCTGGACTCTGCGGTAAAGATTTCCGGCTACATTGCCGAGTGTAAAAATATGGGCATTGCTGTGCTTCCGCCCGATATTAACCGTTCCGAGGACACCTTTACAGTAGAGGGAGACGCCATCCGCTTCGGCCTTGGCGCGGTGAAAAATGTAGGCGTAGGCCTTATCCGCAATATGGTGAAAAAGCGCGCAGACGGCGGCGATTTCCGCTCTCTGGAGGACTTTTTGCAGCGTATGGGGGACGATATCAACAAGCGCGCCGTGGAGAATTTCATCAAATGTGGCGCAATGGACGGCTTCGGCTACCATAGAAGCGAGCTGCTTGCCGTCTACGATATGATGATGGACAGCATTTCCTCTGCCCGGAAGAAGAACTTGGAGGGGCAGATGGGTCTGTTTGCGATGCTCCAGGAAGAGGACGATGGGGCCGCAGCTATCCCCATCCCCAAGCTCAACGAAATGGATAGGGCAGAGCTGATGGCGCTGGAAAAGGAGACCACCGGCATCTACATCTCCGGACACCCGATGGACGACTACCGACCCTTCCTGAAAAATACCCACGTAGTGCCCATTGGCTCTCTTATGGACGAGGAGAGCAGCTTCCGGGACGACCAGATTGTCAGCGTGGCGGGCATTGTCCAGCAGTCCAAAATGAAGACCACCCGCAACAATTCCGTAATGGCCTATGTGACCTTGGAGGACGATACGGCCGCCATCGAAATGTTGGCTTTTTCCAATGTTTTGGAGCAATATGGCCGGAATTTGCAGGAAAATCAAGCGGTGGTTGTTACCGGCAGACTGTCTATGCGGGACGACAAAGAGCCGCAGATTGTCATTAACCGGGCGCGGCCCATCGCGGATTTTGCCAAGGAAGCGCAAAAGCCAGAGCCGAAGCCCGAACCCAAACCTGCCCCCAAATCTACCCCGGAAAATAAGGTACTGTACCTGCGGCTGCCCAGCGAAAACAGTCCAGTTTATCAGCCTGTGAAAGCCAGCTTGCAGATGTTCCCCGGAAGCAATAAAGTGGTGCTCTATTTCGAGGACACAGGCGTTCGCAGAGGTACAAGCTGCACCTTGGAGGATGCGATGCTGGGAAAGCTGAAAAGCTTACTGGGCGAGGGAAATATTGTGCTGAAATAGCTTTCCTTTTTGGAGGAAACGTGCTATAATAGCCGGTAAGAATTTAGAGTATAAAGAGGATGCGTTATGTCTCAGGAAAAATTCAAAACAATGATTGGCGGTCAGGCGCTTATCGAGGGCATTATGATGCGCGGCCCCAAAAAGGACGCCATCGTAACCTGCTCCAATGGGGAACTGAAGGTCGATGTGAAAGACCGCAAGCTGCCACCCAAGGGAATCAGTAAAATTCCCTTTATCCGGGGTATGGTCAGCTTTTTCGATGCCCAGCTTACGGGCGTGAAAGCCCTGATGCAGGCCTCTGAGCTTGCGCCTGAAGAATATCAGGAAGAGCCGGGCAAATTTGAAATGTGGCTGGAAAAGAAGCTGGGGAACGAAAAATTCCAAAAGGCGGTAGTGGGTCTCGGTGTCTTTTTGGGACTGGGTCTTTCCATACTGCTGTTTTTCCTGCTCCCGATGATTGTGGGTGGCTTCTTCTATGGCATCGTAAAGAACAACCTTGTGATTAACCTCATTGAAGGCTTGGTGCGAATTCTCATCTTTGGCGCGTATATGGTGCTGGTATCCCGGATGCAGGAGATGAAGCGTGTCTTTGCCTACCACGGCGCAGAGCATAAGACTATCCGCTGCTATGAAGCAGGTTTGCCCTTAACGGTCGAAAATGTGAAGCAGCAGACCCGGCTCCACCCCCGCTGCGGTACAAGCTTTCTGCTGGTGGTGATGGTGCTGTCCATCTTGGTGTTCTCTGTGGCATCTACCGGCCTTTTGGCGGTGATTCCCGCCTTGGAGACGATCCGGGGCAGCTTCCTGTACCGCCTTGTTATGATTGTATTTAAGCTGCTGCTTCTGCCGTTGGTGGTCGGTATCAGCTATGAAATTAACCGCTGGGTAGGCCGCCACGATAACTGGTTTTCCCGGATTCTGACTGCCCCCGGTATGTGGATGCAGAACTTCACCACCCGGGAGCCGGACGAGGATATGATTCGCACCGGCATTGCCGCGCTGGAAGCCGTTATTCCCGAAAACGAGGGGGAAGACCGTTGGTAACGACCCTCCGAAACCTCTATTTGGATGCCCGCAGGAAACTGCTTACCAAAGAGGACAGGGACACGGCGTCAATTTACGCGCAGGAGCTTGTGAGCTATGTCACCGGCAAAAAGAAAGACCAGCTCCTCTACGAGCCGGAACTGTATGTGGGTGATGAGGTTTGTGAGAGAGTGGAATCGGGCGTTGCCCGGCTTCTCTGCGATGAGCCGCTGGCCTATGTGCTGGGGGAGTGGGACTTTTACGGAATGACCCTGAAGGTGACCCCGGATGTGCTCATTCCCCGGGACGATACCTGCGCGGTGACCGATTTGGTGATAGAAGCCGCAAAAGCCATCCCCGGCGAAAAGCGAATCTTAGACCTTTGTACCGGCTCTGGCTGTATCGGTCTTGCGGTGGCGAAAAATGCCCCCGATGCGAGGGTGACCCTTGCCGACATCTCCCGGGAAGCCTTGGCGGTTGCAAAAGAAAATGTCACCCTGCAAAAGCTTTCCGCCAGAGTCACCTGCGCGCCCGCAGATGCCTTGGGCGTGCCTGCGCCGTTTTTGGGAAAGTTTGACATCATCGTCAGCAATCCCCCCTATATTACAAGCGGGGAAATGAAAGAACTTCCCAAAAGTGTGGATTTTTTTGAGCCGCACTTAGCCCTCCACGGCGGGGACGACGGACTGATTTTCTATAGAAATATTGCAAAAAACTACCGCAAAGCCCTGAAATCGGGCGGTTATCTTTGCTTCGAGTTTGGTCAGGGGCAGGGGAACGCGGTGGCGGAAATACTAAATGAAAACGGCTTTACTGTACTAAAAAGAGTAGAAGATTATAACGAGAGAGAGCGGGCAATATGCGCCCGTTACGAGAGAGAGGATGTATAGCTATGGCAACGAAAAAGACAGCATACGAAGCGCCTACCCCTGCTTCCGATAAGAAGAAAGCCCTGCAAACCGCCATTTCCCAAATCGAAAAGAATTTTGGTAAGGGTACGGTTATGCGTTTGGGCGAACGCCCGGATATGAACGTGGAGTCCATCCCCACCGGCAGCTTGGCGCTGGATGCGGCGCTGGGTGTTGGCGGTGTGCCCAAGGGCAGAATTATTGAGATTTACGGCCCGGAATCCTCCGGTAAGACCACTTTGGCGCTGCACATTTTGGCAGAAGCCCAAAGAAAAGGCGGTGAGGTCGCTTTCGTGGATGCGGAGCACGCCCTTGACCCCGTCTATGCCGCCGCCTTGGGCG
This sequence comes from Faecousia sp., assembly GCA_045654085.1. Taxonomy (GTDB): domain Bacteria; phylum Bacillota; class Clostridia; order Oscillospirales; family Oscillospiraceae; genus Faecousia. The sequence continues at coordinate 20,045 of JAZOMT010000028.1, read as the reverse complement.
TAGACACGGAGAATATGCTTGTCTCCCAGCCCGACACCGGCGAGCAGGCGCTGGAAATCACCGATGCGCTGGTACGCAGCGGCGCGGTGGACGCGGTAGTCGTTGACTCCGTTGCTGCCCTTGTTCCCAAGCAGGAAATCGAGGGCGAAATGGGCGATACCTTTGTGGGTCTGCAGGCAAGACTGATGTCTCAGGCGCTCCGGAAACTGGCAGGCACCATTGCAAAGACCAACTGCGTAGTCATTTTCATCAACCAGCTTCGTATGAAGATTGGTGTGATGTACGGCAACCCCGAAACCACCACCGGCGGCAATGCGCTGAAGTTCTACTCCTCCGTCCGACTGGACGTACGCAGAGTGGAGTCCATTAAGGAGGGCGGCAACGTCATCGGCAACAAGACCCGTGTTAAGGTCGTAAAAAACAAGGTCGCCCCTCCCTTTAAGGAAGCCTATTTCGACATTATGTACGGCGAAGGCATCAGCAAGTGGGGCGAGCTGGTAGACCTTGCGGTGCAGCTTGACGTGGTGCAAAAGAGCGGCAGCTGGTTTTCTATGGGTGAAGAGCGAATCGGTCAGGGCAAGGATGCGGTAAAGACCTTCCTGCAAAATAACCCCGACGTTGCCGAAACCGTAGAAGCCCAAGTCCGGGAAAATATGTGGAAGCTCAGCGGCACAAAAGCCCCTGCCAAGGTGGCAGACCGCCCCGTAGCCGTCAGCGCTGACGATTTTGACGATGAAGATTGAGTCCATTGCCTCCCAGCCCGATAGGGCAGGGAGGCACGCCGTGCGTTTTGAAGGCGGCGAAATTATGCGCCTTTACCGGCAGACGGTGGAGGATTTTGGTTTATATACCGGCCTTGAACTAACCGACGAAGAATTTATAAAACTGACTGAGGCGGCAGGAAAAATGTCCGCCAAAATGCGGGCGGTGCGTATTATATCCGCCTCCGGCGTCACCAAGCGGGAACTGGAACACAGACTTATCCAAAAGGGGGAGGACGCGGAAAACGCCAAAGAGGCGGTGGAGTGGCTCTCCGAAATGGACTTGCTGGATGACAGCAAAACCGCCCAAAACATTGTGGAAAGATGCATCGCAAAAGGCTACGGCATTGCCCGTGCCAAGCAAGCCCTTTACGAAAAAAGAGTACCGAAGCACCTCTGGGAGGAAGCCCTCGCGGACTATCCTACCCAGCAGTCGCATATCCTTTCTTATCTGGAAAATCATCCGGAAATCCGGGAGGATAGAAAGGCCCGGGACCGGGCGATTGCCGCCCTGCTCAGAAGGGGACACAGTTACGGAGAAATCCGCAGGGCAATGGAGGAATTGTCCTTACAAATGGAGGAAAATGATGGCTAATATTGGCTTTATTTCATTAGGCTGCGCCAAAAATCAGGTAGACTGCGAACGGATGATGTACCGGGTTCGGGAGGCAGGTCACGAGGTGCTTTCCAATGTGACCGGCAGCGACGTGGTGGTTATCAACACCTGCGGTTTTATCGATTCTGCCAAAAGCGAAGCCATTGATTATATACTGGAAATGGCAGCCCTCAAGGCAGAGGGACTTATTGGCAAAATTCTTGTCACCGGCTGTCTTTCCCAGCGGTATCAGGAGGAAATCCTGAAGGAAATGCCGGAGGTTGACGGTATTCTCGGTACCGGCAGTTACCACAAAATCGTACCTGCCATCGAGCAGCTTTTAGAACACACCCAAGTGGTGGATTTTGACTCTATCGACGCGCCGGAGGAGGAAACAGGGAGAGTCCTGACCACCCCGGAGCACTACGCCTTTTTAAAGATTGCGGAGGGCTGCGACAACCGCTGCAGCTACTGCGTCATTCCCTCACTCCGTGGCAAATTCCGCTCCCGTCCTATGGACGATGTGCTTTACGAAGCCCGGCTCCTTGCAGACAGCGGTGTCAAAGAACTGATTGTGGTGGCCCAGGATACCAGCCGCTACGGTTTGGACCTTTACGGCAAGCGGATGCTGCCGGAGCTGCTGACCGAGCTGTGCAGAATTGAGGGATTCCATTGGGTGCGTATCCACTATGTTTACCCCGATGAAATTACCGACGAGCTGATTGAAACCATGGCGAAAGAGCCAAAAATTGTAAAATATCTTGACATTCCCATTCAGCACTGCAATAATAAGATACTGAAGCTGATGAATCGCCGGGGCGACGGGGCGTTCCTCCGGGAACTGTTCGGAAAACTCCGGGCCAAAATGCCCGACATCGTACTGCGTACCAGCGTCATTACCGGTCTCCCCGGTGAGGGCGAGGAAGAATTTAAGGAGCTTTGCGAGTTCCTCAAGGAAATGAAGCTGGAGCGGGTTGGGGCGTTTGCCTTTTCTCCCCAGGAGGGCACACCGGCATACGATATGGATTATCCGGATTTTGCCGTTGCCCAGCAGCGGGCGGAAATTTTAGAACAAATCCAGTCCCGGATTATGGACGAGTATAATGCATCCTTCATCGGCAAGACTGTGGAGGTTTTGGTAGACGGTTACAACGAAGAGTTCGGTCAATTCTATGGCAGAACCTATGGCGACTCTCCGGACATTGACGGCAGAGTCTGGATTGCAACAGACGAAGCCCTTTCCGAGGGGGCTTTCCTGAACATCACCATTGACGGACTGGTAGAGGGAGACCTCTCCGGCTATCCCCAGGAGGAAACAGTATGACACTTGCAAGTAAAATTACCCTTATCCGGGTGGCATTTATCCCGGTGTTTATGGCGCTGATGTACTTAAGCGGCGGCCAACCCGGTCTTTATATGTGGCTATCCTTGGTGGTTTTTGTAATCGCCAGCCTCACGGACTATATCGACGGCTATATCGCAAGAAAATATAAGCAGGTCAGCGATTTCGGTAAGTTCCTCGACCCGCTGGCGGATAAGCTTTTGGTCATTGCTGCGATGGCTATGTTCTGTGAGTGGAAGATTTTCCCCGCTTGGGCGCTGATGATTGTCCTGACCCGGGAATTTGCAGTTACGGGCCTCCGCCTGGTGGCGGTAGGCAAGGGCAAGGTCATCGCCGCCGGCTGGAGCGGTAAGGTAAAAACCGCCAGCACAATGATTGGTCTTTGCGTGATGATGGGCTTCCCCACAGACGGCATCCTCAGCTGGATTGTCATTGGCATCATCGTAGTCACCACTGTCTATTCCGGCATTGAGTACTTCATTCAAAACTGGAATTGCCTTTGGGACAATCAGTAAAAATAACTGCCGCTCTCCGAAATGGAGAGCGGCATCGCATTTTTTGAAATCAGGGGGGTAGGGGCCGGCGTCCTCGACGGTCCTTGTTGTCATTTGCTGTTTTTTACGGAATTTACAATAAACTCCACACAGGCCTCCTCGCCTAAAACAGCGCTGTTGAGGCAGATGTCATAGTTTTCCGCTTTGCCCCATTTCTGACCGGTGTAGTGTTCATAATTGACCCGGCGGCGCTTGTCTTTTTCTTCCAAACGGGCAAGGGGCGCTTTTTCCGACTCACCGTACAGCCGTACAATCCGGTCTGCCCGGTAAACGGTATCCGCGTGAATGTAAACGTGGAGGCAATCCGGGCGGTCTTTCAGAATGTAATCCGCATTCCGGCCCACGATGACGCAGGGACCTTTTTCCGCCAACTGATGGATGACGTTGCACTGAATAGACCATAGGAAATCCGCAGAAGAAAGTCCCTGCATCACCCCGGGAATACCCGAGGAAACAAAGGCATAGGAGAAAGGGGACTTGCCCGGGGCGTGTTCACCGTGCTCGGCTATGTAGCTGGGGTCAAAGCCGGACTCCAGGGCGATGTGCTCCACAAGCTCCTTATCGTAAAAGGGAATACCCAGTTTTTCCGCTACAGCCCGACCAATGGTACGTCCACCGCTGCCAAACTGCCGGGAGATGGTAATGATCTTCTTTTCCATAAGAACGCCTCCTTTAATTAGGTTACTTTTATTATAGAGCAAAGATAGTAAAAAGTCAAATGCTACTGCTGCCATCCTGCGTGGAGCATCGAAGATGCGAAATCGAAGGGGAGCGATGGAAGCGCCGCCGGTGGCGGGAGGAGCGACCTGAGCGAGTGGTCGCGGTCGGCGAGGGACGAAGGTCGAATGACCGAGGACGTTCGCCGGAAACCGCAACAGGATTCCGTTTCCCCCAAAAAAAGAGAACGGATTCTTCGACTCCCTTCGGTCGCGCAGAATGACAGCGGGGGTACCTATAATTTATAATTTGTAACTTGTATTTTATAACTACCCTGTGCTATACTATTTAGAAAAGGGAAAGGAGGGGCGGAAATGGATAAATTCGTGCTGAAATCCGACTATAAGCCCACCGGTGACCAGCCGGAGGCAATCGAAAAGCTGTCCGTAGGACTTGCAAACGGCATCGAAGAGCAGGTGCTTCTTGGTGTAACCGGTTCGGGTAAGACATTTACAATGGCAAATATTATCGCCAATGCCAACCGCCCCACGTTAGTCCTTGCCCATAATAAGACCCTTGCCGCCCAGCTATGCTCGGAGTTTCGGGAGTTTTTCCCTGACAATGCGGTGGAGTATTTTGTTTCCTATTACGACTACTATCAGCCGGAGGCATACATCGCTCATACGGACACCTATATCGAAAAGGATTCTTCCGTTAATGAGGAGATAGACCGCCTGCGCCACAGCGCCACCTCGGCTCTTTTTGAGCGGCGGGATGTGATCGTGGTGTCCTCGGTCAGCTGTCTTTATGGCTTGGGCGACCCCATCGACTATAAGAGTATGGTTATTTCGCTGCGTACCGGGCAGGAGCGGCCGATGGATGAAATCCTCGCCAAATTAGCGGAAATTCGCTACGAGCGCAACGACATTGATTTCTCCCGAAATAAGTTCCGTGTCCGGGGCGATACCTTGGAAGTGTATCCTGCCTACTGGAACGGCAGAGCCATCCGGGTAGAGTTCTTTGGCGACGAGATTGACCGCATTAGTGAAGTCAATGCGGTGACCGGAATGGTGGAGCGCTATATCGACCACATTGCCATCTATCCCGCCAGCCACTATGTGGCTTCCCGGGAAAAATTAGAGCGGGCAATGGCGGAAATCCGCCGGGAATGTGACCAGCAGGTGGAGTTTTTCCGCAGTCAGGATAAGCTGATTGAAGCCCAAAGAATTGCCCAGCGCACCAATTATGACCTGGAGATGCTTACAGAAATCGGCTTCTGCACCGGTATCGAAAACTATTCCCGGGTTATTCAAGGGCGAGAGCCGGGCACACCGCCCACCACCCTTCTTGATTATTTTCCCGACGATTTTCTGCTGTTTATTGACGAGAGCCACGTGACGCTGCCCCAAACACGGGCGATGTACGCCGGTGACCGCAGCCGCAAGGATGCCCTTGTAAACTATGGCTTCCGCCTGCCTTCGGCTTACGATAACCGACCGCTGAATTTTGACGAATTTACTGATAAGCTCCATCAGCGCATTTACGTTTCTGCCACCCCCGGCCCCTACGAGCTGACCCGTTCCGGGCAGACCGTAGAGCAGGTCATTCGGCCCACCGGCCTTTTGGACCCCGTTGTAGAGGTGCGGCCTGTGGAAGGACAGATCGACGATCTTATCGGTGAAATCAACGCCCGCAGCGCCAAGGGCGAACGGGTGCTTGTAACCACCCTCACAAAGAAAATGGCAGAGGATTTGACCATCTATCTGCAAAAAGTGGGCATCCGCGTCCGTTATATGCACGCGGACATCGGCACAATGGAGCGAATGGAGATTATCCGCGACCTGCGTATGGCGAAATTCGATGTGCTGGTGGGCATCAACTTGCTCCGGGAAGGTCTTGACCTGCCGGAGGTCAGCTTGGTGGCGATTTTGGATGCGGATAAGGAGGGCTTCCTCCGTTCCGAGACCAGCCTGATTCAGACCATCGGCCGCGCCGCCCGCAATGCGGAGGGCAAGGTGATTATGTATGCCGATACCGTAACCCCCTCTATGCAGACAGCCATCGATACCACTGCCCGCCGCCGTGAGATTCAAAATGCCTACAATGAGAAGCACGGCATCGTGCCGAAAACCATTATAAAATCTGTCCGTGACCTGATTGAAATATCTTCGCCTACGGCAGAGCGAAAGGGCAAAGCCGGTATCAAGCTGACCAAGGCAGAGAAGGAAAGGGAAATCGCCCGCCTGGAAAAGCAGATGAAGGAAGCGGCCCGTATGATGGAATACGAATATGCAGCAGTGCTGCGTGACGAGATTATCCGCCTCCGAGGCGAATAGTGTAGAAAGAAATCCTTTATTTGGAGGAATGAAAATGAAAAAGACAAGTTTTTTTTGCGCGGTAGTGTTTGCTTGTCTGCTGGCAGCCGTGTTTGCTTTCTGCCTGCCCATAGAGGTAAAGGCAGAGACCCACGATATTTATACCTATACCGTAACGGATGGAAAAGCAACGGTTACAGGCTGTCAAACGTCCGCAGAGGGGCATATTGCCGTGCCGGCCACGCTGGGTGGCTACCCGGTAACTGCCATTGGGGCAAATGCCTTTGAGAATTGCAGCAAATTGGAGGTAATTACCCTTTCGGAGGGCATTACCACCATTGAAGCAAATGCATTTCATAACTGCACCGCGTTAACCAAGCTGAACGTCCCGGAGAGCATTGTCTATATTGATAGTTCTGCTTTCAGTAACTGCAACAGCCTTACTTATAACGAATACGGAAACGGCAAATACTTGGGAAATTCCAAGGACCGCTACATTGTCTTTGTCCGCGTTATTGCAAAGAATAACACATCCTGCGAAATTCACGAAAATACAAAGGTGATTTTTGCCAATGCTTTCTTTGAATGCGGTGTTACCGGTGTTACGCTGCCGGAGGGCGTGAGAACCATCGGTGAAAAGGCCTTCTTCCAATGCAACCGGCTGAGTAGCATAGTCATTCCCAATAGTGTAACCGCAATTCACACCCAGGCCTTTGGTAATTGCAGGGCGCTGAAAAATGTTACCCTTCCCAGCGGTATTACAGCCATTGCCAATAAGGTCTTTTCCCAGTGTAAGAGTCTTACCGGCATTACCATCCCCGATGGCGTGACATCCATTGGCAAGGATGCCTTTGCCTACTGTAATTACCTTGCGGACATTGTGCTTCCTAAGAGCCTGACAACCATTGGCCAAAGCGCCTTTTTGGGCTGCACCGCCTTGCGGAATGTCTATTATAAAGGCGCTGAGGCAGAATGGGCATTCATTACCGGAAAAGAGGGGCTTGAAAATGCTGTCATCTCCTATAATGCCTCCGGCTGTATCCACAAGTGGGACACCGGCGTTGTAAATAAGGAGGCAAACTGTCTGGAAACCGGCAGTAAAACATATACTTGTACCGTCTGTCAGGCGACCCGGAATGAGGAACTTCCTGTTCTGACTACCCATACATACAAAAATGACTGCGATACGGACTGTGATATTTGCGGTTTTATCCGGGAAACCACCCATAACTACAATGCAGTCTGGAGCGCGGACGAAACCGGCCACTTTTATGAATGTACCGTCTGCGGCGATAAAAAGGACATCGCCGCCCATACCCCCGGCCCGGAGGCGACAGATACCACGCCCCAAACCTGTACGGACTGCGGCTATATCATCCATCCGGCCTTGACCCATACCCATAATTTCAGTACCGATTGGCGCACGGATGCCGAGGGCCATTGGCACGGCTGCGACGGCTGTGAAGAAAAGGGCGAATATCAGGTTCACGACTTCGAAAATGATTGCGATACGGACTGCTCGGTCTGCGGCTACACCCGCGTTACCCAGCATAGCTACAAGACCGAATGGTCTGCAAACGGGGAAAAGCATTGGCACGAATGCGCTGTCTGCGGCGATAAAAAGGACGAGAATGCCCATATTCCCGGCCCTGAGGCAACGGAAACAGCGCCCCAGACCTGCACCCAGTGCGGCTGGGAGCTGACGCCCTCCATCGGCGCGCCTGACCCCACAGAGCCTGCGCCCGATGAAGAAAAGGGCAGAGACATTATCGTAACGATTGTGGTCACCATTACCGTTGCGGCTGCTGCAACCCTCGGCATCGTAGAGGTGGCCTTTTTAAGAAAGAAGAGATAAGGATACGTGATATGGAGAAAATTACGAGCTTTACCATTGACCACATCAAGCTGCAGCCGGGACTCTATGTTTCCCGAAAGGATAAGGTGGGGGAGACCACCGTTACCACCTTTGATCTGCGGTTTACCTCTCCCAACGAGGAGCCGGTGATGAATACGGCAGAAATGCATACCATTGAGCATTTGGCGGCAACCTATCTGCGAAACGAGCCGGTTTGGAAAGAAAAAGTCCTGTATTTTGGCCCTATGGGCTGCCGTACCGGCTTTTATCTGCTGCTGACGGGCGATTATACTTCCCGGGAAGTGCTGCCGCTGGTGACGGATTGCTTCCGCTTTGTCCGGGATTTCCGTGGCGAGGTGCCCGGCGCATCTGCCAGGGACTGTGGAAACTATTTGGATATGAACCTGCCGATGGCAAATTACTGGGGCGAAAAATATACCCGCCTTCTGGAAAATATCACGGACGACCGACTGGTCTACCCGAAATAAGGAGAGAGATATGAAGCTTGGTATTATTGGCGCTATGGATGTGGAAGTGGCGACTCTGAAAGAGAAAATGACGCAGGTGACTACCCACCAACGCGCAGGCGCGGAGTACTTTGACGGTTTACTGGCAGGACTGCCTGCGGTGGTGGTGCAGTGTGGTATCGGCAAGGTAAATGCAGCCCTGTGTGTCCAAATCCTTTGCGACTGCTTCGGTGTGACCCACGTTATAAACACCGGCATTGCCGGCTCTTTGGATGCAAAATTGGACATCGGCGACTTGGTCATCAGTCAGGATGCCATCTACCACGATTTTGACCTGCGGTTCTGGGGTCGCCCCATTGGGCAGGTGCCCGGTATGGATGTGATTGCCTTCCCGGCAGACGAAGCCCTCCGCACTGCAGCGCTAAAAGCGGCAGAGGAAGTCAATCCTGGCCATAGCTGTGTAGGACGGATTGCCAGCGGTGACCAGTTCATCTGCGCCAAAGAGCAAAAAGAGAAAATCATTGCAGATACCGATGCGGTCTGCGCGGAGATGGAGGGGGCGGCCATTGCCCACGCGGCATATAAAAACGGCATTCCCTTTGTGATTATCCGCGCAATCTCGGATAAGGCGGACGACTCTGCGGAAATGGACTATCCCACCTTCGAGGCCATTGCAGCCCAGCGTTGCGCGGCAGTCACAATGAAGCTGGCAGAAGCCCTTCAGAAATAAAAAATAGCGTATACCAAGCGGTATACGCTATTTTTTAAGATCGGGAATTGTCCACTGGTTTAAAGTGCCGGTCTAAGGGCGTTCTGTAATAGTAGATCACAAAGATGGTTGTACAGAGGATCCAGCCGGCAGGATAGCCCATAGCGATAGGAATCACCTCGTTCCAAAGGGCGGACATCACAGCAAGGTATACCTGCCGGAAGGCTACATAGGAGGCGAGCATAATGACCATCGGCGCGCGGCTGTTGCCGGCTCCCCGTAGGGCAGAGGAGTAGACCTGTGTGAAGCAGGTGAGCAAATAGAAAGGCGTAATATATCGCAAAAACAGCGTGCCGTATCGGATGGATTCTTCCTGAGAGGTAAAGAACCGCACCACATCTCCTGAGAAAATCAGCACCGGGATCATTAGGATACCGGTGACACCGGTGGCAAGCCAAAGGGAATTGGTAACACCCTTTTTCGCCCGCTTTAGCTGTCCGCAGCCTAAGTTCTGCCCCACGAAGGTGGTGGTAGCCAAAGAAACGGACTGGGCGGGGAGGAAGAGGAGCATATCGATCTTGGAGTAGGCAGTATAGCCGGACATACAGCTGGGGCCGAAGTAATTGATATAAGACTGGACAAAAATGTTGGAAAAGGCGGTAATGGAGGTCTGCAGAGCAGAGGGAATGCCTAAGGCAACGATTCGGCCCAGCAAATGCCAGTTGACTTGCAGCTTTTTGAACTGAAAACGAACGCAGGTATTGGACCGCATAAGGGTGATAATGATAAGAATTGCGGAGATGCCCTGAGAGAGGATGGTTGCCCAGGCAACGCCTTCTACCTTCATCCCGAATCCAAGCACAAACAGTAAATCCAGCACGGTATTGAGTACTGCGCAGACTACAAGGAAATAGAAGGGTCGCTTAGAATCGCCTACCGCCCGCAGGATGGCAGCGCCCATATTGTAAAACACCAAACCCATCATACCGGAAAAATAGATGGATAGGTAGGTCTTTGCCTCCGGCCAAACCTCCTCGGGAATTTTGGCGAAGTTCAGAAGCAGGGGCGTCAGCAGATGACCGGTCACCGTGAATAAAAGACCGATGACAAAGGTCATCACCATAGCTGTATGTACCAGCTTTTCGATGGCATCCTCGTTTTTGGCGCCAAAATTTTGGCTGATGAGCGCGCCTGCGCCGGCAGAAAAGCCCAGAAAGAAGCCTACGAACATATTGACAATGGGACCCATAGAGCCGACGGCGGCAAAGGCGTTATCGCTGACAAAATTGCCCACCACCCAGGTATCCACCGTATTATAAAGCTGCTGAAACAAATTGCCAACCAGCAGGGGAAAGGCAAAAGCAATCAACTGGCGGGTGATGCTGCCCTGCGTCATATCCATACTTTGGCTTCGCACCCGGTTTTTACCGGGATTTTTATTACCAAACAAAGAAAAGCCTTCTCTCATAATAAATTACCAACCGATTATAGCACCAGCCGGCAAAAAATGCAACAAGGCGGGCAAAAAGAAAATACTTGCAATTCTTGGGAAATGGAATACAATATAGATAACTTAGAAGATAGGACGGATGTATATGAACAAAATCTATATCCCTGAGGGGTATCGGCCGGTTTTGGATGCCTACGATACCCAACGGGCCATTGCCTACATAAAGCAGACTTTTCAGGAGGAGTTTTCCTCTGCGCTGAACTTAAAGCGCGTATCCGCGCCGCTGTTTGTTACGGAGGATTCCGGTCTTAACGACAACTTAAACGGCCATCAGCGGGCAGTCACCTTCGATGTGCCTGCGGTGGGAACGGATGCGCAGGTGGTACATTCTTTGGCGAAATGGAAGCGCCTTGCCCTGAAGCGGTACAATTTCGGTATCGGTGGCGGTCTGTACACCGATATGAACGCCATCCGTCGGGAAGAGGAGCTGGACAATATCCATTCCATCTATGTAGACCAATGGGACTGGGAGAAGATTATCACCCCTGAAAACCGCAATCTTGATTATTTGAAGCTGATTGTGCGCGCCATTGTCCGGGCCATCTGCAACACCAATGACCGGCTCCACGTCCGTTTTCCCCAGCTTCGTACAGAGCTTTCCCCCGATGTGGTGTTTATCACTTCTCAGGAACTGGAAGATATGTACCCGTCGCTTACCGGCAGCGAAAGAGAACGGGAATTTGTCCGGCAGCATAAAACCGCCTGCATTATGCAGATTGGCAGAAAGCTGCGCTCCGGAAAGCCCCACGATGACCGGGCGCCGGACTATGACGACTGGAATCTCAATTGCGATATTTTCTTTTGGGACAGTGTCCTTAACAGAGCGTTGGAAATCTCCTCTATGGGTATTCGTGTGGATGCCCAGTCTTTGGACCGACAGCTCAGGGAATCCGGCTGCGATGACCGCCGGGCGCTGCCTTTCCATAAAATGCTGCTGGCAAACGAATTACCGCTTACCATCGGCGGCGGTATCGGTCAAAGCCGGCTTAGTATGCTGATGATGGGCTGCTGCCACATTGGCGAGGTTCAGTCCAGCATTTGGGACAGCGAGACGGTAGCCGCCTGCGAAGCGGCCGGTGTCCCTCTTTTGTAAGGAGTTAAGCTATGAAATACGATTATTTAATTGTTGGCGCAGGCCTCTTTGGCGCGGTATTTGCCCATGAAGCAACCCAAAAGGGCAAAAAGTGCCTTGTGATTGACAAGCGGAATCATATTGGCGGCAATATTTACACCTACGAAGAAGCCGGTATTCAGGTACATAAGTACGGCGCCCATATTTTCCATACCTCCGATCAGCGGGTTTGGGAGTATATTAATCGGTTTACTACCTTTAATCGTTTTACCAATTCACCTATGGCGCGCTACGGGGATAAGCTTTACAATATGCCCTTTAATATGAATACCTTCTACCAGCTTTGGGGCGTTACTACGCCTGCAGAAGCCAAGGCAGAAATCGCCCGACAGGTAAAGGAGGCCGGCATTACCGAACCGAAGAATTTGGAGGAGCAGGCCATTTCTATGGTGGGCAGGGATATTTATGAAATCCTTGTAAAGGGCTATACCGCCAAGCAGTGGGGGCGTCCCTGCGCGGAATTGCCTTCTTTTATCATTAAGCGGCTGCCGGTGCGCTTTACCTTTGATAATAATTACTTTAACGACATTTATCAGGGAATTCCCACAGAGGGCTATACCGCCATCGTGGAAAAAATGCTTGCCGGCGTAGAGGTAAAGCTAAATTGCGATTTCTTCCCCAATCGGGCAGAGCTGGAAAATCTTGCGGATCGGATTGTCTTCACCGGTATGATCGATCAGTACTATGATTATTGCTACGGTGAGCTGGAATATCGGGGTTTGCGTTTTGAAACAGAGACGCTGGAGTGCGATAATTTCCAAGGCAATGCAGTCATCAATTACAATGAATATGAAGTGCCTTACACCCGAATCATTGAACATAAGCATTTTGCTTTTGGAACGCAGGAAAAGACCGTCATTACCCGGGAATACCCTGCCAAGTGGGAAAAAGGGCAGGAGCCTTACTATCCCGTCAATAACGATAAGAACAATAGCCTCTATGAAAAGTACCGCGCCCTTGCGGAAAAGGAAAACCGGGTGATTTTCGGTGGCCGTCTGGGTCAGTACAAATACTTCGATATGCATCAGGTCATTGCGGCGGCGCTTGCCTGCGCAGATCGGGAATTGGGCAAAATTTAAGTTGACATTTTGCCGATTCGGTGTATACTGTTAATAGAATGAAATATTTCCGTTGAAGCTTTTTGGAAGGCGGGTTTTCGCCCACCGAAAAGAAGAGGACTCTCTGGAGAACACATTAAGTTGTGTGCCGAAGGTGCAAGGCGCGAAATTCGCAGCCGAATCTCTCAGGCAAAAGGACAGAGACGCGTTACCACCGGTATTGTGTGCTTGTGAGCAGTCCGTTTAACGGACTGCTCTTTTCAAATTATATAAAAAAAGGATGATGTAAAATGCACGGAAAACCGCTGGATGCCATTGGCTTTGTAAAAGAATTTGACCCCATCGTTGCAGAAATGATGGACCGGGAATTTACCCGGCAGAAAGACGGAATTGAACTGATCGCCTCGGAGAACTTTGCCTCTCCTGCGGTAATTGCCGCAATGGGCTCTGTGCTGACCAATAAATACGCAGAGGGTCTGCCCGGCAAGCGCTATTACGGCGGCTGTCAGTTTGTGGATGAACTGGAAGCACTGTGTATCGAGCGGGCGAAGGCGCTTTTTGGCGCAGAGTGCGCCAATGTGCAGCCCCATTCCGGCGCCCAGGCGAATTTGGCGGCAGAACTGGCAATTTTACAGCCGGGAGATACCCTTATGGGTATGAGCCTTGCCAACGGCGGCCATCTGACCCACGGCAGTCCGGCAAACCTGTCTGGCAAATACTATAACGTGGTGTCCTACGATGTCAATCACGAGACCGGCCTTTTGGATTACGATGAAATCCGGGATCTCGCCAAAAAGAATAACCCCAAACTGCTGATTGCCGGCGCATCTGCCTATCCCCGGGCCATTGACTTTAAGATTTTTGCAGACATTGCCCATGAGGTGGGCGCGGTATTTATGGTGGATATGGCCCACATTGCTGGCCTTGTGGCAGGCGGCGTTCATATGAGTCCTGTGCCCTATGCAGATATTGTGACGACCACCACCCATAAGACCCTCCGGGGTCCCCGTGGCGGCCTGATTCTTTGCAAAGAGGAATTTGCCAAGAAGATCAATTCTGCCGTATTCCCCGGCACGCAGGGCGGTCCGCTGGAGCATATTATTGCAGCCAAAGCCGTCTGCTTCCGGGAAGCTGCTCAGGAGGAGTTTAAGACCTACGCCCAGAATATCGTGAAAAACGCCAAGGTGATGGCGGAGGGCCTTTTGGCTGAGGGCTTCGATCTGGTTACCGGCGGTACGGATAACCACCTGATGCTGGCGGACCTGCGTCCTATGGGTATTTCCGGTATGGAACTGCAGACCCGGCTGGATGCAAACCACATTACGCTCAATAAGAACGCCACCCCCGGTGACCCGGCAAAGCCCTCTGTGACCAGCGGTATCCGGGTGGGTACAGCAGCCGTTACCACCCGTGGTATGGGCGCAGAGGAAATGCGCCGCATTGCCGCCTGCATCGGTATGACTGCCCGGGACTTTGAAGGCACGGCCGCTGAGGTAAAGGCAACGGTGGCGGACATCTGCGAAAAATTCCCTCTTTATAAATAAAAAGAAAGCCAAGGCGCTTTCGTAAGGAGATAAATATGACACGGTTTTTTGTAGACCCGGAAGTGCTGGATGGACAGACGGTTACACTCACAGGAGAAAATGCAGCCCACGCCAAAGTGCTGCGTCTGAAAGCAGGGGAGGAAGTACTCCTTTGTGATGGCGATGGCAGGGAAGCGCTGTGCCGCGTAACAGACAGCGAAATGACTTTGGAGATATTGGAGAAGCGGGATAGCAAAACCGAGCCTAAAGTCAGCGTAAGCGTCTATATGGCTTTCCCCAAGGCAGATAAGCTGGAGCACGTCATCCAAAAAGCAACGGAGTTGGGCGCTGCGGAAATCGTGGCATTTCCCACAAGCCGGTGCGTGTCCCGCCCGGACGAAAAGAGCCTGAAAAAGAAATTGGAGCGCTGGCAGAAAATTGCCGCTTCTGCTGCAGAGCAGTCCGGCAGAGGAAAAATCCCACAAGTAGTTGTTCTCAGCAGCTACAAGGAGGCCCTTAGCAGGGCGGCAGAAGCAAAATGCGCCATCTTGCTCTATGAAAACGAACGGGCAACCACCTTAAAAATGGCGCTGGAAGCAGAGCCGCTGACCACAGTGAGCATCCTCTCCGGTCCGGAAGGCGGACTGGAAGAAAAGGAAGTGGAGCAGGCAAAGGAAGCAGGTTTGCAAATCTGCACCCTTGGCAGCCGGATACTTCGCTGCGAGACTGCGCCCCTATGCGCCCTTTCTGCGGTGATGTACAGCGCAGGCGAATTCTAATGATAAAAGCGACCCGCTATAACGGGTCGCATTTTATTTATGATATTTACTGCCGGCCTGGATGGCTTCTGCCCGGTAAAGCTGCTCCAGCACCATAATGCGGGCAAGATGATGGGGGAAGGTCATGGCGCTCATAGAAAGCTTCAAATCCGCGGCAGCCTTTACCCGGGGCGCCATACCGAAAGAGGAGCCAATCAAAAAACAGGCGGCGCTTTTGCCGCTGACCTTTACCTGTCCCAGCTTTTCTGCCAGAGCTTCGGAGGAAAGACCTTTTCCTTCCGGGGTCAGCACGCAAAAAAAGGCGCCCTTTGGAATTTTCGATAAAATCAGTTCCGCCTCTTTTTCCAGTCCTGCGGCAATTTCCGCAGGGGAGGGGTCATCCGGAAGCCGGGTTTCCGGCAGCTCCACAATGGAAAATTTGCAGTACGCCCGCAGTCGCTTTTCGTATTCTGCGGCAGCAGACAGATAAAATTTTTCTTTCAGCTTACCTACTGTGAGCAGGGTAATCTCAAACATAGCTTGCCTCCGTTTGTCTTTTTTCCAGTATAGCACGGGAATAGGAAAAATGCAATCCGGGAAAAATACCGGGGGAGGGAATATAGTGAAAAAGGAGAAGATCGTCACAGACCCCAATGGTTCCTATACCGGCCGTCCGGCAGACCCGGAGGATAAGCCGATACAGGATGCGGATGATTTATAAAGATACCCGGCATATGCCGGGTATCTCAGAGTGTCAAAAAAGCCGTCGACCGTCAAAACGCAATTAAGAAGCATTTGATCGTTCACGACAGCGTTTGTAGGGGTCGGCGCCTACGACGACCTGTCCATACCAGCAAATTTAAGAAAAAAGCCTGCTTCGCAAGGCATTTTGACTTACCGCGTAACGCGCCCTCTATCGTACCACCTGTACGCCGACGAGTGCGCGTTACTTGTCTCGTCGGCTTTCGTGACCTCTGACAGTCTGTCAAAAACAAGTTATTTGACAGACTGAAATACCCGGCTTTTGCCGGGTATCTATTACATTTGTTCCTTTGCAAGGCGGTATTTTCTTTGGGTGGCGTAGCCACCGCGAATATGTCTTTGTGCCTTGTTTTTATCCAATACTTGACGCACCTGTACATATAGGGCGCGGTTATAATGAGGAAGCCGTTGGGACAAGTCCTTATGTACGGTGGATTTGGATATGCCGAAGTGCTTTGCCGCAGCGCGCACGGTCGCCCCGTTCTCGATGAGGTACACAGCCAGCTGAAAGACTCTCTCCTTGATCGTATCTTCCATAAATTCCCCTCCCTGCTGTGTGCTGCCAACAACACTTTATGTTACGAAAGGTTTTCTTATGCATCCTTGACAAACGAGGCGCAAATCTGTAAAATAAAGAAAAGTATTCTAATTTCCCGTAAGAGAGGGTGTCCTATGGAAGCGGATAAGATCATAGAGATCATCAAAAAGGTCGTTAAGTATATTTTTTGGATCACGGTGGGTAGTATTTTCTTTTATTGGCTCATCATCGATCCGGTGCGGTTTGCACTCATCAAAGAAAAGGCAAAGGGGATCGTTGCACCCTTTATTTTCGGTTCTGTTTTGGCCTTTATCCTGAATGTGCCTATGCGCACCATAGAGAATCTTTTGGCGAAGATACCAAAGCCGGGCGCGCGGCGCATACTGGCTGTACTGCTTACCTTTATAGCGGTATTGCTGATTATTGCCCTTGTTTTCCTGCTTTTGCTTCCCCAGCTGTCCGATACGCTGGAGCGGCTGATTCCCCGCCTCATCAGCTTTGTCACATCCATTGGTAATCAAATCAACAAATTCTTAGCCGACAATCCGGAATTGATGACTTGGCTTTCGGAAAATACCAATTTTGAGAATTTTAATTGGTCCGAGGTGGTTCAAAAAGCAGTTTCCATCTTGGGGAACAGCTTGAGTACCATTTTGGCCGGTGCATTAAATACGATAAGCACATTGTCCTCTGTGGCCATGGATCTTGTGATCGGCTTGGTATTTGCGGTCTACTGCCTGTTCCACAAGGAAACCTTAGCTCGTCAGGGCAGAAAGCTGCTGTACGCATATTTCCCCGAAAAAGCAGCCGACAGTATTATCCGTGTTGTGCGCCTGACCAACTCCACCTTCTCCAATTTCCTTGGCGGTCAGTGTATTGAGGTTGTGATCCTTGGCTCTATGTTTGCCGTGGCAATGGCAATTTTCGGGATGCCCTATATTCCGCTGATTAGTGTGCTGATTGCGGTAACGGCGTTTATCCCCATTGTGGGCGCGTGGGTTGGCTGCATCGTGGGCGCGTTTCTGATCTTTGTGGCAGAGCCGGCGCAGGCATTTTGGTTTGTCATTATGTTCGTCATTTTGCAGCAGGTGGAAAACAATCTGATTTATCCCAAGGTAGTGGGCACCTCCATCGGGCTTTCCGGTATGTGGGTGCTGGTTGCGGTTGGCGTCGGCGGACAGATTATGGGTGTTGCCGGTATGTTTTTGATGATCCCGATTGTGTCTGTGTTCTATACGCTGCTGCAGGAGCAGACGAATCGCAGACTCAGCCTGCGGGAAATTGATCCGGAGAAGCTCAGTGTGCAGCCACCGGAACTGTCCTCTAAATTAAAAGAAAAACTAAAACGCCGCAAAATTGAAAAAGAATAAATGAAATCGCTTCCGCGCTCTGCGGAAGCGATTTTTTGCAGATTAGGCAAAAAGATGCGCCCTGAAAACCAGGGCGCATCGGTTATTTGGAGATTAGTCCTTGTACATCTCAACCAGCTTCAGCAGGTGTTCGTAACGCTCCTTAGCAGCAGCCTCGTTCTTAGCGAACAGCTCGGTTGCGCGCTCGGGGAACTCACGGGTCAGTCGGCTGTAGCGAGCCTCGTTCATCAGGAATTCCTGATAGCCGTCCTTGGGCGCCTTGGAATCCAGAGTGAACTTGCCGGTCTCCTTGGAGGGATCGAAGCGGAACAGGTTCTAGTACCCGCTTTCAACAGCCTTCTTCATCTCGTTCTGGCAGTTCATCATACCGCCCTTAATGGAGTGCATCTCACAGGGAGCGTAGCCGATGATCAGGGAAGGACCGTTGTAAGCTTCTGCCTCGCAGATAGCCTTGATGGTCTGGGCCTGGTTTGCGCCCATAGCGATCTGGGCAACGTAAACATAGCCGTAGCTCATTGCGATCTCAGCAAGGCTCTTCTTCTTGGTCTCCTTACCGGAAGCTGCGAACTGAGCAACCTGACCGATGTTGGAAGCCTTGGAAGCCTGACCGCCGGTGTTGGAGTAGACTTCGGTATCGAATACGAAGATGTTGACGTCCTTGTTGGAAGCCAGTACGTGGTCAACGCCGCCGAAGCCGATGTCGTATGCCCAGCCGTCGCCACCGAAGATCCAAACGGACTTCTTACTGAGGTATTCCTTCTGAGAGAGGATGTCCTTAACGGTGTCGCAGCAGACCTTAGCTTCCAGGTTAGCAATCAGCGCCTTGGTAGCGGCCTTGTTGGCTTCGCCATCGTTGTAGGTGTCCAGCCAAGCCTGGCAAGCAGCCTTGCGCTCATCGCAAACGGTGGTCTCCATAACGGTGCGAACCTTGTTAGCAAGAGACTCACGGATAACAGCCTGCGCGGTGTACATACCCAGACCGTGCTCAGCGTTGTCCTCGAACAGGGAGTTAGCCCAAGCAGGACCGTGGCCGTCAGCATTTACGGTGTAGGGAGAGGTAGCAGCGGGGCCGCCCCAGATGGAGCTGCAGCCGGTAGCATTGGAGATATACATACGGTCGCCGAACAGCTGGGTTACGAGGCGAGCGTAGCTGGTCTCAGCACAACCTGCGCAAGAGCCGGAGAACTCAAGCAGAGGCTTCTTGAACTGGCTGCCCTTGACGGTATTGTCTTCCATTTCGGGCTTCTGAGCGACCTTGGAGACCATATAGTTGAATACATCCTGCTCCTGAAGCTCCTGCTCCTGAGGTACCATAGTGATAGCATTGGTGGGACATACGCCGACACAGACGCCACAGCCCATGCAGTCCAGAGGAGATACAGCCATGGTGTAGGAGTAAACGCCCTTGCCCTTGCCGGCCTTAACAGGCACAGTGCGGGTAGCGGCGGGAGCGGCAGCAGCTTCGGCCTCGGTCAGAGCGAAGGGACGGATGGTAGCGTGGGGGCAGACATAAGCGCAGTTGTTACACTGGATACACTTACTTTCATCCCAGTGGGGAACGGTAACAGCAACGCCGCGCTTCTCGTAAGCAGCAACGCCCAAGGGGAACTGGCCGCCTACCATCTCGACGAAAGCAGAAACGGGCAGGCTGTAGCCGTCCATCTTGCCAACGGGAGTCAGAATGTTCTTGGCGACTGCTACGGTAGCAGCAGGACCTTCCAGATTCAGCTCGATTGCCTTAGCCTCAGCGGTAGCCCAAGCAGCGGGAACGTCGATCTTCACGTATGCGGTAGCACCGGCATCGATAGCATCCCAGTTCTTGTCAACGACATCGCGGCCCTTCTTCAGGTAGGAAGCCTCAGCAGCGGCCTTCATGTAGCCGATTGCCTCCTCGCTGGGCATAACCTTTGCCAGAGAGAAGAAAGCGGACTGCAGAATGGTGTTGGTGCGCTTGCCCATACCGACCTTGATAGCCAGGTCAATGGCGTTGATGGTGTAGAGCTGAATGTTGTTCTCAGCAATGTAGCGCTTGGAAGCGGCATCTAAGTGATGCTCCAGCTCGTCCAGAGTCCACTGGCAGTTGATGAGGAATACACCGCCGGGCTTTACGTCCTGAACGATCTTGAAGCCCTTGGTGAT
>JAZOMT010000027.1:0-14342 GCA_045654085.1 Faecousia sp. | reverse complement strand
GAGGCCATCTTTCAGCACATAAAGCTTTGGTATCTCAGGGATGCCCCCAAGACACGTTATGCGGTATTAGCAGTCGTTTCCAACTGTTGTCCCCCACTGAAAGGCAGGTTCCTCACGCGTTACTCACCCGTTCGCCACTAAACTTAGCTTCCTTTGGCCGAAGCCGCATTCCACTAAGTCCCGTTCGACTTGCATGTGTTAGGCACGCCGCCAGCGTTCGTCCTGAGCCAGGATCAAACTCTCAAAAAATGGTATCTAAAACTCTTTCGAGTCTCAAATCAGTTTTTTGAATAATTTGCTCTTAGCAATTTATTACTCAAGAATTTCGTTGGCTGTTCTTTTTCGCTTACGCTTAAACAATCCATTGTTTGTTGTTCAAGGTGTTTTGTTCGTCTTTGCGTTATTCAATTTACAAGGTACATCCCCGCTACCCGCCTCGCAGATAGCTTGCATATGATAACATCGAATTATCTGTTTGTCAAGCATTTTTTTACAAAAATCTAAAAAATTTTTGAGGCCTCTTTCGAGGCCCCAAAAAGCTGGATTTCTCGCTATCCGATATCATCGATCAGACCGTAGTCGCCGTCGTGTCTACGGTATACAACCGCAAAGGATTCCCCATTGTCTATATCGCGGAATGCAAAGAAGTTGTGCTCGAGCAGGTTCATCTGGAGGACTGCTTCCTCCCGGGTCATAGGCTTAAAATAGAATTGCTTGATTCGAACGATACGCAGTTCATCTTCCCTTTCATCAGGGATGAAGGAGGTTTCTTCTGTTGTGCGGGTGAAGGCATCCTGACGGAGACGGCGAGCCAGGCGGGTTTTGTTCTTGCGAATCTGACCTTCGATGGTACCAACAGCGGCGTCAATGGTGGCGAACATATCGGATGTGCTCTCTCGGGCACGAAACCATGTACCTGCACCGTGAACGGTGAGTTCCACATTGTTGCGGTTCTTCTCAACAGAAAATACGATAAGCGCTTCCGCATCCTCCTCAAAAAACCGTGCCAGTTTCATTACCTTCTTCTCTGCGTATGCGTGCACATTCTTGGGAAGTTTTACTTTCTTTTCACTGAACTGAAATTTCATAAGCGGCAGCTCCTTTCGTATTCACCGGTCATCCGATGTATTATTACTATACCGCGATTTTTAAAAAACGACAAGGGGGTCAGCAACAAAAAAATCCGCCAACCGTCAGAAAATTTTTGACGGTTGGCGTTATTATTTCAGGCATCTTCCTGTCCATCTTCGGACAAAAGCTCGGCAATCACCATATTGTAAACCTGTTCTGCCTTCTGCTCAAACAGTCTGCTGAGGCGGATTGCCTGCCGGCGGTTAGGCGCCATCAGTTCCAGATTCATTAGATTCCCGGTTTCGTCATCCAGCGTCATCATCACCGTGGCGCAGCCATCCTCCCGGGGAAGTATCCGGGTTTTCACATAGCTGCTGCGGCGAAGCCGGCAGTTAAAACGGATAATGGCGTTTTCCGCTGACTGCCTGACGGTAAAAGCAATGGAGTCCTCAGTCAGCGCGCCGTCCTGACGACCCTTTTCGGAAATCTCATATTTATCATCCTTCTCCGTCAAATGACCGGAGGCTACCATTTCCGGCAGCGCTGTGCAAACATCGAAATAACTCAGGCACTCATCCTGATAACAGACCTCATAAATCTCCTGACAGTTCATCGGATAGTTTGCCCGGGCCATTACATATAAAATAAGTACCTTTACATCCATCATATCGTGGATAAAGCCAAGTCTCTGCATAGAAATCACCTCTTATTATTTATTATATCGTATCTGTAAAAAAAATCAAGCACCACCGGGCAGGCAATTACATAATTTGGGTTGAAAGGGTGATTGTATGAAGGATTTTGCCATTTACTGTCCGGCGCGGAATCAGGCGTTGGACTACGCCATAAAGAACCTCCCTGTCCTCCCCGCTCCGGGAGAACAAATCACACATTTGCTTCTTCCCGTCCCCTCTTTTGCAGACGATGGCGCTATTCGGGGTGGCGGCGACTTGGAAACCGTTCTGTCTGTACTACCCAGGGATGTGACTGTGGTAGGAGGAAATTTGCAGCACCCGGCGCTTTCCGGTTATCGAACCATAGACCTTCTGCAGGATGCCTTTTATGTCTCGGAAAATGCAGACATCACCGCCCGGTGCGCCCTGAAGCTTCTTTCCGACTGTCTCCCCTGTACCCTAAAAGACTGTCCTGTGCTGGTTCTTGGTTGGGGGCGGATTGGCAAATGCCTTGCCCGCTTATTAAAAAGGAACGATGCTCGGGTCACCGTATACGCCCGAAAGGAAACAGACCGGGCGCTGCTTAATACCCTCGGCTATGAAACGCAGGACATTCCAAATCCCATAGGCTTCCGCGCCGTCATCAATACCGCCCCGGCACCCGTGTTGCCGGATTGTCCCGGCGATATATTCAAAATGGAGCTGTCCTCTGTGATGGGCATTGGAGGAAAAGATGTGCTGTGGGCGCGAGGTCTTCCTGCTATCCACGCCCCGGAAAGTTCCGGACAGCTCATTGCCGATACCGCCCGCCGACTTATCCAAAAGGAGGAACCCTTATGACCGTCGGTTTTGCCCTTTGCGGCTCTTTTTGCACCTTCGCATCGGTTTTTCCCATTATGGAAGAATTAGCAAAAAGCCACACCGTTATTCCCATCTTCTCCCAAAATGCCGCCACCACCGACAGCCGCTTTGGCCTTGCCAAGGAACACCTTGCCCGGGCAGAAACCATATGTGGCAGAAAGCCCATCCTCACCATCGAAGCCGCTGAGCCAATCGGTCCAAAAAAACTATTGGATGTACTCATTATCGCCCCCTGCACCGGAAATACTCTGGCAAAACTCTCTCACGGCATCGCCGACACCCCGGTGACCATGGCTGCAAAAAGCCACCTGCGAAACGGCCGCCCGGTACTGGTTGCCGTATCGACAAACGATGCGCTTTCAGGAGCAGCCGAAAACATTGGGCGTCTCCTCGCCCGGAAAAACTACTATTTCGTCCCCTTTGGGCAGGACGACCCACTGCAAAAACCCACCAGTATGGTAGCCAAATTCGATAAAATCCCCGAAGCCCTGACCCTCGCCGCCGAGGGTAGACAGCTCCAGCCAATCTTGATATAATGTAGTGGGACGATGTCCACATCGTCCCGCCTACCGCACCACCGTATATATCCGTAGGGCGGGGGCTTGCTCCCGCCGCCGATAATCTCTGCACCAAAACGGTGGGAGCAAGCCCCGCACTACAATCTCTTTCGATAATGCATCCGTAGATGCAAAAACCGCCTGACAACTATCTGTCAGGCGGTTATATTTACTTGCTGTCCAAAAAATCGTCGGCGTTATAATTGGTCACTTTAGAGTGCTGGCAGTTCTTGCAGGTGGGCTGACCGAAGAACGCGATCTGCACCTTTGCCTTCCACGCGCCTCTGGAAATAGCGCTCGTGCGGACATAGCTGTCCTTGATATTGCCGCCGGTAATGTTACTCATCTGCTCGCTATCACCGCAAAGGATAATGCCGCAGTGGTAAGCGTTTCCGTGTTTAATGGACTTGATTTTCTCCAAATCGTCATCAGAAATGGAGAACAGCGCGCCGGCCTTGCCAAGTACCTGTTTCACATATTTCTCAACCTGCGCCTCTGTCAGATAATTGTACTGGGTCAGCCTGGAAACTGTAAAGGAAGTGTTCGTTGCCTTATTGTTCAGGAAAATGCCCATACCAACAACGCCATCTCTCTCAAACTGGATGGTTTTCACATTGGTCAGTTTAAACTTGGCGCTGTCGTGGACATAGATATTAGCAACATTGCCGCCGCAGAGTGTAGAATTTTGGATGGTGACACTGCCGCCATTTACCCGCAGGGGCTGACGGAAGCCGGAAATATAAGAATTGTTGATGGTAGCGGCGCTTGTCTCCACACCGGAAACGAAGGTGCCAAGTTCTGCGCCATCGCTTTGCAGCACGGCAATCTTTGTGCCGTAGGACGGACCCTCGATGACCACATCCTGTAGCATACCGCCGACGACGGTAAGGAAGTATCCGCCGTTAGACTTGATTGTAAAGGTAGGAACGGAAATCTTCACCAAATTACCGTAAACCGTCTGCGCTCCAATGCTCTTGGAATAGTAACCCGCGCCGGTGCGCAGCGCGCCCAGGTTTGTCTTAGGCACACTAAAGCCCTTCAGTACAGCAATCGATACGCCATCGGGAACTGCCTTCCAAGCGGCCGCATCCTCTACGTTATAGGCGCCCTTTATCACCTTCACGGGCAAGGTCACCGCCTTGGCTGCGGCATAGGTTAGAGAAATGTCGCAGCTTGTGACATTTGCGGGAATGGCAATCTTTTGGGAAGCCCAGTTGCTGTTTGCCGGGAATGTCTTTTGTGAGAGAACGGTATTGCCGTTCTTTATGGTGATAACAATATTCTGCTTGGCATCCAGGGTCTTGCCGGACAGGAGCCGGAAAAGGGTGCTAAGCTTAATGTTGCCATTGGTGCCCACAGTGTAGGTAAAGCCGTACCGGGACTTGGTGTTGGCAGCGTAAGCAATGGCAAACGCAGGCTGCAACCGGTCATCCGTCAGGTTGAGGGTAACGCGCAGGCTCTTATCGCCGGAAGTCACATCGAAGGCCACCTTTTGATCCTTGGTGACACCACTCTTGACCTTCAGCTTTCCACCGGTATACTCGATAATATTTTGGTATTCTGCCGGGATGGTAACGGTAAAGGATGCAGCCACAGAAACGGGAGAATCATTGCTGGTAAAGCCATTTGTGTAAGCGTAAATAGGCGCAAGACTCCAAGCTGAGCCTTCTGTATAGGTCAGCTTTAAGCTGGGACTGCTGCCGGTAGCCGACGTACTGCCCAGCTTGACACCGGAAACAGAAGAGAACGCAACGGTCTTTACCGTATAGGTAAAGCTCTCGCCCGCTACACTGAGCTTAATAACCGTGCCGTTTGTCAGGCTCTCCACCGTCAGCGTCCGTACACCTGTGGCCGCGGTCTGTCCGCCTACCGTCCATACCGCTTTCCCCACATTGGGGAAACGCTCGCTATTGATGGTGAGCGTAATTTTTCCGGCATAGTCTGCGGAAACGTAGATATTACCGCCCGACAGCTTAGTCAAGGTCTTGCCGGAGGAATTTTCATCGGTCATAGATACCGCCGGGGGTTTTGCCGGAGGCTCTGTGGGTGGCAGTTCATCACCGATATGGACATAACTCAGGCAAACCCAGCCTTTATCTGTTCTTCCCCAAGGAACACCGTTAACGGTGGTTTCTTCATAAATGAATATTTCCGCGCCGTAAGTATACGTGCCAACACTTTCGCCGGAGGTACCTGCACTCTTGCGGATATTGAGCTGCTCTGCCGTAACAAAAGCCCGCTGGGGCGGCGCCGTAGGCGGCTCCGTCGGCTGCTCGGCAGGGTCAGTGGGCGTCTGCGATCCGAGCAGAGAAACAGGCAATTTTAGTACAGAGGGCGCATCGGTGTAGAAAAAGACAAAAAGCGCCGTCAGCATACAAATCAGCAAGAAGCATTTACTTATTTTAATTACCACATTTGCATTCACGGCACGCATTCTCCTCAAAAAATAATGGGACCGGATAGTCTCCAAGTCCCATTATATCGTACAATTTATCCAAAAGTCAACGGCAATTATAAAAACTTTTCACATTATTTCGACACGTTTTCCACAACTTTCCAGCGCTTTTGGGCGGTGGGTAATAATAATGTAAGCCGTGTCATTTTTTTGCGCGTTAATGTTGCTGAGAATCTGCGCTTCCGTCTCTTCATCCAGGGCAGAAGTGGCCTCATCCAAAATCACAATGGGGGCTTTGCGGAGCATTGCCCGGGCAATGGCAATCCGCTGTGCCTGTCCCTCGGAAATGCCGGTGGCTTTTTCCCCGATGGGCGTATCTAATCCCTGAGGCAGCTTTTCTACAAACGCCTTGGCACAGGCCATCTCCAGCGCAGACCACAGCATTTCGTCCGTTGCATCCGGCTCTGCCATAATTAGGTTTTCCCGGATAGTACCCTTGAAAAGGGTATTGCCTTGCGGCACATAGCTGAAATATTTGCGGGTTGCCGCAGAAACGGGTACGCCGCCAATGGTAAGGCTTCCCTCCTGGGGCACAGCAAAACCGAGAAGCAATTTAATAAGGGTTGTCTTGCCGGCGCCGGACTGACCGGTCACCGCCACCTTTTCGCCCGGGGCGACTGTAAAGGAAAAGTCCCGGAAAATCTGTTCGTTATCGTAGGCAAAGGTTATATTTTTGCCTTCAAGGGTCACAGGACCGGAGACGGAAGCGCCATCTGCTTTCTCATCTTTCTCCAAGTCCTCTATCTCCATAATGCGGGGAACGGAAGCAAGAACCGCAATCAATCTGCGGGCCATCTCCCCCAAGGAAAGTACCGGTGTCTGCACTTGACCGACCAGGGCAAGGAAAGCCGTCATCGTGCCGTACGTGATTTGATCGTCTGCAATCTGCACCACCCCGGCAAGGAACGCCAGGGTCGTACCCATCGTAAAGGTAACGTGGACCACCGCCCGGCTTACAGTCTGGAGACGGCGCAATTTTACTGTCCAGCCCATCCGTTCATCCCGGAGACTTTCCAGTTTCTTTTCGCTCTCTTCTTCCCCGGAAAAGGCCTTGATAACCTCCATATTCCGCAGGCTCTCCTGCAAAAAGACCCGATATGCGCCTTCGCTCTTTTGGAAATTCTCTTGGGCGCGGCGCATTTTGCCGCTGAGGAGCAAAAACATCCCTGCGCCAATGGGGGCAATCAGCAGAACCGCCAGCGCAAGACCGGCATTATAATAATAAAGGAGCAAAAAGGCAGAAATCAGCTTCACCAATGTGCCCACGCCGTTTATGAGAATGTGCAAAATGCCGCCGGTGACCATTTCAATGTCGCTGGTGAGCCGGGTCAGTACATCCTCGCTGTGGAAACTGCGCAGCGCCTGCATCCGGGTGCGCAGCAGCCTTTGATAGACAGCGGTACGGATGGAAAAGCAGCACTTTTCGTTGAAGGTAATCATCCACATCTGCACAAAGAGATTGATGACCACCGTCAGCGCCGTTGCGCCCAGCATAATGGCGATGCCCCAAGAAAGCGACAGTCCCTCGGTGGCCCGGTCGACGAGATACTTATTGACCACCACCGACACCACACCCAAAAGGGAAACCGCGCATTGCAGCAGCAAAAGACCGAATATCTGCCATCTCTGGGGCTTAAACTGAGAAATCAGCCACCGGAGGTGATTGGGCTCTATTCTGTTTTTTCGCAGGTTTTTCTTCATTTTACCACCCAAAAAGCATACTTTTTTATTATAGTACCAGTTTCCCCCAAAAAAGTCAACGCGGTAACTGTTGCAAAGCTGCAGAATCTGTGATATAGTTGGATATAGTAATTTTTAGGAGGTGGCGCTATGCATATGCAGGAATCCGGCGAGATGTACTTGGAGGCAATCTATGTACTCTCCAAAAAGCAAAATAGTGTCCACGCCATCGATGTTTCTCAGCATTTGGGCTACTCCAAGCCCAGCGTCAGCCGGGCAATGGGCATCCTGAAATCCGGCGGCTATATCACCGTGGACGAGGAAAACCACATCCATTTGACGAAAGACGGTCTATCTGTGGCAGAAAAGATATACGAACGCCACGATATTCTCTCGAAAATGCTCATTTCCTTGGGCGTTCCTGAGGAAACCGCCATCGAGGACGCCTGCCGTTTGGAGCACGCCATCAGCGACGAATCCTTCGCCGCCATCAAAACCCACTTTGCAGATATGAAAAAATAAAAGCGCAGTCCACTTTTGTGGGCTGTGTTTTACGGAGGATACTATGTCAAATTTAGTAGAAGAAATCAGCCGGCGGCGGACCTTTGCCATTATCTCTCACCCCGACGCCGGTAAAACCACCCTGACCGAAAAATTCCTGCTCTACGGCGGCGCCATCGCCCAAGCAGGCGTTGTCAAGGGCAAGAAAAACTCCCGCGCTGCCACCTCCGACTGGATGGAGATCGAAAAGCAGCGTGGTATTTCCGTCACCTCGTCTGTTATGCAGTTCCAATACGAAGGCTTCTGCATTAACATTCTGGACACCCCCGGTCACCAAGACTTCTCCGAGGACACCTACCGTACCCTGATGGCTGCCGATGCCGCCGTCATGGTCATCGACGGTGCCAAGGGCGTGGAGCCTCAGACCCGGAAGCTTTTTAAGGTCTGCGCTATGCGGCATATTCCCATTTTCACCTTTGTGAACAAAATGGACCGGGAGACCAAAGACCCCTTTGACCTGCTGGACGAGGTGGAGCGGGAGCTGGGCATCGAGACCTATGCGATGAACTGGCCCATCGGCTCCGGCAAGGACTTTATGGGCGTTTATGACCGGGAAAAGAGTCAATTACTGTTCTTTTCCGGCCTCAACGGCAAGTCCAAGGCAGCCAAGCAGGAGATCGATCTTTATGACCCCATTGTTGCCGAGTATCTGGACTCTGCCGCTAAGCACCAGCAGCTCATCGACGATGTGGAGCTGCTGTCTGCCGGCCGGGAGATGGATATGGAAGCCGTGCGCCACGGTCAGCTCTCCCCCGTTTTCTTCGGCTCTGCGCTGACAAACTTCGGCATTGAGCCTTTCCTGGAAAACTTCCTGAAGCTGACGCCCCCTCCCCTGTCCCGTGTTTCCGATCAGGGCGAGGTGGATACCTTTGACCCGGATTTCTCCGCCTTTGTCTTTAAGATTCAGGCAAATATGAACAAAGCCCACCGGGACCGCCTTGCCTTTATGCGTATCTGCTCCGGCAAGTTCCAGAGAGATACGGAATATTACCATATGCAGGGCGGCAGAAAGATGCGTCTTTCCCAGCCGCAACAGCTAATGGCCGCCGAGCGTGAAATCGTGGAAGAAGCCTACGCCGGTGACGTCATCGGTGTCTTTGACCCGGGCATTTTCTCCATCGGTGACACCATTACCGTCCCCGGAAAGAAATTCCTCTATTCCGGCATCCCCACCTTTGCCCCCGAGCATTTCTGCCGTGTGTCCGCTAAGGATTCTATGAAGCGGAAGCAATTTGTCAAGGGTACTGAGCAGATCGCCCAGGAGGGCGCTATCCAAATTTTCAAAGTTCCCAATTCCGGTATGGAAGAGGTTATCGTGGGCGTTGTGGGTACGCTGCAGTTTGAAGTGTTCCAGTACCGTATGAAAAACGAGTACGGTGTGGATCTCCGGATGGAAATGCTGCCCTACGAAGAAATCCGCCTCATCGACAGCTGCCCGGTGGATTACAGCGACCTGAATCTCGGCTCCGATGCGGAGCTTTTGGAAGACTACCGCGGCAGAAAGCTGCTGGTCTTCAACAGCTTCTGGGCCATCGACTTTACCTGCCGCCGCAACCCCGGCCTGACATTAAAGGAAATCGTCGTTGCCGAGGGATAACTCCTTTGTCATTATTGTAGAGCGGGGGCTTGCTCCCGCCGCCAAAGCTTTCCCCTTTTAGGAAGGTGCCAGCCCCAACAGGCTGACGGATGAGGTTGAAACCTCACCCACCGCTCCGCGATCCCCCCTCCCCAAGGGGGAGGGTTATTTTCTCGACAAAAAAGAGCAAGTGCTGTTGCACTTGCTCTTCTTTATTACTTTACTGGGATTTTATTCGGGTTTTCCTCCGCAATTTTTGCGTGGATTTTCCTGCCAAGGCGCTTCATATCGTCCTTTAGCCCCCCGGCGCGGATATGCTTCACGCACCATACTATGTCGCTCCCAAAATGCTTATGATCGAAAATCATCGAAACTGCAAAGGCAATCGGCGTCACCAAAATGAATGCCGGGAAGATCATCCAGAACCAGGGCCAGTATTTAACCTCCCCCACCGCCAGGCCGTAACCCTCGCAGGACACCGGCAGCTTCTTAAACCAGCTTGGGCAGAAAATATCAAACACCGCGCCGATAGGGTCCATAGACCCGTCACCGTTCAAGGGGCCCCAGATGTAAGATGTATTCTTATAATTTGGAACAGCGCTCCCCGCATCCCGAAGCGGAATGAAGCCCAGCTCGCTCTGGAATACCTGATTAAGGATAATAAACAGCATAAGCAGCAGAATGCCTACCGGGGCGACCCAAACACGCTTATAAGACAAGGTGTGCCGCTTCCACAGTACCATCAGAAGCGGTACGGCCATAATCATCCAGTGGTGATAGTAAAAGCGCATAATGTCCCAAAATTCCGCCATTTGGGAAGCCGCATCTCCCTTTGCGATAGGCTCTTGGGGATAAAATAAAACAATCAATCCGCTGATGACGCCCACATAGAACATATAGTCCTTTAAGTACTTGTTTTTCGTTAAAAAGAAAAACGGGAACAGCGCAATATTTGCGCCGCAGATATTAACGAACCAAGAATCGCGCCAGCCGCGGCTTGTAATGACCAGCTCACCGTTTACGTATTCCCCATAGGGTGGAATGAAGACCTTCAAAAAATGAAGCGCAAGGCCAACCACCAGTAAGGAAAACAGCACTACATTCTGGGTAAAGGGCCGCGCCCTTCGAAAAGCAAAGTAAAGACCAACAAGGGCGAATACTTGCAGAATCATCCAAAAAAAGTACCAGAAATTGAACATTTCAATGACCATAGGAATACCTCACTCTCCGCTTTGTTAGCAATGTATTTCCCACATATTAACATATTATTAAAAGAAAATCAATACCTCTTAATAATATGTTAATAAAAGAGCAAGCACAGTCTTGTGCTTGCTCTTTTATTACTTTGTAGGCTCTACGTGCCAAATTTCGCTTGCGTACTGGGCGATGGTGCGGTCGGAGGAGAACTTTGCGCCGCTTGCCACGTTTACGAGGCACTTGCGGCCAAAGCCGATCCGGTCTGCATAATCCCGGTTTGCACGGAGCTTGGCATCCAAATAAGACTGGTAATCCAGAAGCAGGAAGTAGTGGTCAGCCTTATGCCAATGGGTTCCGTCCAGCAGGGCGTGGAACAGCTCCCGCTGGCCGTCGTCGGTGGGAACAGTGCCATCCACCAAGGTGTTGATCGCTCTGCGGAGGTAAGGATTGCTGTCGTAAATGCCCCGGGCATAGTAGCTGTCCTTTGCATTATTGATTTCTTCCACAGTGGCGCCGAAGATATAGTTATTCTCCATACCGGCTTCTTTGACGATTTCCACGTTTGCGCCATCCAAAGTGCCCAAGGTCACCGCGCCATTAAGCATCAGCTTCATATTGCCGGTGCCGGAGGCTTCCGTGCCTGCGGGAGAAATCTGCTCAGACACATCTGCTGCCGGGATGATATGCTCGGCATAGGAGCAGTTATAGTTCTGAACAAAGACCACCTTCAGCTTTTCGTGGACATCGGGGTCGTTGTTAATCATCCGGGAAATCCGGTTAATATAGCGGATAACCGCCTTAGCCCGTGCATAGCCGGGGGCAGATTTCGCGCCAAAGAGATAGACGGTGGGCTGGAAGTCAGGCAGCTCGCCGTTTTTCAGTCGGAAATAAATATCCACAATGGAAAGGGCGTTGAGCAGCTGGGGCTTATTCTCCTGGAGACGCTTGAGCTGCACAACGAACATAAAGTCCGGATACAAAATCAGGTTTTCCTGCTTGTGAAGCACCGCGCAAAGCTGCTCCTTCTTCTGCCGCTTGATGGCATTGAACTGGCGCACCAAATCGTCATCAATCAGGGGCTTCAGCCGGTTCAGCTCACTAAGGTCTTTCAGGAAATCACTGCCGATGCGGTACTTGATAAGCTGGCTCAGCTCCGGGTTACACAGGCCCATCCAACGACGGGGTGTAACACCGTTGGTCTTATTCTGGAAGCGGTCGGGATAGGCAGCATACCAATCCCTAAATACGTCGTTTTTCAGAATTTCAGAGTGGATCTCTGCCACGCCGTTAATATAGCTGGCAGCATAAATGCTGAGGTTTGCCATATGGGCGGTATTGTCCCGCACGATAAAGAGGTGGGGATTTTCGCTCTTGAGGCGGTTGTCGATCCGCAAGATGATCTCCACAATCTCCGGTACAACGCTGCGCATCAGCTCCAGATCCCATTTTTCCAGCGCCTCGCCCATAACGGTGTGGTTGGTATAGCAGAAGGTCTTCTGGGCAACCCGGAAGCTCTGCTCAAAGTCCATACCCTCCAGCATCAGCAGGCGAATCAGTTCGGGAATGGACATTGCCGGGTGGGTATCGTTGAGCTGGACGCAATAGTAGTCCGCAAAGTGGGACATATCCGTGCCGTGGACAGACTTATAGACCCGGAGCATATCCTGCAGAGATGCAGAAGACAGCACGTACTGCTGCTTGATACGCAGGCGCTTGCCCTCCCAGGTAGAATCGTTGGGATACAGCACGCGGGTAATGTCCTCCGCCTTATTCTTCTGGGTCAGCGCCCGCAGGTAGTCCTGATCGTTAAAGGCGTTAAAGTCCAGTTCTTCTTCGGCTTCGCACTGCCACAGGCGCAGCGTACCCACATTGTCGGTGCCGTAACCGATAACCGGCACGTCATAAGGAACAGCCACCACGGTATGATCCGGGAACTGGATCTTCACTGCGTGGTTATAGCGGCGGTAGGACCAAGGATCACCGAATTTTGCCCAGTCGTCAGCCGCTTCCCGCTGGCTGCCGTAATCGTCAAAACTCTGCTTAAAGAGACCGAAGCGATACCGCAGGCCGTAACCGGACAAGGGGATATTGGTGCTGGCAGCAGAGTCCAGGAAGCAAGCAGCCAGTCTGCCCAAACCGCCGTTACCCAGCGCTGCATCCTCAATATCTTCCAAAACGGCAAGATCCACGCCCCGCTCTGCAAAGAGCTTCTTCATCTCCTCCAAAATACCCATATTATAAAGGTTACTGTAAACCAGTCGACCGATCAGGTACTCCGCAGAAATATAATAAGCCTTACGTCTGTGGAGACGGGCAGCCTTACTCTGACTCCAGTTATCCGCCAGCGCCATCATCACCGCAGTACCCAGCGCGTTATGCAGCTGCTGGGCAGAAGCTTCCCGAAGAGAAACGTCCTCGGTGTACTTTAGCTGACCTTCGGTCCATTTGAGTATTTCCTGACAATTATACGCCATTTTTTGCTCCTATCTGATACACGGCCTTCGCCGCCGGAATATCAATATTATATGAGAATAAGTATATCCGGTGCAGTGCCAAAAGACACCGCATCGGATATTTTTTACCTTAAATAGAGTAATATGTTTTTAGCCTTTTGTCAAGAGAAATCGCGGCAAATGACAAACTTTGACAATAGAAAAAAACGCCCCGCAGCGAAAAGCTACGGGGCGCTATATGTAGAAAATTAAGCTTCCAGGTTGATACCGGTCTCGATGCCGAATACATGGCAGTTGTTGCCGCCGAATACCAGCTTCACAGTCACGCCGGCGTGCAGCTCCTGAACCTGCGCAAAGGTCATATTGGAGATGTCAACAATGGCTACGATGTCCTTATCGCCTACAGTCATATGCAGGTGGATGGAAGAACCCATCATTTCGTGGACAGAGATGACGCCTTCTACACCAGTGCCGTCGGTAGACAGGGTGATATGCTCGGGACGCAGACCCAGCTTCACCTTCTGCTCAGCAACATTGTTCTTTGCCAGTCGCTCCTGCTTATCATCGGACAGGACGACGGTGTGGCCCTGCAGCTCAATGGCGTACTTGCCATTTACCTTCTTCAGCTGAACATCATCAAAAATGTTCATCTGGGGAGAGCCGATGAAGCCTGCTACGAACAGGTTATAGGGGTGGCTGAACACTTCCTGAGGTGTGCCAACCTGCTGGATGAAGCCATCCTTCATAATAACAATCCGGTCACCCAAGGTCATAGCCTCCACCTGGTCGTGGGTAACGTAGATAAAGGTGGTGTTGATACGCTCACGCAGCTTCAGAAGCTCTGCGCGCATCTGGTTACGCAGCTTTGCGTCCAGGTTGGAAAGAGGCTCGTCCATCAGCATAACCTTGGGGTCACGCACGATGCAGCGGCCGATAGCTACACGCTGACGCTGACCGCCGGACAGTGCCTTGGGCTTACGGTTCAGCAGCGCGGTGATGTCCAAATACTCTGCAGCCTCACGAACCTTGCGGTCGATCTCTGCCTTGGGCATATGACGCAGCTTCATTGCGAATGCCATATTGTCATACACAGTCATATGGGGGTACAGCGCGTAGTTCTGGAATACCATGGCAATGTCACGGTCCTTGGGCGCTACGTCGTTCACCAGACGGTCGCCTACATACAGCTCGCCTTCGGAAATTTCTTCCAGACCGGCAATCATACGCAGAGTGGTGGACTTACCACAGCCGGAAGGT
>JAZOMT010000026.1:0-68883 GCA_045654085.1 Faecousia sp. | reverse complement strand
CTGGGCAATATGGTTGGCTCTCTGACCGTGGGCAAGAAGAAATATGCCGAGGTCGAAGAAGAAATCATTGCCTTGAAGGCAAAGTGCGATGCTCTGCAGACCGAGCTTCTCAATCAGGTAGAGGCTGACGAAGTGAACTTCCTGCCCCTTGCCAAGGCTTACGGCATCCCCAAGGATGACCCCAACCGGGACAAGGTAATGGAAGAAGCCACCATCATCGCCTGCTCCACCCCCATGAAGATCATGGAGCTGTGCTGCGAAGCCATCGGCTACATTAAGGTCTTTGCTGACAAGGGCAGCCGTTTGGCTGTTTCCGATGCAGGCTGCGGCGCTGTTTGCTGCAAGGCAGCATTGCAGGCCGCTTCTCTCAACGTGTTCATTAACACCAAGACCCTGAAAAACCGTGAGGTCGCTGAGGAAATGAACCGGAAGGCGCTGGGAATGCTCGCTACTTACGGCGCAATGGCCGACGAAATTTTCAATACCGTCAAAGCCGGCTTTGGCGTGTAATCAGGAGGAAAGAAAAATGGCAAAACAGCTTTTAGGTAAAGAAGTAAACGAGGCGCTGGTTGCTGCTCTGCAGACCCGCACCGCTGCCCTGAAGGAAAAGGGCGTCACCCCCACTTTGGGCATCATCCGTCTGGGTGAAAACCCCTCCGACCTTAGCTACGAGAAGGGCGCTACCAAGCGCGCGGAGGAAGTGGGCGTTGCAATTAAGAACTACATTCTGCCCGAGGAGACCACTAAGGAAGAGCTGCTGGCTGTGATTGACGGCATCAATGCCGATGACTCCGTTCATGGCGTGCTGATGTTCCGCCCCCTGCCTAAGCATCTGAAAAATGACCAGGACGAGATCTGCAACCGTCTGGCTCCCTGCAAGGATGTGGACTCTATGACCCATATGTCTAACGCAGGCGTATTTGAAGGTCAGGACCTGGGCTACGCGCCCTGCACCCCCGCCGCTTGTATGGAAATTCTGGACCACTACGGCATTGACTGCAAGGGCAAGAATGCTGTCGTCATTGGCCGCAGCCTTGTTGTTGGCAAGCCTGCCGCTATGATGCTGATGGGCAAGAACGCTACCGTTACCGTCTGCCACACCAGAACGGTCAACACCGCAGAAATCTGCCGGAACGCAGACATTATCATCTCTGCAGCCGGTGTGCTGAACAGCCTGACCCGCGACTTTGTTCGGGAAGGTCAGATCGTTATCGACGTTTCTATGAACTGGAATCCCGAGAAGATCACCTCCAAGGGTAAGGGCGGTATGTCCGGCGACTGCGTATTTGACGAGGTCGAGCCTATTGTCGCCGCCATCACCCCCGTTCCCGGCGGCGTTGGCGCTGTCACTACCAGTGTGCTGATGAAGCACGTTGTGGAAGCTGCTGAAAAGGTCTAAAAATAAGAAATACCGGGTGCGGACGGCGTGCCGTCCGCACTTTTTTCGAGGTGCGTTATGAAAAAGATCAAAAATCTTTCCGAAGGCAGCTTTTTGCGGCTGTTTTTCGGATTTATCACCCTTTGCTTTCTGATTGCGGCAGTCTGTATGCCCGACAGAAAGGATATGTTCATCGGCCTGTGGAAGATCCTCAGCCAGCCCAGTAAAATTTCCGCAAATTATTTTGCAATGGGCGGCTACGCCGCAACCTTCCTGAATATGGGCTTGGTGGGACTTGCTTGCTTTGCCCTTTTTGGCATCTTTAAGGGCACGCCCAACAATGTGTCCACCCTGGCCTTTTTGCTGACGGTGGGCTTTGGCTCTTGGGGCATTAACATCCTCAATATTTGGCCCACCGTGCTGGGTGTTGTGGTCTACGGCCTTGTGAAAAAGGAAAAAATGAGCGGCCTTGTAAATGCAATGCTGTTTTCTACCGGTATCGCGCCCCTGATTACGGAGCTGATGCTCCGCTATCTGACACCGGAAACCGTAGGCTTCAGCGTCCCGGGTGTCCTGCTGTCCCTCTTTGTGGGTCTCATTATCGGCTTTTTCCTGCCTGCCGGACTGGCTTATTCTCCTAAGGTGCATAAGGGCTTTGACCTTTATTCCGCGGCGCTGCCCATCGGTATGACCGCATTCTTCCTCAATGCCATCCTTTATAAGACTATGGGCCGGGCGCTGCCCCAGGCGCTGAGCGATTTAGACCCCGCTTCTATGCAGGTGGCATCTACTGCTACGACAAATATTTTCTGCATTACCGTATTTGGTCTTTGCATCGTTTTTGCTTTTCTGCTGGGCTGTAAGCCCAAGGACTATTGGAAGCTCCTTTCCGACCCGGAAACGGTGACCAATTTCTCCTCCACCTACGGCAACGCCACCTTCCTGATGAACGCAGGTGTGTTCGGCCTGTTCATTTTGGGCTACTACAATCTCATCGGCGCCAACTTTAACGGCATTACCTTTGGTATAATCTTCTGTATGGTGGCGACCTGTAATTCCGGCTCCCATCCAGGCAATGTTTGGCCCATTATGCTGGGCTATGCCGTGGCTTCTGTGGTCTTTGGCTGGCTGTCTCCTCTGGTGGGCGGCAATTTCGCTTTTAAGATCAATGCCCAGGCAATTATGGTGGGTCTGTGCTATGCCAACGGTCTTTCTCCCATTGCGGATAAATACGGCTGGCGCTATGGCTTTATCGCAGCCATTATGCACTATCTGCTTGTGACCTCTGTACCCACGCTCCATGGCGGCTACTGCCTCTATAACGGCGGCTTTACCGCAGCGCTGATCTGTATGATCCTTGTTCCGGAACTGGAACGGTTCTTTAAGACCAAGGAAGAGCGGAAACTGGCGAAAGTAGGAAAATAAGTGAAATAATATACCGCCTTTTTGCAATATGTCAAAAAGGCGGTTTCTTTTGACTGAAAATTTGGTAAGTATTACTCTTGCTAACTGCTGCCCAGAGGCGTAATATATACAGCGGATAATTTGAAAGAAGAAGGTCTTGATTTTGGAAACATCGCTTATTTGCCTGGCTGCTGCGCTCATCGGCGGCCTTATGATGTCTCGTTTGACAAAAAAACTAAATCTGCCTGCCGTCACCGCTTACTTGGTGGCAGGTCTTGCCCTTGGCCCGTTTTGCCTCGGTGCGCTGGGCATTCCCGGTTTTGGCTTCCAGTCCCTCCATCAGGTAGAAGGTCTCAGTGTCCTGACCCAAACGGCTTTGGGTTTCATCGCCTTTTCTATGGGCAGCGAGTTCCGTCTGCACCAGCTCAAAAGTATGGGCGCAAAAGCCATCACCATCGGTGTTGTGCAGGCGGTAGCAACCACGCTGCTGGTAGACGGTGTCCTCGTTTGCCTGCATTTGCTGTTCCCGCAGGTCATCTCTCTGCCTGCCGCCATTGTTTTGGGCGCTATCGCCTCGGCAACAGCCCCGGCAGCCACCCTGATGGTCGTTCGTCAATATAAGGCCGACGGCCCACTGACCAGACTTTTGATGTTAGTCGTTGCCATCGACGATGCGGTAGGTCTGCTTCTGTTCTCCGTCTCCTTTGGCATTGCTTCTGCATTGGAGAGCGGCGCAGTCAATATCTTGGGCGTAATCGTAGAGCCGCTGGTAGAAATCCTGCTGTCTGTAGGCTTGGGCGCAATCATCGGCATCGTGATGGACCGGGTAGAGCATCTGTTCCATTCCGGCAGTAAAAGACTTACCCTGTCTGTTGCATTTGTTCTGCTTGCTGTGGGTCTTTCTATGTTGAAATTTAACATTGGCCCTGTCCATTGCGGCTTCTCTCTGCTTCTCGTTTGTATGATGACCGGCACGGTGTTCTGCAACGTCTGTGACACCTCTCAGGAGCTGATGGAGCGTGTGGAAAAGTGGACGGTGCCTATCAATGTGCTGTTTTTCGTCATTTCCGGCGCAGAGCTGGATTTGAAGGTTATCGTCAATCCCGTGACCCTTTTGGTGGGTGTGCTGTATATTCTTTCCCGTTCTGCCGGTAAATACTTTGGCGCTTGGGGAAGCTGTAAGCTGTCAAAATGCACCCCGGCTGTTACCAAGCACTTGGGCATCACGCTGCTGCCGCAGGCAGGTGTTGCGCTGGGTATGGCGCTGACGGCCACCGCTTTGGGTGATGGCGCACTTGTTCGTAACGTCGTGCTGTTCTCCGTCCTTGTCTATGAACTGGTTGGCCCTGCGCTGACCAAGCGCTCCTTGCTCCTTGCCGGTGAAATCCAACCCGAGGGCAAGACCAGCTCCCGCATCACCGATACCCCCCGCGAGCACATCAGCATTCACGAAACAAAGAATTGAAACAGTTATAAATAAAAACGGCGGGAGTTTCCCGCCGTTTTTATTTCATAAACTTATCAATGGCGCCGCAGAGGTCGTCGATGGCATTTTCATCCCCGGCGGCAACCGCGTCCACCATACAGTGGCGCATATGGTCTTTGAGGATCACTTTTCCGGTGTTATCCAGGGCGCTGCGGACAGCGGCGAGCTGAATCAGTACCTCGGAGCAGTCGTAGCCCTCCTCCACCATCCGCTTTACCTTCTCTAAGTGACCGATGGCGCGGGCAAGGCGGTTGACGACTGCCTTTTGATTTTCGTGGACGTGACCGTGGGAATGGGCGATGCCGTGGGCGTGCATATAGGCGTGATCGTGTTCGTGAGACATAGGGGAGAACTCTCTTTCTTGTTTTTTATATCATACCTGATTTTTCGGAACTTTGCAAGCCCCAGAGGGGGATATGATTGACTGCGCGGCAGATTTCTGCTATACTGCAAGAAGAAAATGGGATACTATGGAGGAAATTCTATGAGAATGCGGAAAATGAAGAATTTAGAGCCTCGCACTGAGGCTTGCGCCGCTTACCGGATCACCGACCCGGCTGCCCGGCAGGGTGCTTGGCGGGAACTGAAACCCGATGCAACTGCCCTTTGGGTAGAGGTTGGCTGTGGCAAGGGTAAATTTACGGCAGAGACCGCTGCCGCCAATCCCGATGTGCTGCTCATTGCCATCGAGCGCTGCCGGGAGGCAATGGTTGTGGCCATGGAAAAGGCGAAGAATATGGGTCTTACCAACGTGTTTTTCGTGGATATGGACGTTGCCCTGATGGAAAATTGCTTTGCCCCCGGTGAAATCGATCGGCTGTTTATCAATTTCCCCGACCCGTGGCCCAGAAGCAAGAATGCCAAGCGGCGACTGACCTTCCGCACCTTTTTGCGGATGTACTCCCGTGTGATCCGGGACGGCGGTGAAATCCACTTTAAGACCGACAACGCGCCCCTTTTCGAGTTCACTTTAGAAGAATTGGAATTGGTAGGTTTGCCTGCAAAGAATGTGACCCGTGACCTCCACCGGGATGGCCCTGTGGGCATTATGACCGGGTATGAGGAAAAATTCCACGCCCTAGGCACGCCCATTAACCGTTGCGAAATTGTGACCCATCCGATTAAGGAGATTACCGAATGAACACCTACCACGCAGGGGATTGGGAGGTAGCCGTCATCGGCGCCGGACACGCAGGCATCGAGGCCGCGCTGGCCTGCGCCCGTTTGGGGCGAAAGACTGTCCTCTTTACAATTAACTTGGATGCTGTGGGCAATATGCCCTGTAATCCTGCCATCGGCGGCACCGGCAAGGGTCACCTTGTACGTGAGCTGGATGCTTTGGGTGGACAGATGGCAGTGGCGGCAGATGCGGCTTGTATCCAGTATCGGATGCTCAACCG
Source organism: Faecousia sp. (assembly GCA_045654085.1). GTDB lineage: Bacteria > Bacillota > Clostridia > Oscillospirales > Oscillospiraceae > Faecousia. The sequence continues at coordinate 63,215 of JAZOMT010000026.1, read as the reverse complement.
GGGCAAAGGTCCGGCTGTCCATTCCCTCCGCGCCCAAGCGGATCGCCGCAAGTACCAGCAGTATATGAAGCAGGTGCTGGAGCAGCAGGAAAATCTGGATTTAAAGCAGGCGATGATTACGAAGGTATTGACCGAAAACGGGCAAGTTGCCGGGGTGCAGACCCAGCTTGGCGCCATTTATGGCGCAAAGGCGGTCATTCTTGCCACCGGCACCTATTTGGATAGCACCATCATCACCGGTGAAAGCGTCACTGCCTCCGGTCCGGACGGTATGCACCCGTCTGTGGGTCTTGCGGAGAATTTGCGGGAGCTGGGCTTACCGCTGCGTCGTTTCAAGACCGGCACACCGCCCCGCGTGAATCGCAGAAGCATCGATTTTTCCAAGATGGAGCTGCAGCCGGGCGACGAGATTCCCGAGCCTTTCTCTTTCCGTACAGCGCATACCTTGGAAAACCGTGCGGTCTGCTATTTGACTTATACCAACGAGGAGACCCATCAAATCATCCGGGACAACCTCCACCGAAGCCCCATGTATGACGGTACCATCTCCGGTGTTGGCCCCCGGTATTGTCCCAGTATTGAGACGAAAATCGTCCGTTTTGCGGAGAAAAACCGCCATCAGCTCTTTATCGAGCCTTGCGGCTTGGATACGGAGGAAATGTATATTCAGGGCTTTTCTTCCAGCCTGCCTGAGGATGTGCAGATAAAAATGCTGCGTACCGTCCCCGGCCTTGAAAAGGCGGAGATTATGCGCCCGGCTTATGCTATAGAATATGAGTGCATCGACCCCACCAGTCTGTACCCCACTTTGGAGACGAAAAAGGTCTCCGGTCTTTATGGCGCGGGCCAGTTTAACGGCTCGTCGGGCTATGAGGAAGCGGCGGTGCAGGGCTTTGTGGCAGGCGTGAACGCAGCGCTGAAAATTGCAGGCAAAGAACCCTTTGTGCTGACCCGGGACACCAGCTATATCGGTACGCTGATCGACGATTTGGTCACCAAGGGCACAGAAGAGCCTTACCGCATTATGACCAGCCGCTCCGAATATCGGCTGCTCCACCGGCAGGATAACGCCGACCAGCGCCTGACGGAAATTGGCGCAAGAATTGGTCTTGTGCCGGAGGAAAGACGGCAGCAGGTAGAAGAAAAGTACGACCTTGTTCGTCGGGAGCTGCAACGGCTGGAAAGCACCGGTGTTGCCGCCAGCGTAGAACTCAATGAAATGCTGAACCGGTATGATTCCACCCCGGTGGCCCAATCGGCAAGACTTGCAGACCTGCTGCGCAGACCGCAGGTCACCTATGCAGACCTTGCGCCCTTTGATAAGGGGAGACCGGAACTGCCTCTTGCTGTTACCGAAGCGGTGGAAATCCAAATCAAATATGCGGGCTACCTCGCCCGGCAGGAAAAGCAGGTACAGCTTTTCTTGCAGGAGGAAAGCCGCAAGTTGCCAACGGACATTGACTATGAGAAAATTAACGGTCTTCGTTTGGAAGCAAGGCAAAAGCTTTCCGAAATTCGCCCGGTCTCTATCGGGCAGGCAGGCCGCATCTCCGGCGTCAGCCCAGCAGACATCGCCGTGCTCCTTATCTATCTGGAACAGAACAAGGAGGATTACCGATGAAGAAAACTGTTCCTTTGGCGTTGGCAGCGATTGCACTGGTTTGCGTGCTTGTTATCTGTATTCCCAAAGGCGAGGATAATAAAACCGATTCTCCCAAGGAGACCCAAGCGCCGACTACCGGCAGTCATATTTCCAACCATCCTTTTATGGATGAACTATACGGACAGTGGGAAGCCGGAAATAACGGCTACCAAAAACCTACCAAGCTTACCTATACAGAGGACGGCATATGTACAGTGGAGTATAGCGCCAATCGAGAAGACCCCACCTGTCTGGAATTTATCTGGAGCGTGGACGAGACAGCGTCTACGGAAAATATGCTGTGTATTAAAATCAGCAACAAAACCCGTGTGACTTTCATTTTCCAATTGACGGCTGCGGACAGCGGCTATGCCGGAAAACTGACGGAGGTATACGAAGGCGGCGCGCCGGATCGGTGGTATGATTATTACCGTGAAAACGAGAATCCTGCCTTGCAAGCGGTGCTGGGAGAATGGATACTGGTGGATGATGACGACGCCCCGAAACGCGTTGAATTCTTGAAAGACAATACTTGCTTGTTAGATGGTAATAGCTACCTCTGGAAGATGGGAGGCTATAACGCGAAGGATGTAAATGTAGAAATTCAGAATACTGACGGTGAGCGCCTTTATTACTTTAATATCCACCAAGAGGCGGATCTCAAAACTCACTATGCCTATATCAATATGACTATGTATGCAAAGCCTGCCCAGTGGGAGCGTATCGACATTACACCGGAAAACCTGTTTGATTACTATGAGCTGGTGAATAAGGACTTCTATTTTATTAAGGATGACTTTGGGGAGTATACCCGGTACTCCTTCACCCAGGAACTGGTTCTTAAAGAGGCGTATGTGGGCAGGGATTTTCAGCGTGGTGAAGGACCGACGAAAATCGCAATGGAAATTGCCTATTCCCTTTATAACCGCCAAGTGGAGCTGGATTTTGAAAATTTGACCGGCGCATTTGTGGGTGAACCACAACTCGATTCTACCAGCACCCGAATCTATACTTTTTATTCTCGCGGAACGCACATTTGGAGCTGTCTCCGTGATGTGGGCAGCGCGATGCTGTATTACGATGATATCGAAATCCTCCGCACCAGCGGCCAGCTGTGGTTAGTAAAAGAATAATAGCGCATTTAAGCGGCAAAAAGCCTTCCCAGATGGGAAGGCTTTTTCTTATCTCGTTAAGCTCTGTACCTTTTTGGAAAACTCCCGGAGGGGGACTTGCTGACGGGAGGCGTCCATTTTGTCTAAGGTCTCTTCCATAATTTTGTTCCACTTTGCCGCTGTGATCTTGTCCCGAAGGGGAAATTCTATGTAAGGACATTCCTGTAGAGGTTTCGTGCCAAACTGCCGGGCGAACGTACCGCTCACGCCCAGTGCCAGCGCATAGGGCATCAGGTCGAAGAAGTAATCAGGGTTCTGCTTGGAAATAGCCTCCAGCGACTCCCGGGAGACCCGGGTGATATACCGGCGGAAGCCCAAAACCTGGGACATAGCATCCCGTCCGTCCTCTGTCCGCCTGCCGCCAAAGTAGGCCATAAGACCGGCAAAGAACTCCAGAGAAACAAAGATGATGCCAACCAGTATCCGCCCGGCAAGGAGTGAGAAAAATATCCACACAATGGCAAGGGCGCAGCCGAGGAATAGCTGCCGCCGGTGTCTCAGGAAGAGGCAGGGCGCGCTGTTTTGAACTTGATGGGCGGTAAAATAGCCAAAAGCGGCCAATAAAATGCCGATAAAGGACTGAAAAGCCGTGCCAAAACCGAGGGAAAGACCGGTGCCTAAGCCCACGAACAGACCGCAAAGGGAGGAAAGCACCCGGAAAATCCGGCGGTTGCCGGAACGCTTGTCCACAAGATGGCGAACTGGCGGCTGCGCGTGGGTAATTCGCTGAGAAAGCAGCGCATAGCGGTAGCCGGAGCAGTCCACCTTATCGCTCTTGGTAAAGAGACTGGAGAATACTTTCTGTTCAAAATCGCTGCGTTCGTTCCCCATATCCATCCGTTTGAGCAGCAGCACCCGCTCCCGTTCCGGCTTGATTTTCAGATAACCCAGTTTTGCCCAATAGAAGACCATCAGACTCAGATCGGCATTTTGTAAACTGAGCGCTGTGCCGATAAGTCCGGCATTAAGACCTTCGGGGAGGGAAATGCCGTCTTTCCGCCGGGGCGGCAGGCAGCGCAGCTTCCAAATCCAGTAGATGAGGGCAAGCCCGGCGCATACCAGCATACCGAGGCGGTCAATGTCCGAGGAGAAAATCTCCAAAATAGGCTGGGGGAACATCTCCTCTGTTACCGAAAGGGTCAGCTGCAAGGTTTCGTGGTCTACAAGGGGCTTGGCGGTACTGCCGGTGATAGTGGCCTTGTTCATAGAATAGACAATGTCTTTTTCAATGTCGCTTTGGTAGTAACCGCTTTGGAAGGTGGGGCGCGTCTCCGCCGTACCCGGAAGCGTCAGGGAGAAGCGCAGATAATCCACCCGGTAGGCGCTGCTGCAAAGAAGGGGCAGCCGCAGTTCCAAAGCACCACCGGCAGCTTTATGTACCACATCCCGGAGGGTATAGCTGACAGTAAAGGGGAACGTCCCTGTTCCTGTGCCAAATTGGTCGGAAAGAGGAATCAGCTTGGTATTTCCCTCGTTAACGGTCTGCACAGAAGCACCGTTTAAGGTAATAGAAAGGGCATCCTGAGGAACGGAAAAATAAAAGACGCCGGGCGTTTCCTTATAAATGGTGGCGTTGATTTTTACCTGACAGCTGCTGTCTTCGGAGACGGTGGCTTGGAGCTGGATAGAGGTTTCTCCGGTGGCGGCATAGGCCTTTGCAGGCAAACAAAAAACTGCCAGCAGTAAAAGAACAAGTATCAAAATCCGCTTCATAACCCGTCTCCTTTCTAAGAAATAATACCTAATTATAATACCATAGAAAAACGCTGTTGGCAATTGCAAAATAGGAATTGTAGAGTTTTAATGGATAGTTGATAGTTGATAATGGATAGTTAATAACTGTCAACTATCAACTATCAATTGTCAATTAAATTTCCGGTTTTCCATATGCCCGGAGTTTACGATGGGCGGCTTGGGGTCTTTGGCCTCCCAAGGAATTTTCGGTGTCTCTTTTTCTTTCATACGAATCCCTCCCCTTTTACTGTTTGCAAAAAGAGGAAAAACATACTTGGAAACGTTGCGAAAAAATGGGTTTTATGCTATATTTACTCCAAACGGAAGGAGGGATACTGTGCAAAAGCTGATGAAATATATCCGGCCTTTTTGGCTGACTATCCTCTTTGGCCTTGCCATCAAGTTTACGGCTACCTATATTGAACTGCAAATTCCCAAACTGATGCAGATTGTCTTGGACGAAAAAGTCCCTGCGGGACTGGAAAAAGAAATTTATCTTTTTGGCGGGGGAATGGTGCTTTGCTCTATCCTTGCTATGGTGATGAATATTACCGCCAACCGCATCGCCTCCAAAACGGCCGGAAAGATTACAAGGCGGCTGCGGCACGACCTTTTTGATAAGCTTCAGCATCTCTCTCCCCGGCAAATGGACGAAGTGACCGTCCCTTCGGCGGTGTCCCGGCTTACCAGCGATTCTTATAACGTAAACAATTTGATTGTCAGAATCCAGCGCATCGGTGTCCGCGCGCCTATTTTGCTGGTTGGCGGTATTTTCTCTATGATGACGATGGACGTGCCCTTGGCGCTGATTTTGGTGGCGCTGCTGCCCTTTATCGCTATGGTTGTGTATGTGGTGACAAAGAAATCCGTTCCCCTTCATCGCAAGACCCACGAATTGCAGGACAAAATCGTGATGATCTCCCAAGAGAATATTACCGGTGTCCGGGTAATAAAGGCGCTGAGTAAGACCGAGTATGAGAAATCCCGGTTTGACCGGGCGGTAGAGGACAGAAATGCAGTCTCCCTGAAAGCCCAGAAAATTACCGGCATCAGCGGTCCGCTGACCACCCTGATTCTAAACTTAGGTCTTACCATTTTGGTGGTGGCAGGCGCTTACCGGGTCAATGCAGGAGGGGTGAAGCCCGGTGTCATCGTGGCGTTTTTGCAGTACTTTGTGATGATTCTAAACGCAGCCGTAATGGTCACCCGGGTTATCATTATGTGCGCCACCGCCCAAGCCAGCGCCAACCGCATCGCAGAGGTAATGGCGCTGCCGGAGGATATGCTGTGCCTTCCTGAGGAAGAAGCAGAGGAAAACGCGCCCCATATTGCCTTCCGGGACGTGACCTTCAGCTATTCCGGCAAGGGAAACAATTTGGCAAATCTCAGTTTCTCTCTGGAGAAAGGACAGACTTTAGGCATTTTAGGCGCTACCGGTTCCGGCAAGAGTACGATTCTGAGGCTCCTTTTGCGGCTCTATGATGTAAACGACGGCAAAATTCTCATTGATGGCCGGGACATTCGAACCATTCCCAACGAAGAACTGCGCCGCAAGTTCGGCGTGGTATTCCAAAATGACTTTGTAAAGATGACTACCATCGGAGAAAATATCCGCTATTACCGGGATATTTGCGATGAAGAACTGCTCTGTGCAATTACAGATGCCCAAGCCGCTGGCTTTGTGGAGGAAAAAGGCGGCCTTTCCGGGGAGGTGGACATCCGGGGCAACAACCTTTCCGGCGGTCAAAAGCAGCGGCTGCTCATTAGCCGTGCCTTGGCGGGAAAACCGGAAATTCTTATTTTGGACGATGCCTCCTCTGCCCTGGACTATAAAACCGATGCAGGCCTGCGCCGGGCGCTGCGGCAAAATTATGAGAAAGCCACAAAAATCATCGTCGCCCAGCGAATCAGTTCTCTGCGCCACGCAGACTTGATTTTAGTTATGGACGATGGCGCGGTCATTGGCGCGGGCAAACACGAAGCCCTGATGGAAATCTGCGAGGAATATAAAATCATCGCGCAGGCGCAAATGGGCGAGCGAGAGGAGGGGGCGTAATGGCTGGAATGGGTGCAAGACTTACCCGAGGTGAGACCAGCGGTGATAACCGCCGCCTGTCTAATAAGCCCATAGACAAAAAGAAGACCCTCCTTCGCCTGTGGCGGTATTTGGGAAGAAGCCGTTTTTTGCTTATCGCGGCCATTTTTCTCTCTGTTACCGGCAGTGCGCTGGCGCTTTACGGCCCGAAGCTCTCCGGTATCGCCTTGGATGCGGTGGATTTGGGCGAGGGAAATGTGGATTTTTCCGTGGTATGGCGCTGCGCTTTTTGGATGGTGGTCTGCTACTGCCTGTCTGCGGTGCTGACCTATCTTTTGCGAATTGCTATGGCCTATCTCTCCAGAGATGTGGCGACCCATATGCGCCGGGATATTTTTGCCAATATGATGGGCCTGCCCGTGGGCTTTTACGACAAAAACCAGGCCGGTGACATTATCAGTATCCTTACCTACGACGTGGATACGGTCAATACCACCATCTCCGCAGATGCGGTACAGATTCTTCAAAGCATCGTGACGGTGGCCGTATCCTTTTTGATGATGCTCTCCATTGCCCCTGCGCTGGTACTGATTTTCTGTGTCACCGTGCCGCTGACCTTCCTGTTTTCCAAATGGTACGCAGGCTGGACACGGAAGCTGTTTCGCAAACGTTCGAAAAAATTGGGAGAACTGAACGGTTTCGTGGAGGAAATGCTTACCGCCCACACCACCACCCGAGCCTACGGCAGAGAAGAAGCTGTCCTCCGGGAGTTTGACGAAAAGAACGATGAAGCCATCAAAGCCTATACCACGGCAGAAGCCAACGGCACAATGAACGGGCCTATCGTCAATTTTATCAGCAATCTTTCCTTGTCCTTCGTCTGTCTTTTTGGCGCGGTGCTGTTTTACCGTGGGCAGGTGACGCTGGGCAATCTCTCGAGCTTTATCCAGTACTCCCGGAAATTCTCCGGCCCGGTCAATGAAATTGCCAATATCTTTGCAGACCTGCAAAGCGCCCTTGCGGCGGCGGAACGGGTCTTTGCCCTCATTGATGCAGAACCGGAAAAAGCGGATGCCATAGATGCGGTTGAACTGGAAAAGGTATCCGGTGATGTGCGGTTCGAGCAGGTGGATTTCTCCTATCTGCCGGAAAAACCCATCATTAAAAAGCTGGACATCCACGCCGCCCCCGGGTCACTTACCGCTATTGTTGGGCATACCGGCGCAGGCAAAACTACCATTATTAATCTTCTGATGCGGTTTTACGACGTAGATGGCGGCAGAATCCTGCTGGATGGGCAGGACGTTCGGGACATTACCCGAAAATCCCTCCGGAAAGCCTATACGATGGTCTTGCAGGACACATGGCTTTTTAACGGCACGATTTTTGAAAATATCGCCTACGGTAAACCGGATGCGACGATGGAAGAAGTGGTACGCGCCGCCAAAGCCGCCCATATCCACAGCTATATCTCCCGCCTGCCGGAGGGCTATGACACCGTCCTCTCCGATAACGGCGCGTCCATTTCCAAGGGACAAAAACAGCTTCTGACCATTGCCAGAGCAATGCTGCTGGATGCCCATATGCTGATTTTGGACGAGGCTACCTCCAATGTAGATACCCGGACGGAACAGCGGATTCAGGATGCGATGCGCCAGCTTATGAAGGGGAAAACCTGCTTTGTCATTGCCCACCGTCTGTCTACCATCCGGTCTGCGGATAACATCTTAGTCCTTGATAAAGGCGAGGTAGTGGAGCAAGGCACCCACGAAAGCCTGATGGCGAAAAAGGGGCATTATTATAAGCTCTACAACGCCCAATTTGACTCAGAGGGATAAAAAATCGGTGTGCCGCAAATGCGGCACACCGAATTCATTTAGTTAAATCTTACGACCTTGTTTGCCAAACGGTAAATAAAGGCGGTGAAATTCCGCGCCAGCTTGCCTTTTGCGGAAATGAACCGCAGGGCTGTGCCGTAACGCAGCTTATTTGCCCACTTTTCATCAAAGGCCTGACACTGCGCCCACATTGCTTCCAAGTCGGCATCGGCTTCGTCGGTCTTATTCAGCCGGGTGAAACAGCAAGCAATGGCGAAAAGCATAAACAGCTCGTGGCGCAGATACCGCTTCAGTTTTGGCTCTTTTACATCATCTAAATGGAAACTCCGGAAGCAGTCCCTTGCAGCGCCCTGGTGATGGCGGTATTTACGCATACCGATATCGTGCTGGACAGACTGCCCTTCCCGTCCAATGGTGTAGCGGTATAGGTCGATGTTCATATACCGCAGCCGCTTCACCTTATGCACACATTGGCAGATCATATAATTATCTTCATAAGATACGTGCTTGGGAAGATCCCGCCAATCATCGCGCATCAGTTCGGTGCGGAAGGTACAGCTATGCAAGCTCAGAAGTTGGTGGATATGGAACTTGCGGGTTTCGCTCCAGGTAAAGATTTTTCCCTCCGGCAAAGCATTTTTGTAGCAAATGGAGCGGTCACCTTTGCCGTCCTCGTGGGTGTAGAAGTAGTTGGTCACCATCAAATCCACACCGCCCTGCTTCTCGCATTCCTCCAGCGTATCCAAGAAGGCAGGAAAATCCGCGCTGACCTTATCGTCACTGTCTACAACTTTGAAATAAATGCCGGTGGCCATCCGCAGACCTTGATTGATACCCTCGCCGTGACCGCCGTTTTCCTGATGAATGACACGGATGATGTCGGGATACCGGGCAGCGTATTCGTCGGCAATGACGCCGGTACTATCCTTGGAGCCGTCGTTTACCACAATGACTTCCACTCTGTCCCCGCCTACAAGCAGGCTGTCGAGACAGACAGCCATATAATCCTGGGAATTGTAGCAGGGGACTGTAACGGTTAAAAGCTTCATAATATATCTCCTTTTCTAAGGGTGGATACATTATACCCTTATTTTCCAAAAAATGCAAGTTTTCTTAGTTTTGTCCGTGGAGCTTAATTTTCTTGTGCTCCCGGATGCCCTGAATGTAGCACCGGTGGCACATAGCGATATAGGCATCGTTGCCGCCGAGTAAGACCTGATCGCCCTCGGTGACGATATAGCCGTCAATAATACGGGCGTTGACGGTGGCCTTCGCGCCGCAGTCGCAGATGGTCTTGATCTCCTGAATGGCATCTGCCACTTCCATCAGCCGCCGCGAGCCGGGGAACAGCTTGGTTTGGAAATCTGTCCGCAGACCGAAGCACATAACGGGAATATTGTAGTCGTTGACGATGGCGCGGAGCTGATCGATTTGCTCTACAGTCATAAACTGACATTCATCTAAAATAATTACATCGCAGTTACCTGCTTTGTTTGCAACAAAAAAAGCGTACACATCCATATCCGCGGGGATAACTTGGGCTGCCGCTTGCAAGCCGATGCGGCTTTTTACCACATCCTCGCCATCCCGGGTATCTGCGCCGGGCTTAATGAGCCAGACACTAAGGTCGTTTTCTTCATAATTATACTTGGTAATCAGCGCCTGGGCGGTCTTGCTGGAGCCCATCGCACCGTACTTAAAATAAAGCTTTGCCATCGGGGTATCCTCCTCTTTCTCTCTGCCTCTTATTATACAAAAACCCATAGCAATAAGCAAGTGAAAAATCCCTATTCAAAAAACGCGTCATTCCACGCGGAGGGATTTGTAGTTGTTGGTTTTCCACCAGAGGGCATAGGAGCCGCCAAGACAAGCAACCCGCACTCGTCGGCGTACAGATGGTACGGTAGAGGGCGGGTTGCGCAGTAAGTCAAAATGCCTTGCGAAGCAAGCTTGCTTATGTAAAAAGCTATACTATATAGCGTTATCTTTCTCTAAAAAACCGCCAACAGCCAAAACTTGCATTTTGACTGTTGGCGGTTTTTATGACCTCTGGATTACAGCAGGGTGGAGAAGTGCTTGATGGTGCGGACCATCTGAGAAACGTAGGAGTTCTCGTTGTCGTACCAGGAAACGACCTGAACCTGGGTCATACCGCCGGGCAGCTTGTTGACCATGGTCTGGGTAGCATCGAACAGAGAACCGAAGGTCATGCCGATGATGTCGGAGGAAACGATCTCGTCCTCGGTGTAGCCGTAGGACTCGGTGGTAGCAGCCTTCATAGCGGCGTTGATCTCGTCCTTGGTAACTTCCTTAGCCACAACAGCGTTCAGGATGGTGGTGGAGCCGGTGGGAGTGGGGATTCTCTGTGCAGCGCCGATCAGCTTGCCGTTCAGCTCGGGGATAACCAGGCCGATAGCCTTGGCAGCGCCGGTGGAGTTGGGAACGATGTTGATAGCACCAGCGCGGCTGCGGCGCAGGTCGCCCTTTCTCTGGGGACCGTCCAGAATCATCTGGTCGCCGGTGTAAGCGTGGATGGTGCACATAATGCCGGACTCGATGGGAGCCAGGTCGTTCAGAGCCTTAGCCATGGGAGCCAGGCAGTTGGTGGTGCAGGAAGCTGCGGAGATGATGTGATCTTCCTTGGTCAGGGTCTCGTGGTTGACGTTATATACGATGGTGGGCAGATCGTTGCCTGCGGGAGCAGAGATAACAACCTTCTTAGCGCCGGCGTCGATGTGAGCCTGAGCCTTAGCCTTGGAAGTGTAGAAACCGGTGCACTCCAGAACTACATCAACGTCCAGCTCGCCCCAGGGCAGCTCGGCAGCGTTTGCCTTAGCGTAGATGGTGATCTTCTTGCCGTCGACAACGATGTTGTCCTCGCCAGCCTCAACAGTATGGGTGCCAAAGGGAGCAGCGTAAGCGCCCTGAGTGGAGTCATACTTCAGCAGGTGAGCCAGCATAGCGGGAGAGGTCAGGTCGTTGATAGCAACAACTTCGAAGCCCTCAGCGCCGAACATCTGACGGAAAGCCAGACGACCAATACGGCCAAAACCATTAATAGCAACTTTTACAGACATGATAAATTCCTCCGTTTTTATAATTGCTGCATAGCAGCTTTAGAGATATATTTGCGACAGCCCAAAGCCGTGCAAATAGATTATACAACAAGGGTTGTCAATTGTAAAGTAGATAAAATGTAAAAAAGTGTATTTTTTTGACTGTTATTCTCGGTAATCCTTACAAAAAGCCGTAATTTCCGCCCGGTTTGCAGGGACGCTTCCCTGATAGAAGCCGGGCTTGCCGCCACCCCGGGCGCCGAGAGACGAGGAGAGGGCCGCGCCCAAGGTTTTAACCCTTGCGGCATCACCTGCAAGGCAGAGAGAATAACCTGCGCCGTCACTCCCGGAAAAGACAGCCGCCATGCCGCCGCAGACCTGGGATATGGCGCTTGCCAGCTCCCGGACAGCGGCGGAGGTTAAGTTCTCTTCAAAGCAAAGGGCAAAGTCTGTGTCCCGGTAGGTTTCCGCCAAGAGAGCAAAATATTTTCTTTGGGTGCAAAGAGTACGGTATCGCTCCTGTTCCAGCGTATCATTCATATGGCGGGCAGCTTCCCCGGTTTCCAGTATTTTTGCGGAAAAAGCGGCAGAAACCTGCTTGTTTTGGTTGTAAATCGCATCCATCAGCCGGAGCGCCCGACCGCCGCAGACCATCTCAATGCGAACGCCCTGATGGAATTTTACGCAGGACAGAAGCTTAACAAGACCTACTTCACCGGAAAATTTGGTGTGCACACCGCAGCAGGCGCAAATGTCATAATTTTGTACCTCTACGATCCGCACCGGCCAAGGCAGCGCCTTTTTTGCCCGGTAGGGGACGGAGGGCAGTTCTTCGGGGGAGGGAATGTAGCAGGAAACGGGTACATTCTCCCAGATTGCCCGGTTAACCGCCCATTCCAGCGACGGCAGATCTTCCGCAGGGATAGGCCCGTCAAAATCCACAGTCAGCACGTCTGCGCCAATATGGAAGCCGCAGTTGCCGTGACCGTACCGCTTGTAAATGATGCCGGTGAGAATGTGCTCGCCGGTATGCTGCTGCATCAGGTCAAACCGCCGCTCCCAATCCAAGTTACCCTCCACGGTCTCGCCTACGGTCAGCGGGCCGTCACAAAGGTGGTATACCTCCTCGTTTTTCTCCCGGACATCCAGAACCCGGACACCGCCCAGCGTACCAATATCGCATGCCTGACCGCCGCCCTCGGGATAAAAGGCGGTGGCATCCAAAGTGATGAGATACCCTTTTTCCGCCTGCTCGCAGCCGGTTACCCGGGCGGTAAAATTGCGGATATGACTGTCTGCGTAATATAATTTTTCCATAGCGTTTCTCCTGCATAAATTTGCTTTATTGTACCACAAAGGGGGAGATAATGTCGAGTGTTTTTGGGGTTTATTGGGCTTAATTCGTGGTTTTTCTAAGGAGAAATGCAGTAAAATGGGCATACACCTACGAAGGAGGAAGCGCTTATGCAGTGCCAGAAGCTAAGAACCTATATGGAGACCGGCAGGGTGGTCTTTGTCCCTGCAAAATCCGTGCTGCCTAACCCGGCGCAGCCCCGAAAGCATTTTGAGGAGGGGGCGCTGGCAGAACTGACGGAAAGTATTCGCCGTCACGGCATTTTGCAGCCCCTTTCTGTCCGCCGGGTGGGGAAAAATTACGAGCTTATTGCCGGGGAGCGGCGGCTGCGGGCGGGCATCCGGGCGGGACTGACAGAAATTCCCTGTATTGTGATGTCTATGGAAGATGAGGAATCGGGCTGGGTGGCGTTGGTGGAAAATTTACAGCGGCAGGATTTGCACTATTTGGAGGAGGCCCGGGGCATCGGCGTACTGATGGAAAAAGGGGAGATGAGCCAGGAGCAGGCGGCAAGGTTCTTGGGAAAAAGCCAAAGCGCGGTAGCAAACAAGCTTCGCATTTTGCGCCACAGCCCGGAGGTGCTGGAATTGCTTCAAAAATCCGACCTTACGGAACGTCACGCCCGGGCGCTGCTGAAATTGACGGATGACACCGAGAAAATAAACGCCATTGCCGAAATTTTGCGACTAAATATGAGTGTTGCCCAAACGGAAAAGTACATAGAAAAATGCCTTGCCGGACAGAAAGAACCGCCACCCCAGAAAAAGCTGGGCACATTTTTAAACGGCATCACCCGCTACCTGCAGAAAATGCAATCCCAAGGCGTTCCTGCCATCACGGAGCGCCGGGAAACGGACAGCCAAATCGTTCTGACCATCACCATACCCAAAGCCTAAGTCTACGGCGTTGTTCCGCAATATGGTGTAGGGAACGGATTTATCCGTTCCACAAGGTGCTGCTGTAGAATTTGGAATGCATAAATGCATTCCCTACGGCACTCTATTTGGGTTGATATCCTCGACGATCCAAATAAAAAAGACCATCCTTTTTGGATGGTCTTTTTTATAGCTTCATTAGCCCTCAGCGCGCATCTGAGCGAAGCACTCGCTGCAGTATACGGGACGGTCGGACTTGGGCTCAAAGGGAACCTTTGCCTCGCCGCCGCAACGGGCGCAAGTAGCGGTGAAGAACTCACGGGGACCGCGAGCATTGTTCTTACGGGCATCCCGGCAGGCCTTGCAGCGCTGGGGCTCGTTCTGGAAGCCACGCTCTGCGTAGAATTCCTGCTCACCAGCGGTGAATACGAACTCGTTGCCGCATTCTTTGCAAACTAAAGTCTTGTCTTCGTACATTGGATTTTACCTCTCTTCGGTTAATTGTTGCCCAGTGAAAGCCTGCCTGATAGACCGGAAACGCCGGGTTAATTTATTGGCGATAACACGCCACGTTCGTGATTATACACAAATTATTCATAAATGTCAACGTTTTTTTAACAAAAGTTGAAAATATTACTATTTTTTGTTTCTTAAACGTCAAAAGCAGTTTGTGTGCCACAGGGAATGTGCAAATGTGCGTATGCTGTGGACGTCACACAACGCCCCCGGGGTGTCCGCGTCAGGAAGCCAAGTTGCATTAAGTAAGGCTCGTACACGTCCTCCAAGGTGATGGCTTCTTCACCAATGGTAGCCGCCAAAGTTTCCAGACCCACAGGACCGCCGCCGTAATGCTCAATGATTGCCCGGAGCATCCGGCGGTCAATGGCATCCAGTCCCAATTCGTCCACCTCCAGCCGTTTCAGGGCAAGGTCAGCTACCTCCCGGGTAATGACACCATCACCGATGACCTGGGCAAAGTCCCGGACACGGCGCAAAAACCGGTTGGCGATGCGGGGCGTGCCACGGCTGCGGGAGGCAATTTCGTGTGCGCCCTTGGGGTCAATGTCCATACCCAAAATTGTGGCGCTTCGTGTGACGATTCGCGCCAATTCCTCCGGGGTATACAGCTCCAAGCGCAGAGAGACACCAAAACGGTCACGCAGCGGCGCAGAAAGCTGGCCTGCCCGGGTGGTTGCGCCTACCAGCGTAAATTTCGGCAAATCCAAGCGGATGGAGTTGGCGCTGGGTCCCTGGCCTACGATGATATCAATGGCAAAATCCTCCATTGCGGGGTAGAGAATTTCCTCTACTGCCCGGTTCAGACGGTGAATTTCGTCAATAAAGAGAATGTCGCCGGGATTTAAGTTGGTCAGCAGCGCCGCAAGGTCACCGGGCTTTTCGATAGCAGGGCCGGAGGTGATGCGGATATTCACGCCCATCTCGTTGGCAATAACACCGGCAAGGGTCGTTTTACCCAGACCGGGAGGGCCGTAAAGCAGGGTGTGGTCCAGCGGCTCATTTCTGCGGCGGGCAGCTTCGATATAAACGGATAGATTGCCCTTGGCCTTTTCCTGACCGGTATAATCGCTGAGCAGCTTGGGCCGCAGACCAACTTCGCCTGCATCCACAGGGGCATAGCTTGGCGAAATCAGCGGCGCAGACAGTTCTTCAGAAAACTCTAAACTCATAATCGATTCCTCATTATTTCGTCATCATTGCTTTTAAGGCGAAACGGATTAGGTCTTGGGCATCGGCATTGGGGTCTGCGCCCTTTAATGCCATTGCCACCTCCGCGGGGGAATAACCCAGCTCCTGCAAGGCAGAAGTCGCCAAAGACAGGTTACCCGTTTGCACGGGCGCAGATACGACAGCGCCGGAGAAATCCGGTGTATCAAAGCCGCCACCGATTTTGTCTTTCAGCTCCAAAATGATTCTTTGGGCAATCTTCTTGCCGATACCTTGTGCGGCGGTCAGCAGCTTTTCGTCCCCGGTCATAACGGCAAGGGTGAAATTCTGCGGACCGGCAGAGAGAATGGCCATTGCTGCCTTGGGGCCGACACCGTTGACGGTGGTCAGCAGCTCATAGCATTTCTGCTCCTCCCGGGAGATAAAGCCGAAAAGATCAAAGGCATCCTCCCGGATAGACTCGGTAATAAATAGCTTTGCCGGCTGATTTAATTTTAACTGCGCGGCAGTATAAGCGGTCACACGGCAGCCGTAGCCCACGCCGCCGCAATCCACAACAGCCAGTCCCGGCTCCAAAACGGTCACTGTACCGGAAACGTAATATAACATAAAAAACCTCCCAAAGTCGGTTGTCATTGCGAGGGCATTTATGCCCGTGGCAATCTCCCGGTGTAATGTTTCGATTTTGTATTTTTTGTCGGGACGGGAAACCCGTCCCCTACAATATCAATCCCTATTGATTCGCGTCAGCAGACTGGTGCTGGACCTTGCGTGGCACAGCGCAATGGCAATGGCATCTGCTGCATCGTCTGGCTTTGGCATGGCCTCCAAATGGAGCAGCCGCTTGGTCATATCCATCACCTGATGCTTACTCGCATTGCCATAGCCGACCACCGACTGCTTGACTTGGGACGGTTTATAGGAATAGACCGGCACACCCGCCTGCTGAATGGCAAGGAGTATCACGCCCCGGCTTTGGGCAACGCCAATACCGGTGGTCACGTTCTGTCCGAAGAACAATTCTTCGATGGCAACCGCATCGGGCCGGGCCATTTTGAGAAGCTCCTGCATATCGTTGTAAATCATCTCGAGACGGGCGGAAAAATCCGTATGGGCGGGGGTGGTAATCGCGCCGCAGCGAAGAAGCACCTGCTGCCCGCGGTCCGCTTCAATGAGGCCGAATCCGGTGATGCCGTAACCGGGGTCAATACCCAATATTCGCATATGCCCACCTCCTGAAAACAACTCTCCATCCATTATAGCACATATGTTTTCTTTTTCCTACCATTATTTTTTGAAAAGACGGGATGAATTTAAAATTGTGGGAAATAATACCACCAAAGGCGGTGTGCGTATATGGAGTTTCAATGTAAGACCCGGATTTTTGCCGGGCAGGGAATATTAAAAGAACTAAAAACGCTGAATATTGGACGATTGCTGTTGGTATGTGACCCGTTTTTTGTCCAAAACGGCTGGGCGCAAAAGATAAACGACTTATCCGGGGCTGTGCAGTTTGAAATATTTGATGAAATCAGCCCGGACCCTTCCGCTGCGCTGGCGGCAAAGGGAACGGCAAAAATGAATACTTTTGCGCCCGATACGGTAATCGCTCTCGGTGGCGGCAGCGCGATGGACTGCGCCAAGGCGATGGTCTATTTCGCGGAAAAGGAAGCACGGCTTGTTGCCATTCCCACCACCTCCGGCTCGGGGTCGGAGGTGACGGATTTTGCCATATTGACCCACGACGGGGTCAAGCACCCTTTGATTGATGAAAAAATCTGCCCGGAAGCGGCTTTTTTGGACAGCGACCTACTGGAAACCCTTCCGAAAAAGCTGATTGCCGATTGCGGCTTCGATGTGCTGAGCCACGCGGCGGAAGGGTATGTGGCAACAAACGCCACGCCTTTTACGGATGCCCTTGCGGAAAGCGCCTTCGCCACCGTGCTGCATAAGCTGCCGGCTTCCTTTGGGGGCGATGCGTCCTGCCGCTTGGAAATTCATTGCTGCGCCACAATGGCGGGCATTTCCTTTACCCGGGCGGGCTTGGGGCTTGTCCACGCCCTTGCCCACAGTTTGGGCGGTGAATTTCATGTTCCCCACGGGCGGCTCAACGCCATTTTGCTGCCTGCGGTCATCGAGCAAAACAAAGCGGCCCGCCACAAATACGCCGCCCTTGCCCGCCGGGCAGGACTTCCCGGTGTGTCGGACACGGTGGCGGTGAAAAATCTTAAAAATGCCCTTTGCCGCCTGCGGCAGGAGCTGAATATGCCGGAAACCCTCATTGCCGCAGGGATTTCTGCAACAGAACTTTGGAGCAAGCGGGAAAAAATCATCACTGCTGCGCTGCGTGACCCTTGCTGCAACACCAATCCCCAGCCGGTCATCGAGGAAACGGTGCGCGCGGTTTTGGAGGAGGTCACAGGCCGTGGCTGATACCCTCCTATCCGTGGGGTTGGACGTAGGGACAACCACCACCCAGATGATTGTCTCCCGCTTGACTGTGGAGAATAAGGCCACCGGCTTTGCCGTGCCGGAAATGGAAATCGCGGGGCGGGAGATATTATATAAAGGAAACGTGCATTTTACCCCCCTTTTAGATGGAAAAAGGGTTGATAAAGAGGGATTAAAAGCCCTCGTAGACCGGGAATATGAAAACGCGGGTATCAAGCGGGAGCAGGTGGATACCGGCGCGGTCATCATCACCGGTGAAACCTCCCGGAAAGAAAACGCCCGAACGGCCTTGGAAGCCCTCTCTCAGTATGCAGGTGAATTTGTGGTAGCTACTGCCGGGCCGGATTTGGAGAGTATTCTTGCCGCCCGTGGCGCAGGCGCGGTGGAATACGCGGAAAAAACGGGAAAACTGGTGCTCCATATGGACATTGGCGGCGGCACAAGCAATCTCTGCCTGATTCAGGCAGGTAAAATCATTGCCACCGGCTGTCTGAACGTGGGCGGCAGGCTGATAAAAAGAGATAGTTATGGCAATATAACTTACCGTTCCCCGGTGCTTTCCTATACTAAGGAGGAAATTCCCCTAAAAGATATGGTCTCGGCGCTGGAAATGGCGGCAGGTCTGCGCCCCGCGGATGAATTGCTCGCCCATTTTATGACGGAAGAAATCACGACCCCGTGGGAAATCCCCGAGGAAAAGCCGGTCATCTCCTTTTCCGGCGGTGTGGCGGACTGTATTGCAAAAGACCACGAAGCCCTTGCCTTTGGCGACATCGGCCCGGAATTAGGAAGGGCTATCCGGAAAAGCCGGCTTTGCGCGGGAGAATATATCTTGGGAACGGAGACCATCCGGGCGACGGTCATTGGGGCAGGCTGTTACAGTACAACCCTTTCGGGCAGTACGGTGTTTTACCGGAACGTACAGTTTCCAATGAAAAATCTCCCGGTGGTGGAATTTACTGCCGGAAAAGAGACGGAGGAAACGGTGGTTTTCTCCATTCCCGATGAAGGAAAATTTTCTTATGACCGGGTCCGCCAATTGGCAGAAGCCTTGGCATCCCAAATAAGAGGCCCTGTTTATGTGGCGCTGCAAGCCGATGCGGCAAAGGCGTTGGGGCACTGTCTGTGTCTTCTTCTGCCCCCGGAGATACCCATCTGCTGTATTGACCGGGTGAAGCTGAACGAGGGCAGCTTTTTGGATGTTGGCGCGCCCATTGGTCCGGCGTTGCCGGTAGTCATTAAAACATTAATATTATCTCAGTAGAGGTGCGTTATGAAGCTGAAAACCACACTTTTGGGAAAAAGCTATACATTTGGCAGCATTAAAGAGGTGCTTGCCAAGGCAAACGAAGAAAAGACAGGCGATATTCTGGAGGGTCTTGCCGCAGAAAACGCCCGTCAGCGGGTGGCGGCAAAGGTGGTACTCTCTGCCCTTACCTTAAAAGACCTGCGGGAAAATCCCGTGGTTGCCTATGAGGAGGACGAGGTCACACGAATTATTCAGGACGATCTGAACATTCCCCAGTACGATAAGATCAAGAATTGGACAGTAGCGGAGCTGCGGGAATGGCTTCTTTCGGAAAAGACCACCGGCGCAGATATTGCAAAACTGAGCCGCGGTCTGACCAGCGAAATGGTGGCGGCGGTCTGCAAGCTGATGAGCAATTTGGACCTCATCTACTGCGCCAATAAAATCACCGTCACCGCCCACTGTAATACCACCATCGGCCTGCCCGGAACGCTGTCCTGCCGCTTGCAGCCCAATCATACCACCGATGACCCGGACGGCATCACCGCTTCTACCTTGGAGGGCTTGACCTTTGGCGCAGGCGATGCGGTGATTGGCCTGAACCCGGTGACCGACTCTCCGGAGCAGGTGGGAAAAGTCCTGCGGCGGTTCAAGGAAATTCAGGAGCATTGGGAAATTCCTACCCAAATCTGTGTCCTTGCCCACGTAACGGCCCAGATGAAAGCCGTTCGGGAGGGTGCGCCCGCAGACCTTATTTTCCAGTCCATTGCCGGCAGCCAAAAGGGCAACGAAGCCTTCGGTTTTTCAGCGGCCACCTTACAGGAAGCAAAGGACCTGCTCCACCAGTATGGCACGGCAGAAGGACCGAATGTAATGTATTTCGAGACCGGGCAGGGCTCGGAGCTATCGAGCAACGCCCATCACGGCGCGGATCAGGTGACGATGGAAGCCCGGTGCTACGGCTTTGCCAAGCATTTTTCGCCTTTCCTTGTAAACACGGTGGTTGGCTTCATCGGCCCGGAGTACCTCTACGATGCCCGGCAGGTAACGAGAGCCGGCCTTGAGGACCACTTTATGGGAAAATTAACCGGCATTTCTATGGGCTGCGACTGCTGTTACACCAACCATATGAAAGCAGACCAAAATGATATTGAAAACCTTGCCACGCTCTTAACCGTTGCCGGATGCAACTACTTTATGGGCATTCCCCACGGCGACGATATTATGCTCAATTACCAAACCACCGGCTTCCGGGAGACAGCGACTCTCCGGGAACTGACGGGGAAAACCGCCATTCCGCCTTTCCAGAAATGGCTGGAAAAGATGGGCTTTGTGGAAGACGGCAAGCTGACCGCCAAAGCAGGCGACGGCTCCTGCTTGTTGTTTTAAGGAGGAACTATGAATAAAGACGAATTACGCGCCCTGATTTCCGAACTCCTGAAAGACGCAGAGCCGATGGTCAAGGGCAGTGACTATAAACCGCGAGACCCCGGCCCGGCACCCAAGGAAACCCATTACAGCGATGGGGATTTTGTGCCGGATGTAACGGAATTAGACCTTAGAAAGCTGTACCTTGTAGAAAATCCTGCCGATGGGGAGGCATTCAAAAGATTAAAAGCAAGGACACCGGCGCGGCTGGGCAGCGGTCGGGCAGGTCCCCGATATAAAACCTTAACAATGCTCCGTTTCCGGGCAGACCACGCGGCGGCGCAGGATGCGGTGTTCTCCCAAATGCCGGAAGATTATGGCGAGAAAAACGGTCTTATTTCGGTACAAACCAAATGCGAAAGCAAAGATATGTACCTGACCCGTCCGGACTTTGGCAGATGCTTCGATGAAGAAAACGCAGCCATCATTCGAAAAGAGCTGCCCCAAAAGCCGAAAGTCCAAATCGTCATTGGCGACGGCCTTTCCTCGGCGGCAATCCTCCACAACGCGATGGATTGTATGCGCGCCATCCGGGATGGACTGAAAGTGCAAGGCATCGAAACAGGGAAATCCCTTTTTGTCCGCTACTGTCGGGTAGGCGCAGGCGATGCGGTGGGGGATATTTGCGGCTGTGAGGTGGTCTGCGTACTGGTAGGCGAGCGCCCCGGTCTTGTGACGGACAAAAGTATGTCTGCCTATATCACCTACAAGCCCCACACCGGTGTCAGCGAGTCTGCCCGGACGGTGGTTTCCAATATCCACGACGGCGGCACACCGGCGGCAGAGGCAGGCGCCCACGTGGCGGAACTTATCGGCAAGATATTGAAGCGAAAAGTTTCCGGTGTGGGACTGCACTTGGAGGAAACCGTATGATTCCCGTAAAAGTGCTTTCTGTGCGGTATTTGGCAAATGCCGCCCCATCCCTTTGCAGAGCCTTGGGTGCGCCGGAAAATTGTCCGTCTCTTGGTATGCTGACCACAGACAGCGACGATGCCACCTATATCGCTTTGGATGAGGCCACAAAAGCCGCCGCCGTGCAGGTTTGCTACAGCCGCAGCTTTTACGCGGGCGCGGCAAACGCCTCCACGCCTAATGCGGGCGAGGTCATCGGCATTTTGGCAGGGCCGACCCCCGGCGCAGTGCGAAGCGGTATGGAAGCGGCGCTGGCAGCGCTTCAGCGAATCGGCTTTGATGCGGCAGGAGAAGTGCCGTTCCTCTCCCATACGGTCAGCCGTACCGGCGCATTTCTATCGAAGGAAGCAGGCGTGCCGGAGGGAACGGCCATCGCCTATCTCATCGCGCCGCCGCTGGAGAGTATGTATGCCCTGGACGCGGCAATGAAAGCGGCAGATGTGAAGCTGCAAAAGCTCTACGCGCCCCCCAGCGAAACAAATTTTGGCGGCGGTCTGCTCAGCGGCAGCCAATCTGCCTGCGAAGCGGCCTGCGCCGCATTTGCCCAAGCGGTGGCGGAAGTAGCGGCAAACCCGAAAGGAGTATAAATGGAACTGGATAAGGATTTAAAAGCGCGGCAGGAGGCAAGAGACCTGGCCCGACAGGCAGAGGTAGCCCAAAAGCTGCTGACACGGATGAATCAGGAACAGCTTGATAAAATCGTGCAGGCCATCGCTGACGCTTTTTATAAGCACAGCGGGGAGCTTGCGGATATGGCGGTCCGGGAGACCGGCTTCGGCAACACCGAGGACAAGACCCGGAAAAATGAATTTGCCTCCCGCAGGGTTTGGGAGGCGGTGCGGGATATGAAGACCGTGGGCGTATTAAACCGCCATCCCCAGGAAAAACTATGGGAAATCGGTGTTCCGGTTGGCGTGATTGCCGCCATTATCCCCAGCACAAACCCCACCTCCACGGTATGTTATAAGGCGATGATCGCCCTGAAGGCAGGTAACAGTATCATCTTTTCCCCCCACCCCAAGGCGCTTTTCTGCACCCTGCGGGCAGCAGAAATTGTCCGGCAGGCGGCAGAAAAGGCAGGCGCGCCCAAGGGTAGCATCGGTTGCCTCGGTATCGCTTCTATGGCTGGCTGTCAGGAATTGATGACTGCCCCCCAAGTGCGGCTCATTCTGGCTACCGGCGGTCCGGGAATGGTCCGCGCGGCCTATTCCTCCGGAAAACCTGCCATCGGTGTGGGCGCGGGCAACGGCCCGGCTTATATCCACCATACTGCCGATGTAAAACACGCCCTTTCCTGCATTTTGCAGTCCAAAACCTTTGATAACGGCACGGTCTGCGCCTCGGAGCAGAGCATTATCGTGGAAAAGGATATGGAAAGGCAGGTAAAAACCGAAGCCGCCGCCATGGGCTTCTACTTTATGAACACGGAGGAAGCTGGCCGTCTTGCAAAGCACCTGTTCCGCCCGGATGGGTCATTAAATCCTGAAATCGTGGGCAGAAAAGCCACGGAATTGGCAGAAAAAGCAGGTTTTTCCGTGCCAAACAGCACGAAAATCTTGGTAGCAAGGGAGCAGGAGGCAGGCCCGACCCGGCCCTATTCTATGGAAAAGCTGTGCCCGGTGCTGGCCTTTTTTGTAATGGACAGCGAGGATGCAGTGCTGGAGAAGGCCATTGAGGTGCTGACCCACGAGGGAAGCGGCCACACCTTTGCCATCCACGCGACAGACGAAAAGGTGGTGGAAAAATTTGCCCTCCAAATCCCTGTCTCCCGGTTCTTGGTCAACACCCCAGCGGCACTCGGCGGCATTGGGCAGACCACCGGCCTGTTCCCGGCCCTTACCCTTGGCTGCGGCGCAGTTGGCGGCAGCAGCTCGTCCAATAATATCTCCCCCCTGGACCTTATCAATATCCGTCGGGTAGCCTGGGACAAGGAGAATAAGGAAAAAACAACCGTAGTCACCGCAGACGAGACTTTGGTGGAGCTTTTGGCGGCAAAAATACTGGAACGATTGAAATAAGGAATAAGAAAGGAAGCACGTTATGAACACAAATTCTTTGGGTATGATTGAAACAAAAGGCCTGATCGGCGCTATTGAAGCGGCAGACGCCATGGTAAAATCCGCAAACGTTCAGCTTGTTGGCAAGGAGCAGGTAGGCGGCGGTTTAGTTACCGTGATGGTGCGGGGCGACGTAGGCGCGGTCAAGGCCGCCACCGATGCCGGCGCGGCGGCTGCAGAAAAGGTGGGCGAATTGGTTTCTGTCCACGTCATTGCCCGCCCCCACACCGAGGTGGATGCCATTCTTCCCCACGGCAGACTGAGCAGCACCCCCGCAAGCAGTAACGGCAAATAATGCTTTATACAGCCCAAAATGCCCGGGATAATATCCGAAATAAGGACGGAAAACGGGTCTTTTATTTAGGAAAAGGGGACAGCTTGACCTCTGAAGCCCGGGACTATTTGCAGCGGGAGCGGATTGAAATTCTGCCCGGCGAAAAGGCAAGATCAGAGGAATATCGGGCGCTGGGCGGCGGATATTTCCGGGAAAAACCGGAGGATATGACCCATTTAAACGGGGATTTCCTTGTGAAAAAGACCCATCCCCGGATCGCATTCCGGGGCGCGGTGGATTTTTTGGAGGCAGAACTGCTGCTGGCCCAAGCGGAAACAGGCATCCAAAAGCCTTTGCAGGATGCCCTAAATCTCGCCCGGGCGCTGATTGCCGCCGATGTACTGGAAAGGGAAATGCAGGATATGAAGCTGGGCGGAATGGACGAGGCGCAGCTTCGCAAGCGTAGCCATTTCCCCCAAGAGTTTTACGGAATTCCCCATTTTATGCCCGATGTAAATGACGGCATCAAGGTTTTGCGCTTAAACCGCTGCCGGTGCGCTGCCCGACAGGCGGAACTATACGCAGTGGCGGCATTTGCTGACCGGGAGGGAAAATGCCAAAGACCGGATATTATCCGGGCAATCAATCGGCTAAGCAGCTATTTGTATCTTCTTATGATTGAAGAAAAGGCGAAAAGCAGGTGATATAGTGCAGGAGCAGACCATAGAAAAGCTATGCGAGCAGGTGCTGAAACGTATTTGCGTGGAGATGGAGGCGTCAGGCCGCCACGTCCATCTGACAAAAACCCAAGCCCAACAACTGTTTGGACACGGCTTGACTTCGGAAAGACCGCTGTCCCAACCGGGGCAGTTTTTGTGTAAGGAACGGGTAACGGTCATCGGCCCAAAGGGAAAATTCGAAAATGTAGCCGTTTTAGGCCCGGAGCGCAGTGAGGGACAGGTAGAAATTTCCTTGACTGACGGCAAAGTATTAGGCGTGAAACCGCCTGTGCGGCTGTCCGGCGTGGTGAAAGATACGCCCGGTGTTACCATTCGGGGCGAAAAAGGGGAAATCACCTTACAGCGGGGGGTCATTGCCGCCCAGCGGCACATTCATATGACTCCCGAGGATGCCGCCCGCTTTGGTGTAAAGGATAAGCAGGTGGTGCGTTTGGAGACCTACACGAGCCGTCCTCTGGTATTCGGAGATACGGTGGTGCGGGTAAGCCCGGATTTTTCTACCCGTGTCCATTTAGACTATGATGAGGCCAATGCCTGCGGCTTTGCGCCGGGAGATTTGGGGAGGATTCTGCTATGAGGGCGCTTCTCATTGGGCGCTGTCCGCCCCGGGACTTGGGGTATGCCTACGGGGAGGGGCCTTATGATGCGGTAGTGATTGGCTCGCTGACCCTAGGACAGCTGCTTTATTTCCGGGAAGAAGCGGTGTTAGGGGCCCTTGCCGAGGGAAAACCGGTGATTTTATACACCCCCGGACTTCCGGAAGCGCCAAAAAACCGGGCGCTGGCGGCAACCTTGGCATCCCGCCGGCGGGAGCTGAAGAATTGGGGCGTGCTCTTTGCAGACGGCGCGCAGAAACGGCTGGTAACTGCCACAGAGGCGGAAAAATTGCGGCAGGCCGGCAAACGGCCGGGTCCGGGGGCGGTGCTGACGCCTTTGGCCCGGGAAATTTTGGAGGGATCGGATTGACATTAGGAACAGTAACCGGGGCCGTATGGTCCACCCGTAAGGCAAACTGCCTGATGGGACAAACCTTTCTTGTGGTAAAAACGGATGCCGGCGAAGTTGTGGCGGCAGACCACGTGGGCGCTGGGGACGGAGACCGGGTGCTCCTCGTTACCGGCACGGTGGCGTCCCGTTTTTGTATGGAAGCGCCGGTGGATGCGGCGGTGGTTGCCATTATCGATCAGGAGGGCAAGCATGTCGGCACATAGCATCCTGATTGCCGTTATGGCGGTTTTTGCGGTACTGGGCGCATTGGACCGGATATTTGGGAACAAACTGGGTCTTGGCAAGCAATTCGAAGAAGGCATCCTGGCGATGGGTTCTCTGGCGCTGGCGATGGTAGGTATTATCTCTTTTTCCCCTGTGCTTGCCACCTTACTTCGCCCGGTGGTGGTACCCGTATATACCTTTTTGGGTGCAGACCCGGCAATGTTTGCAGGCTCTATCCTCGCCTGCGATATGGGCGGCGGCGCGCTGGCCCGGGAAATGGCAAATGACCCCGCTGTGGCAGATTTAGGCGGTGTGCTCTGCGGTTCGATGCTGGGCGCAACGGTGGTCTTTACCATCCCGGTGGCCCTTGGCATCCTAAGGGAGGAGGACAGACCCTTCCTTGCAAAGGGCGCGCTGTGCGGTATCGTCACCATCCCGGTGGGTATTTTGCTCGGCGGCTTGGTGGCGGGGTATCCCATCCTTACCGTGCTGCGGAATTTAATTCCCATCGTCCTTCTGGCGGCGCTGATTGCCTTAGGTCTGTGGAAAGCAGAACGGGCAATGATAAGAGGCTTTACTGTTTTCGGAAAAGGCGTACTGGCAATCATCACCGTTGGTCTTGGGGCGGCTATCGTGGAGGCCTTGACTGGCTTTGTGCTTATCCCCGGAATGGAGCCGATTGAGACCGGCTTTGCCACCGTAGGTGAGATCGCCATCGTGCTGGCAGGTGCGTTTCCGCTGGTTTATGCGATAACAAAGGTGCTTAAGAAACCCCTTATGGGACTGGGGAGACTGCTGCGGGTCAATGAGACAGCAGCGGCAGGCCTTGTTGCCAGCCTTGCCAATTCCATTGCCACCTTTGGGCTTCTAAAAGAGATGGATAGCCGGGGCAAGGTGGTGAACATCGCCTTTGCGGTATCTGCGGCCTTTGTTTTTGGTGACCATTTGGGCTTTGCGGCAGGCTTTGCGCCGGACATGCTGCTGCCGCTGATTGTGGGAAAGCTTGTTGCCGGTATCTGCGCAGTACTTGTAGCTTTGCTGCTCACGAGAGAAAAAAGGTAAGGACGAACCTCAAAAGAAATCGTAGGGCGGGGCTTATCCCTTCTCCCGGGGAGAAGGTGGCCGAGCAAGGCGAGGTCGGATGAGGAATGCGGGCGGAAACCGAAAAGTTTGCGAAGAGAATAGACATATTCCTATGTCTAATATTTCGCCCTTCCTCACCCGTCTTTTGCTCGTTCCTCGCAAAATCCACCCTCCCCCCGGGGGAGGGGATTGGCGTACCCTCTTGTAGGACGAAAAGAAAATTATCGTTGACAAAAAGCCACGCTTTAGTATAATGTTATTTATAATGAAAAGCGATGAACAGAAGAGTATGCTTGCGGAAGCGGTCAGAGAGCCCTGTTTGGTGGAAATGGGTACGAAAAAGCGGCAGAATATGGTCTGGGAGCTAAAGTGTCGATAGGTAGGCATTTTCGGGTGCGCCCGTTAAAGCGTGTAATGAGGCGGCTTATGCCGCAAATCAAGGTGGTACCGCGGTAAATTTTATCGCCCTTGGGGATTCCAAGGGCGATTTCTTTTTAGGAGGAAAGACAATGCAAGAAAAGAAACCCTATTATATTTCTACAGCCATCGCATACACCTCTGCAAAGCCCCACATCGGCAATACTTACGAAATTGTACTTGCCGATGCCATTGCCCGCTATAAGCGGCAGGCAGGCTACGATGTGTATTTCCAGACCGGCACCGATGAGCACGGTCAGAAAATTCAGGAAAAGGCAGAAGCAGCCGGTGTGACGCCGCAGGAGTATGTAGATAATGTGGCAGGCCAAATCAAGGAGATTTGGGATTTGATGAACACCACCTACGACCGCTTCGTCCGTACCACAGACCCGGAGCATAAGAGAAAGGTCCAGCGCATCTTTGAGAAGATGTACGAAAAGGGCGATATTTATAAAGGTAAGTATGTAGGCAAGTACTGCACACCTTGTGAATCCTTCTGGACGGAGAGCCAGCTGGTTGACGGCAAATGCCCCGACTGCGGCCGGGAGTGCGTGGACGCAGAGGAAGAAGCCTATTTCTTCAAAATGAGCAAGTATGCCGGCCAGCTGATGAAGCACATCGAGGAGCATCCCGACTTTATCCAGCCGGAGAGCCGGAAAAACGAGATGATCAATAACTTCTTAAAGCCCGGTCTGCAGGATCTGTGCGTTTCCCGCAGCAGCTTTACTTGGGGCGTGCCCCTGACCTTCGCCCCCGGCCACGTCAGCTATGTGTGGCTGGATGCCCTGAGCAACTATATCACCTTCTGCGGCTATGATCCCGACGGCAACCACGACGCGCATTATAATAAGTTCTGGCCCGCCGGCCTGCACCTCATTGGTAAGGATATTGTCCGTTTCCACACCATTTACTGGCCTATTTTTCTGATGAGTATGGGTGAACCCCTTCCCAAGCAGGTGTTCGGCCATCCCTGGCTGCTGGTCAAGGGCGATAAGATGAGTAAGTCTCTGGGCAATGTCATCTATGCGGACGACCTGGTGGAGCTGTTCGGCGTGGATGCAGTGCGCTATTTCGTGCTTCACGAGATGCCCTTTGCCGCGGACGGCATTATGACCTATGAGCTGATTATCGAGCGCATCAATGCAGAACTGGCAAATGTGCTGGGTAACTTAGTCAACCGCACCATTGCGATGAACAACAAGTACTTTGACGGCATCGTGCAGGCGCCTGTTGCCCCCGATGCCTTGGATGAAGAACTGAAAGCTGTCGCGCTGGCAATGCCCGGCAAGGTGGAGCAGAAGATGAACGAATTAAAGGTGGCAGACGCCATCGACGAGATCTTCGTGCTGCTGCGCCGCGCCAATAAGTATATTGACGAGACTGCGCCCTGGGCGCTGGCAAAGAATGAAGAAAACAAAGCTCGCCTCGGCACGGTGCTTTATAACCTCTTGGAGTCCATCCGCTTTGCGGCGGTTGCTTTGGAGCCTTACCTGCCCGACACCTCTAAGAAGATTTTGAATCAAATCAAGTGCGAAAACGGCGGTCTTGAGAGTCTCAAGGAATTTGGCGCAATGGTCTCCGGCACCAAGCTGGATGCCCCCGAGATCCTCTTTGCACGACTGGATATGGAGAAGAAAATGGAAGAAATCAATGCCTTTAATGAAGCAAAAGCAAAGGAAAAGCTGCCCGCTTTGGAAATCGAGCCTTACAGCGAAGAGACGGTGGATTTTGACACCTTCTGCAAGAGCGATATGCGGGCTGTGAAGGTAAAGGACTGCCAGCCGGTAAAGAAGTCCGATAAGCTTTTGCAGTTTACCTTGGATGACGGCACCGGTGTAGACCGTCAGATCCTCTCCGGCATTGCGAAATTCTATAAGCCGGAGGAGCTGATTGGAAAGACCTTGGTGGCTATCACCAACCTGCCGCCCCGGAAGATGATGGGTCGGGAGTCCTGCGGTATGCTGATTTCCGCAGTCCACACCGAAAAGGGCGAGGAAAAGCTGAACCTTTTGATGGTGGACGATGCCATCCCCGCCGGCGCAAAGCTTTGCTAAACGAAAAACGGTAGTCTGATTGGTCTCCTCTGACGAGGGGGCTGTCAGCTTTGCTGACTGGGGGAGAGAAAAGCCCAAAAGTTCAGCAAAGGCTATAAAATGCAGGTAATTTCTCTGTTTTTCTCTCCCTCAGTCTAATTGCCTAAAATCGGCAATTAGACAGCTCCCTCGTCAGAGGGAGCCTTGCTCATGCATATGTTGAGGTTTTTCGACAGTCTCAATGGACGGAACGACTCGGTTCCGTCCATTTTTGTGCAGTTTTCTGCATTGCATTGGTAAAAGCTCTATAGTATAATAGTTTTGTATGTCAAATACCCCCCAAAAATACATAAAAAGAAGGTTATCGCTATGAAAAAACGCATTGCCCTCCTCCTTTGCATTGCGATGCTTGCCGGTCTCTTTGCCGGTTGTGATGTCAGCATCGACAGTATCCTCTCTATTTTTTCTAAGCCTGAAGCTACCAAAACAGAGACAGGTCTTGCGGCTGTAAGAAAAGCCGAAAAAGGCACCTTTGTTATGGCAGAGGGCGTGGTGGCACGAATCACCTATGCCTTTGGAGAGAAGCCCGCGGGCTTTATTTTGGTGGACGATACCAGTTCTATCTATGTTTACGACAGTGAATTGGCTGCCCAAGTCAAGGAAGGAAACAAAATCACAATTCAAGCCGAGAAGGATTACTGGATTTTGGACAGCGAGCAAAGCAACGCAGAAAAATTCGGCTATATAGGCTGCAATCAGCTGAAAAACCCCATCCTCATCAGCAATGATGAAGGCAACCATACCTTTGATACAAGCTGGATGGAGACGACCACGGTTAAAAAGATTATCGATACGCCTGTGACCACCGATATTTCCAGTAAAGTTTTCAAGGTTACCGCACTGGTCAAGAAGGTTCCCGGCGATGGCTTTGTAAACTATTACTTCTTCGATCTGGACGGAAAGACCGGTACTTATACCTACACCCAGTGCAACGGCGGCGATTTTGCCTGGCTGGATGCCTTTGACGGCAAGATCTGCACCGTATACCTGACTGCCCTGAACGCAAAGTCCACCTCTTCTGATTGCTACTGGCGTCTCCTGCCGGTGAGCGTGGTTGACGAAGGCTTTGACCCTGCAACTGTAAATGTTCCTGAGAACGCGGTTAAGTACTACGGTGTTACCCAGTTCCTGTCTGAATATACCGGAAACCCTGCTCTGGAGCTGCTGACTACGGTCAATAATGAGCTGCTGGGCTACAGCGGTGTGACCCTGAGCTATGCCTCCAGCGACAACACCGTTATTTCTGTTGACGGCAATGTGATGAACTGCCTGAAGTCCGGCACAGCTACCATTACTGTCACCGGCACCTATAACGGTGTGACTTACTCCGAGGATGTGACCATCGAGGTAAAAATCGGTCAGGCAGATGTGGAGTACATCACCGTTGATGGGGCTATCAAGGCCGGGCTTAACGAAAAGGTTACTGTCAAGGGCATTGTGGGACCGTCTATTGTTGCCCCGGAGAAGACAGGCTTTTACTTAATTGATGAAACCGGTGTAATCGTAGTTCTGACTGATGCTGACACGATGGTTACTTTAGAGATTGGTTATGAGGTTATTATCGAAGGAAATCGTGATCGTTTGCATAACAACAACGGTAGCCATGCCGGACAGACCTGTATTTCCGGCGCTGCTGTGAAGGCCAACAACTATGGAAGCCACGAGTATCCTACTACCAGCTTTGATGGTGCGCTGTCTGTTAAGGATTTCTACAACTTGGACGAAACGGTTGACTTTACAACCTCTGTGTTCCTTGTGACCGGCTATGTTGTTGTAGAAGAGACAAGCTTCTACACAAATATCTATATCTCCGATAGCAGCACATATAATAAATCTAATATTAATGTGCGTCTTTACTGTTCCAATGCGAAACAATACAACTGGCTGAAAGCCTATGCAGGCCAGGAAGTTACTGTAGAAATGTCTCCCACAAATTATAACAACAAGACATATTATACCGGCTGCGTGCTGGCAGTTATTCATGCCGATGGCACCAAGACTGTAAATTCCCTGAATTTTAACTAAAAAACAACCTATAAATAACCCCCGGAAAAAGCACTTTTTCCGGGGGTTATCCTATGTTTATTGTACCGATTGACGGAACTCTCTGGGGGTCATACCGGTTTCTTTTTTGAAGAGCTTGGAGAAGTAGTGGACATCGCCAAGACCGCAATGCTGGGCGATGGTCTGAATTTGCAGGCGGGTGTTTTCTAAAAGGTGCTTGGCATAATTGATCCGCTGGCGAATAATATAGGCGGTGACGGTGATGCCGGTCTCTTTCTTGAAGAGAGAGGACAGATAGCTGCTGTTGATGTTCAGCTCGTCTGCCAAATACCGCAGGCTCAGCGGCGCGGAAAGGTCGGCATCCACGCAGATCATCGCCTTTTGCACAGCAGGGGAGTAGCTCTTGGCGGAATGGTTTTTCACCAGCCGACAGTAGGACCGGGCCATACTGCCAATCATAGAGGGGCAGGCAGCAGGGGAGGAAAGCTGCTCAATCTTTGCGGCAAAGTCCGAAGAGACGCTGTCCAGGTAGACGGGATGGACACCGCCCTGCTCGGCGGCTTTCCGCAGGATGGTATTTGTGATGATACAGTAGTTTTTCAGCGTTCGCAGGTGGTCGGGTAGCCGTTTGTCAAAAACAGCAGCAGTGATCCGGCCCACATGGGTGTCCACCTTTTTGAGATTGCCGGTACGGACGGCATCCATCATAGCGTTTTCTCCGGCATACCGCTTTTCAATCATTTCCACATTCCATTGGGCACCTGCGTCCTCAGAGGCCAGAATCTTCTGGCGGAATGCGGTGAAATCCGAGAGGGTGTCCCGGTTAAAGGCGGCATAAGTGAACCCGTCCACGCCCCAAAGCCGTTCGTAGAAGATGGTCAGAAGCATCTGCATATGCCCTTCCGGATCAAGAACCGGCAGAGAGGAATAGTATTTTTGTAAAAATTTCTGCTGGGCCGGGGGAATGTCCAAGGATTCCGTCAGCTCCAAAATGGTTTGCTGGGAGACCTCTTTCTCCAAATACGGGCCAAATACCAATAAGGCTTCCGGTTGAGTATTCGGCAGGAGCAGATAAGTGTATTTCAGAAACAGCCGGTCAGTGATGGAATAGACGGTATCCGGCTGCAGGTCCGGTAAGTATTCCCGCAGGGGAATAGAAAGGTCTTCCGATTCGATAAGACCGGGGACATATAGCTGAGAAGTGAGGAATTGGGACATAGGACCGTTGGGGTCTACGGTGGTGACGCTGCTGCCTGCGCGGCGGAAAAGGTCGGTCAGCATCTGAAGTTCGGCACGATATTCCATATATTACCTCCAAAATTGACGAATTCGTCAAAAAACTTGTATTTGATAAATCTATTATAGTGCATATTTGTCAGACTGTCCAGCATTTTTGCGCAGAAAAAACAAAAAATTTACAAAAAGTACAAAAGATTATCTCTTACGAAAGCGTACAGATAGTGTATAATGAAAATGATGTTTTGCGCCCTTTTGGGGTGTAAACTAAAAACAGGAGGAATAAAAAGTGGAAAAAAGAAAGTTTGGTATGCGTGACTGCCTCGCATACGCAGCCGGTGACCTTGGCTGTAATATGAGCTTTGCGCTCAAGGGCACAATGGCGCTGTTCTGGACCCAAGTTATGGGTATGAGTGCTTGGTACTCTCTGCTTTTGGTTATTGTTCAGGTCTGGGATGCTATCAACGATCCTCTGATCGGTTCTATGATCGATGCTGACAAGCGCACTTACAAGAGAAACAAGTTCTTGCAGTACATCTGGGTAGGCTCTATTGGTCTGATCGTTGGCGGCGCTTGCTGCTTCCTGCCTTTCCCCCAGGCTCCCGTATGGGCTAAGTTCATTATCTTCATTGCCGGTTATGTTGTTTGGGATGCCTTCTACACCATCGCAAACGTTCCTTACGGCTCTCTGCTGTCCCTGATCTCCAAGGATCCCGCTGACCGCGCTTCTCTTTCTGCATGGCGCTCCATCGGTTCTTTGGCTGGCAATATGATCCCCATGGTCGTCCTGAAGTTCATCATTTACAATAAGGACAACACCCTCAACGGCAATATGGTTTTCCTGGCTGCCTTTATTATGGGCATTCTGGGCTTCCTTTGCTTCCAGTTTATGATCCGTAACACCGTGATCCGCGAGGAAGAGGATGTAAAGTGCAATGAGGATCAGCCTAAGTTCAATGTGATTAAGGCTATGGGCAACTTCCTGAAGAACCGCCCTGCCGTTGGCGCAACTTTGGCTGCGATGGGTATGTTCATCGGTATGCAGGGCGCTACCACCGCTGTGGATGTTACCTTCCAGGTTTATTTCAAGAATCCCGGCGTTTCCGGTCTGATCTCCGCATTTGCTATGATCCCCATCGTTGTATTTACCCCCTTGGCTCGTAAGATGGTTACTAAGTACGGCAAGAAGGAGCTGTCCAAGGTTGGCGCTGTTTGCTACATTCTGGGCGCTCTGCTTCTGTTTGCTGCACCTTTGGGCATCATCCCCGTCAGCGAGGGCAACACCGGTGCTGACTTGGTCATTTATATTGTTGCACAGCTCATTTGCTCTCTGGGTCTGGGTATCTACTCCACCGTTTCCTGGGCAATGATGGGCGATGCCATCGATTACAGCGAGTGGAAGTACGGCGTTCGTGAGGAAGGCACTGTTTACGCACTGCACTCCTTCTTCCGTAAGCTGGCGCAGGGCGTTGGTCCTGCTGTGGCTGTTGCCATTATGGGCACAATGGGTTATGTAAATAACGCCATTGATGCAAAGACCGGCGCTGAATTTATTGATGTAAACCTGATCTCTTGGGCAGACAGACTGCAGATCCGTTCTCTGGTTGCTGTTCTGTACCTGGTTGCAGGTATCTTCATCTTTGTTGGTCTGGGCCTTGTTTACAACCTGGACAAGAAGACTCTGGAGAAGATGAATGCCGAGCTGGAAGCTCGTCACGCTGCTGAGTAATTAAAAAAGCTGCCGCATCTGCATTGGCGGATGCGGCAGCTTTACGGAAACTATGTTTGGAGGAGACCAAATTGAGAAATATTGTTTGTATTAACGAAGGCTGGCAGTTTATCAAGAACTGCGCCGACCCCAAGGCCACCGAGGGCGCGGAAAAGGTTAACCTGCCTCACTGCTGGAATGCGGTGGACGGCCAGGACGGCGGCAACGACTATTTCCGTGGAAGCTGCCTGTATACTAAGGTGCTTAAGAAGTCCGAGCTGGGCGAGGGACTGCACTATCTGGAAATCCGTGGCGCGAACTCCTCTGCGGATGTCTATGTTAACGGAAATGCCGTGGGTCATCACGACGGCGGTTACTCCACCTGGAGAGTGAACCTGACCGACGCCCTGACTGAGGAAGAAAACCTGCTGTCCATTGTTGTGGACAACGCGGCAAACGAAACCGTATATCCCCAGATGGCTGACTTTACTTTCTACGGCGGTATCTACCGTGATGTTTACCTCATCACCGTAAATGAGACCCACTTTGATCTTGACTACTATGGCGCGCCCGGCATCAAGATTACCCCCGCTGTAAACGGCAAGGATGCTGCCGTCGAGGTAGAGGTCTACACCACCGAGCTTAAGGCCGGTCAGCAGATCGTCTACACCTTGTATGACCAGAACGAAAATCAGCTGCAGAAGCTTTCCTCTGCTGACAAGAAGGTCACCTTTGAAATTAAGGATGTCCACCTGTGGCACGGCCGCAAGGACCCCTACCTTTACTGCTGTGAGGCAGAGATCGTAGAGGGCGATACGGTCATCGATAATGTCTGCTCCCGTTTTGGCTGCCGTACCTTTAAAATCGACCCCAACAATGGCTTCATTCTTAACGGCGAAGAATACCCCCTGCGGGGCGTCTCCCGCCATCAGGACCGCTGGGGCGTGGGCAATGCGCTGACAAAAGCCCACCACGAAGAAGATATTGATCTGATTTGCGAGGTTGGCTGCACCACCATCCGTCTTGCCCACTATCAGCACGATCAGTACTTCTATGACCTTTGTGACGAGAAGGGTCTTGTGATTTGGGCGGAGATTCCCTATATCTCCAAGCATATGCCTACCGGCCGCGAGAACACCATTTCTCAAATGAAGGAATTGATTTCCCAGAACTACAACCACCCCTCCATCGTGGTTTGGGGTCTTTCCAATGAGATCTCCATCGGCGGCAGCGACGAGGATCTGCTGGAGAACCACAGAATCCTGAATAATCTGTGCCACGAGATGGATAAGACCAGACTGACCACCATCGCAGCCGTTTCTATGTGCAAGATGGAGGATCCCTATTTGCAGATTCCCGATGTTGTCTCCTATAACCACTATTTCGGTTGGTACGGCGGCGACACCTCTATGAACGGCCCCTGGTTCGATAAGTTCCACGCAATGCACCCGAACATTCCCATCGGCTGCTCCGAGTACGGCTGTGAGGCGCTGAACTGGCATACCTCCGATCCCCGTCAGGGCGACTACACCGAGGAATATCAGGCTTATTACCACGAGGAACTCATTAAGCAGCTCTTCACCCGCAAATTTATGTGGGCGACCCATGTGTGGAATATGTTCGACTTCGGCGCCGATGCCCGCGCAGAGGGCGGCGAGAACGGTCAGAACCACAAGGGCCTTGTGACCTTCGACCGTAAGTATAAGAAGGACTCCTTCTATGCTTATAAGGCTTGGCTGAGCGATGAGCCTTTCGTCCATCTGTGCGGCAAGCGCTATGTGGACCGCGTGGAGGATGTGACCAAGGTTACGGTTTACTCCAACCAGAAGACCGTGGAGCTGTTTGCCAACGGCGTATCTCTGGGTGTGAAGGAAGCTGCTGACCACTTCTTCTACTTCGACGTTCCCAATGTGGGCGAGACGAAGCTCGTTGCTGTCTCCGGCGACCTGAAGGACGAGAGCGTCATCCGTAAGGTAGATACCTTTAATGAAGCGTATCGCCTGAAGGAAGAAGGCGCCATCCTCAACTGGTTCGACATCGAGGAGAAGCCCGGTCGTCTGTCCCTGAACTCCAAGATGGGCGATGTCATTTCCACCTTCCGCGGTAAGCTCATCTTTATGAAGCTGATGGGCAAGATGCTGGGCGGCGGTAAGAAGGGCGAAAAGAAGAAGGCTGCCGGTTTTGATGTTACTCCCGAGATGATGAGCATGATGAACGGCTTTACCGTTCTGCGTCTGCTGACCATGGCAGGCGGTATGATGAATGCTAAGTTCACCAAGGAAGATCTGCTGAACCTCAACAAGAAGCTCAGCCGTATCCGCGCTCCCAAGAAGAAATAAAAAATAAGATCTGCGAGCCATTTGGCTCGCAGATTTTTTGCGAAAATTTTGTTTCGGGTCGATATAAACATCGACCCCTGCGGATGCGCTGTCAAACAATATTGTAGGGACCGGCGTCCTCGACGGTCCGAAATAAAATTGCCCCTCGATGGGGCGATTTTATTAACGGGCGATTCGTGAATCGCCCCTACGCGGGGAGAGGCAAAATGGACAATTGAGAGTTGACAATTATCTACTGAGCCTGTCATTCTGAGCGAAGGGCGATAGCCCGTAGTCGAAGAATCTTCGCGTTGCCGTTTTTGCATAGCGGACTTCCGGTGCGAAAATCCTTCGACGCGCTGCACTTGCTCAGGATGACAAATACGGTGGAGTTCGGGAGATTGCCTGCTCCTCGCAATGACGAGGAGGAGCGGCGATTCGGCAGGCGGGGCGTCGTGGCGCTGCCCCCTACAAACAGCCGCCCCATCGGCAGACGGGGCGGCTAGTATTTATGCTTGGGCAGCAGCGATTTTTGCCAGCTCTTCCTCTTCGAGAACACGGTAGGCTACCTTGCCGACCAAGGTCTTGGGCATTTCGTCCTTGAAGATAATATCGCAGGGCATAGCGTACTTTGCCACGTGCTTGCGGCAATGGGCCATGAGAATCTGCTTAGTTTCTTCATTTGCCTGCGCCTCGGGCACCAGCTTTACGAAGGCTTTGACCTTTTGCATCTTGTAGGAATCGGGGATGCCAATGACACAGCTCATTTGTACCAGCTCGTGGGCGTCTAAAATGTTCTCAATCTGGGCAGGGTATACATTGTAGCCGGAGGTAATAATCATCCGCTTGGCGCGACCCTTGAAATAGACAAAGCCTTGCTCATCCATAGTACCAAGGTCACCGGTATAGACCCAGGTGAGACCGTCTTCGTGGGTGCGGAGGGTCTGGGCGGTCTCCTCGGGATGGTGCATATATTCCTTCATCACCGTAGGACCGGCCAGCAGAATTTCGCCTTCGGTGCCGTAGGGCAGCTCGTTTGCGGTGCCCGGCTCGACAATTTTAATATATGTATCGGGGAAGGGGAGGCCGATAGAGCCTTCCTTATACATATGGGTGGGGGTCAGGCAGCAGGCGGTAACGGTTTCTGTGGTGCCGTAGCCTTCCCGCACCTGAATGGTGGCCTTGTGGTCATAGAGGAATTTGTCGAATTTCTTCTTCAGCTCGATGGACAGACTGTCGCCGCCGGAGAAAACGCCCTTCAGACAGCTCAGGTCTGCACCGTCCATATCGGGCAGCCGCAAAAGGGCTTCATAGAGGGTGGGAACACCGGCAATGAAATTACAGCGGTTCTTTACAAGGTCCTTTGCATAAGTCTTGGGGGTAAATTTGGGAACAAGGATACAGCGGCCGCCGTTAAAGAGCATACTGTGGATGCAGACGCCAAGGCCAAAGCCGTGGAAGATGGGCATTGCTGCCAGCATCTTGTCGCCGGGGCGGAACATGGGGTTGGTTGCCACAATCTGTGCGCCCAATGCGTTAAAATTGCGGTTGGTCAGCACGATGCCCTTGTTGGTGCCGGTGGTGCCGCCGGAGTAGAGGATAACTGCCGGGTCTTCGCTGCCCCGGGCGACACGGTAATTCTCATCGGTGCTTGCGCCCAGCTTTAAGAAATCCTTCCAAAGGACTACGGGGGCGTCGGCGGGGATTTTCTTGATTTTTCTGCCTTGGGTCAGGGCGTAGCCAAGCTTCATTACGGGAGAGAGGGCGTCTTTAATGCTGGCGATTACCAAATTGCTTAGCTTGGTATTTGCGCGGACACGGGCAAATTTGCCGTAGAACTGGTCGAGGGTGATAGCGAGGACGCTTTCGGATTCGTTCAGGTAAAACTCAATCTCTTTTTCCGCGGACAGCGGGTGGATCATATTGCAGATGCCGCCAATGGCGTTGATGGCATAGAAAAAGTAGATGGACTGGGGGCAGTTGGGCATCGCGATGGTGACCTTGTCGTTTTCCCGGACACCCATTGCCTTCAGGGATTTGGCGCAGGTGTGAATGTTCTGAACAAGTTCCCGATATGTAGTGGATTTACCCATAAAGTCAAAGGCGACATTTTCGGGATAGGCTTCGGCTGTTTTTTCGATGGCCTCACACATAGTGCCATCAAAATAGTCTAAATGCATAGGTACGTCGCCTAAGTAGTCCTTCCAAGGTGTTTTTGCGGTGATCATTAGAATTCTACCTCCTCGCTGAGCGGCTTTTCCAAAAGCGCAGGATTTTCAATCAGGGTTTTAAGAAGCTTGATTGTGCGGGAATAATAGTAACCGTCGGCAATGCGCTCGTCGATGGTAAGACCCAGGTCTACGCACTCTTTGATTTCGGATGTGCCATCCTCATTGTAGAAGGGGCGCTTTTTCACTTCGCCAATGGTACAGAATACGGAGCAGGTACCCCAGTTTGCAAGATGGTGATAGCCGGCCTGCAGGCGGATAGAGCCAAGGTTGGACAGGTAAACAGAGCCGTAGAAGGGATCACCGTCAGTCACGTCCTTTGGCATCCAGCCGTGGCGGTCCAGCCAGCGAGCAACTGCGCCAACGGGCTTTGTCAGGAAGCCGGGCAGGCTTGCCACCGCGTTTAGGCTCTCCGTGCCACCGTCAATTTTGTCACTGCGGCAGAAAGAAACCTGACGGAAAATTTCGTTGTGGATATCGTCAATGGTCTCGTCGCCTTTGACCTTTACCTGCGCCAAGGCTTCTGCGCCATCGTCGGAAAATACCTTCTTGACGGTGAAGGAGGCGGAGGTTTCGTTGTGCATATACATGGTGTTATTGGCGATAAAACGGTTCATTTTCGGCCGTAAAACCATAGTTTTCAGCACGGCGGTCACGATGACCTGAAAAAGATTGTAGCGGTATTCGGGGTTTTCTGCGTTCTTTTCGGCAAGATAAGCGTTGACCTTGCTCAGGTCGATGCGCTGGCTGATAAAAGCCTCGTTATCACAGCGGTTGGGGAATATTAGGGGCATAATTACGTGCATAGAATGGATTTTTTTCAGCTTATAGCCGTCTTTTCTATCTCCAAATTTTTTACCCATCGTGTATTTACTCTCCTTTTTTGGTGGACTGGTTTAGCCCATATCCACATAATATTATCATACATTTCCAAATTATTCAAGAAAAAACTGCAAAATACGACCCTTTCCTCACTTGCGCAGAAAAAACTTGCATTACATAGGTAATTTATGTATAATTATAAAAACAAGACCTGCGAAGGAGGCCACTATGTCCTATACTGTATTTACTGACGGCTGCTCCAATCTGCCGAACCATCTGCTGCGCCAGCTTGACGTTCGCGTTTTGCCCTGCAGTTATACGCTGGATGGGGAACCGGGTGTTTTTGACGGAGACTTGGATGCTTTCGACTCTCACGGTTATTACGATAAGCTGCGCGCCGGCGCGGTGATGAAGACCAGTTTGCTCAATTCGCAGCTGTTTATGGACCATTTCCGTCCGGAACTGGAAAAGGGTAAGGATGTAGTCTATGTAGGCCTTTCTTCCGGTGTTAGCGGTACGATGCAGGCGGCAAGAATTGCCGCGGAAGAGCTGATGGATGAATTTCCGGAACGGACAGTTCGTGTAGTAGATTCTTTGGGCGCGGGCTTTGGCCCGGGACTGCTGGCCTGTCGGGCGGCAGACCTGAGAAACGAGGGAAAAACGGCAAACGAGGCAGGAGAGATTTTAGATGATGAAGTGAAGCATCTTTTACAGATCTTTACGGTAGATGACCTTAATTTCCTGAAACGGACAGGCCGGGTCAGCGGCGCAACGGCTGCCATCGGCACGATTCTGAACATTAAGCCTCTTCTGTGGGGCGATCCTACCGGCCACATTGTGGCGCTGAGCAAATGCCGGGGCAGGAAGAAGGCTATCGAGGCGATTGTGGATATTTACCGCAACCGCGCCATTGATGCCCAAAATCAGCGCGTCGCCATTTCCCACGGTGACTGTATAGAGGAAGCGCAGCTTCTGGCAGATAAGATTTGCGAAATTTGCAAGCCCAAAGAGCTGATTATCTGCCCGCACGAGCCTTTCACCGGCGCCCACGTTGGACCGGGAATGTTGGCGCTGTTCTTCTTCGGCGAGGAAAGATAAAAAATCTGGCACAGATTTTCTGTGCCAGATTTTTTATATGGAGAACAGAATGGAACAAAGGGCAAATAAGAGCATTGTAATCAGCGTTAATACAGATAGCGCTGAGGAAATATGCACCCGCTCTTCGTTTTCGGTGGAAAAAATGGGGATGATGTAAGGCGGCGGCAGAATGAACAGGATGATGAGCGCGCCTTCAAACATCATACCTCCCAGCAGGGTGCGGTTAAGAAGCATCAAAATGCCCAGCATACTGCCGGCAATTATCAGCCGAAGGAGTACCAAACCACCGGTTTTCTTCCAGTCGATTTCTTTGAAGACCAGGTCAAAGCCTATGGCAAACAGAATGATGGTGCCGGTAGGGGCGGAAAGGAAGCCGGTGACAGACTCGATGACAGTGCTGATGCCCCAAGCCCGGAAATGGTCGTAAAGCCCGCTGGCGCCTACGATAAGACCGGAAAGGACGGCAATCAAAAGGGGAGAAGTAAAAATGTCTTTTACCAAAGCTTTGGGACTGAAGCGACCGGTCAGCAATGCCTTGTAGACGGTAAACACGAAGATTTCTTGCCCCAAAGACAGCATTGCAAAGTTGGAGAGGCTTTTATCCGGGAACAACAGTCCGAACAGAGAAAAGCCCAGCATTCCCGCTTCAAAGCCGGAAGCAATAAATGGCGTGGTCTTACTACCGGATTTGCTGAGCCTTGCCCACAAAAAGCCAACCGCCAGCATTGCGCAGCAGGCGGTGAAAATGACCGCCGGCATCAAAATGTCAGACAGGGAATAGGATGCGGTGGCAAAGGAGTTGAACAGCACAAAAGGCAGCGTCAGATTGATAACAACCTTTTTAAGGGTTTCCACACCATCCCGGGTCAAAAAGCTCCGGCTGCGACACAGCGCACCCATGCCCAGCGCGATAAATACCGGCAGGGCCGTGGAGATGACAGAGAGTACAGTCTCCATAAATTACTTGATTACGCCCTTCTGGACGATGACGTTGGCATAAATAGCGGTTTCGCCGGTTTGGATCACGCAGTAGCAATCCTTGGCTTCGTCGTAGAACTTAAAACGGTCGATATTGCCTACGGCCTCTGCGCCACGATCGTCATATTTGGCCACGATTTCCTTGTAGGTCTCCCATACAGGAATGACGAGGTCTTTGTCGCATTCCATCTTTTCCATCAGGATAACGGGCTTTTCTACGTATGTATCGGTGGGAATGACCTGCAAAATGGCGTCCAGCAGCTCGGGCACACCGTGACCGTCAGCCCGCAGGAAAATTGCGCCCTTGGCCTTCGCCATCGCTGCGCCGGGGAAGTTGCCGTCACCAATGCAAATGCGGTCGCTATGACCCATTTCGCACAGAACCTTTAAAAGTTCAGGGGAGAGAATAGAGGGGATGTTTTTCAGCATAAGATTACCTCCAAAATTTTGGAAAAGTGGCGGTCAGGAGACCGCCACTTTCTTTGGTTGGAAATTACTTGTACATAGGACCGTAGGTGGCGCAGGCGCGGTAGTCCTGACCTTCCTTGTCCATACCGAATGCGTTCCAGCAGGCGGGACGGTAGATGTCATCCTCGGGAACGTTGTGCATACATACGGGGATGCGCAGCATAGAGCACATAGTGATGAGGTCAGCGCCGATGTGGCCGTAGGAGATAGCGCCGTGGTTCGCGCCCCAGTTCATCATAACCTCATAAGCGGTCTTGAAGGGAGAACCTTCCTTGCCGTCGCAACGAGGTGCAAAGCAAGTGCAGGGCCTCTCCGCCTTGGTGGTGTAGTGGCGGGAGAAGCCGCCGCCACGGAAGTTGTCCTGACCGGCCTCACACCATACGGTAGCATCGGTCATCTTCTTGATATCCTCGTCGGTAACTTCCCACCACTTCTTCATGGTGGCGTTGCCGTTTTCGTCGGTGCAGACACCGGAAGCATCCAGGCAGGCTGCGCCGGAGTTTAAGAGGTGGATAATACCGTTACTTTCAGCAGCCTTGCCCTCGAGATCGTAGCCGGTAACGCGCTTGGTAGCCTCGCCGGACCAGTAAGTACGGACATCAGCGAAGATCTGCGCACGGTGGGTCAGCAGACGCATCATCAGCATACTCATACCGTTGAGAATGTCGTTCTCAGTGGCCAGCGTGTAGGGCTCGCGAGCGCCTTCATAGTCGAAGGAGGAGGAAAGCAGAGCCTCGGGGTAGTCACAGTTGGGCCAGTGGTCGGTCCACTGACGCTGACCCTGGAAGCCACCGGCGATGGCGTTGTGACCAACCTTTTCTTCCTCGAACTTGTCAGACAGGTTGGGGTTGCCAGCCATCAGGTCTTTAATGATGCAGTACATCTTAACGGTGAACTCCCACTGCTTTTCCTTTTCCTCAGGAGTGAACTTAATGCGAACCTTTTCGCCTAGGAAATCCACTTCCTCGGGGTTATCGTCGCGGCCTTCCTTGCAGTGCTCCTTGGTCCAAGCCAGAGCCTTCTGGAACTCTTCCTCGTTGTAGATGCCCTCTTCCATTCGGCGCAGGATCTCTACCTCGTCCACGGACTCAACGCGCATACCGAAGTACTCTTCCAGTACGCTCTGGTCCATAATAGAACCGGCAATACCCATACACTGAGAGCCGATCTGCAGGTAGGACTTGCCACGCATAGTGGCCACAGCAACAGCAGCGCGGCCGAAG
The DNA here is from genome assembly GCA_045654085.1 of Faecousia sp. GTDB lineage: Bacteria > Bacillota > Clostridia > Oscillospirales > Oscillospiraceae > Faecousia. Next base: position 19,824 of record JAZOMT010000026.1, on the reverse strand, counting down.
CGCAGCAGCTTTTCCTTTACGTCCTCGGGCATCTGAGTGACCTGATCCCGGTCCTGAACCTCGTGACCGTAGATACCGAAAGCGGGCAGACCCTTCTGTGCGTGACCTGCCAAAACGGCAGCTAAGTAAACTGCGCCGGGACGCTCAGTGCCGTTGAAGCCCCAAACGCCCTTAATGGTGTGAGGATCCATATCCATAGTCTCAGAACCGTAGCACCAGCAGGGGGTGACGGACAGAGTGATGGAGACGCCTTCCTTCTTAAACTTATTTGCGCAGGCAGCTGCCTCGGGAACGCGACCGATGCAGGTATCTGCCATAACGACCTTTACGGGTTCGCCGTTAGAGTAGAACAGGTTCTCCTCGAACAGTTTCTTTGCGGACTCGGCCATTGCCCAAACCAGCGGCTCCAGAGATTCACGCATCATCTGGGGGCCACGGCGGCCGTCAACGATGGGACGAATACCGATTACGGGATAATCGCCAACGTATCTGTTTTTTGCCATAATACTTTCCTCCTGTTTTGTTCCGCAGTGCTCTGCGGAGGGTTTTACATTAAATAATATATAAAAGCAAAGTCGCTTTCATACTCACAATTAGGGCTGCAGAAGCTGGCAGCTTAGGCGGGTAATCCGTGCCTCTCCGTCGTATCCCTGCAGGCGCTCTATCATATATTCGCCTGCAAGCTGTCCGATGTCGGCCTCCGGTTGGTAGACCACGGGAAGGGGCGGTTTCATCATTCCGCAGACATCTACGCAGTCAAAACCAATCAAATCAATATCTTCCGAAATCCGCACGCCCATATCCCGCAGCGCAGTAAAAGCACCGATTGTAATATCATAGTTAGTAGTGACAATGGCGGTGGGGCGTTCCGGGAGGCTCAAAAGCTGCTCGCAACCCTGGTAGCCTGTGGCGAAAATGTTGGGGCCGCTCACAATCAATTCGTCATTGTAGATAATGTTGTGATCTGACAGCGCTTTGAGATAGCCGATCTGCCGCTCTTTGGCGGTAAAAACCGCTCTGGGACCGGATATAAGGCCGATTCTGCGGTGACCTCGCTCAATAAGCTTAGAAACAGCGGTATGTACGGCATCCATATTTTTCACCAACACGGTGTCGCTGATTACACCTTGGATAACCCGGTCAAACTGGACAACCGGAATGTTGCAGTTGGCGGTCAATTCGTAAAATTCATCCGCCGTCAAATCCTCCGGCGCGTAGATCAGACCGTCTATGCCGGTAGAAATGAGAAATTGCAGATTGTCTCGCTCCAGACCGTGGTTGGCGCTGTAACAGGATATCAGTGTGTGATACCCGTGTTCCCGCAAAATTTTATCAAGGGCGTTCAGAAAACTGCCGTAAAAAGGTGCGGTCAGATCAGGGATCAAAATGCCGATAGAACGGCTGCGCTGGGTTTTGAGACTTCTGGCAAAGGGATTGACCCGGAAATCCAAAGACTCAATGGCGTGACTGATGGCGGCTGCGTTCTCGTCTCGGACGTTTCCACCATTCAAATATTTGGAAACGGTGGCGATAGAGACGCCGGCCATACGGGCAACATCCTTAATAGTCGCCATAAATGGCCACCTGCCTCTCGAAAAAATGAAACGTTTCGCCTATAAAACAGCGTGCTCGACAAAATGTGTTTACGTTTACGTTATTATAATATAAAAACTTTTTTGTGCTGTCAATACAAAAAATAAAAAAAACACTTGATTTTTTTAGTGAAATTGATTATAGTATGAGTGTGAGCAGTAAATATGAGGATCGATCTGCCAAGTTTTTGTGCAGAAAAAACAAGCGAAACGTTTCACGTTTATGCGACATGCACAAGCGCTCCAGGAATTGACAATTTTTGGAGCGGAATTTTTTGAAAGCAAGCAATGAGAAAGGTGAGTTGAATGGGCGAAACAATTCTGAAGATGCAAGGCATTCAGAAGTACTTTTCCGGCGTCCACGCACTAAGGGGTGTTAACTTCGAGCTGAAGGCAGGCGAGGTTCACGCGCTGATGGGCGAAAACGGTGCCGGTAAGTCTACGCTGATTAAAGTGCTCTGCGGCATTCACAAAAAGGACGGCGGCACCATTGAGTATTTGGGCCAGCAGGTCAGTTATGACAATATCGGTCAGTCCCAGGATGCCGGTATCAGCGTAATCCACCAGGAACTCAATATGATGAACCACCTGACGGTAGCGCAGAATATGTTTATTGGCCGTGAATTTATGAAGAACGGCTTGATAAGCGACAAGGCGATGGAAGAAGAAGCGCAGCGCCAGTTTGATAAGATGGGCGTTAAGATCAACCCCGCAACCAAGCTGGGCGATCTGACGGTCGGCAAGCAGCAGATGGTAGAAATCACCAAGGCCATCTCCCGGGACTGTAAGCTTCTGGTGCTGGACGAGCCTACTGCAGCGCTGACGCAGCCTGAAGTTGAAGAGCTCTTTAAGATTATGAATGAGCTGAAGGCCAAGGGCATTGGTATGATTTACATATCCCACCGTATGGATGAAATCACCCGGATTTCCGACCGTGTGACCGTTATGCGTGACGGCGAGTATGTCGGTACGGTCAACACTGCAGAAGTTACCAAAGATGATATTGTTAAAATGATGGTCGGCCGTGTGATTATGGGCGAGCAGAAGGCCCAAAGCAATGTATCTGCGGATGCAGACATTGTTTTGGAGGTTAAGCACCTCAATGCCGGTAAGGAAGTTAAGGATGTGAGCTTCTCCCTCCGAAAGGGTGAAATTCTCGGTTTTGCAGGCCTTATGGGCGCAGGTCGTACAGAGGTTGCACGGGCGCTGTACGGCGCAGACCGGAAGCAGACCGGCGAAATCTTTGTAGGCGGCAAGAAGGTAAACATCAAAACTCCTGAGCAGGCTGTTAAGCACGGCATCTGCTACCTCAGCGAGGACCGGAAGCGCTTCGGTCTAATGCTGCAGAAGTCCGTTACCGAAAACTCCGCTATTGCATCTGTGGATGATTACGTCCGTTTCGGCCTTATTAATGATGGTGCTATGCGTGAAGCTTCCGCTAAGGCAAACGCGCTGCTGCGCACCAAGACTCCTTCCATGGAGCAGCTGCTGAAAAATCTTTCCGGCGGCAACCAGCAAAAGGTTATTATCGCCCGCTGGCTGATGAAGAACTGCGATATCTTTATTTTTGATGAGCCAACCCGCGGTATTGACGTTGGCGCCAAGAGTGAGATTTATCATCTGATGGATGAGCTTGTAAAGCAGGGAAAATCCATTATTATGATTTCTTCCGAGCTTCCCGAGGTTCTTCGTATGAGCGACCGCGTATTGGTTATGTGCGAAGGCCGTAAGACCGGTGAGCTGGATATCTCGGAAGCAACCCAGGAAAACATTATGCAACTTGCCACCATGCGAGAGGAGAATTGATATGAACAATAAGAAAAGTCCTTTGGAAGCAGCAAAGGGTCTGCTGTCCAGCGGCAAGCAGAATTTCATCATTATTCTGGCTGCCATTGCCCTGTTTGCGGTTTTCTACCTGATTAATCCCAATTTTGCCAGCAAGGATTACTTGCTCGCGATGACTAAGTCCTTTACCCCCTATGCAATGCTCGCGCTGGGTGTCACCTTCGTTATCGCCACCGGCGGTATTGACCTGTCTATTGGTACTGTGTGTGTTGGTTCTGCTGTTTTGGCAGGTGCGCTTTGCAACACCGGCACATCCATTGAACAGGGAACGCTGTGGCTGACTGTTCCGATTATTCTCGTAACAGGCTTGATTTTTGGTTTAATCAACGGCTTTTTGGTTGCAAAGTGCAAGATTGCCCCCTTTATTGCGACTTTGGGTTCTATGCTGGTTTCCAGAGGTCTGACGGCTGTGATTTCTGAGGCTGTGCGGGGAACATCTGCTGCGGTTAAGTATCCGGCTACCGGCTGGATGCAGTCTGTATTTACCAATTTTAACGGTTTCCCTATCGGCTTGGTTTGGGTGCTGGTTCTGACCATTATCTGTATGGTGGTTATGTACAAGACCAAGGTTGGCCGTTACATCCTGGCAATCGGTTCCAATGAGGAAGCTGCCCGTCTGTCCGGCATCAATGTAGATAAGTATAAGATCATTGCTTATGCCATTTGCGGCGCGTTTGCCGGTTTGGCAGCGCTGTTCTATACTGCGGCAAACCCCTCTCTGACATTGGCAGCCGGCAACGGTATGGAGCTGAATGCAGTTGCAGGTGTTTACATCGGCGGTACATCTACCACCGGCGGCGCGGCCACCATTATTGGTACCATTCTCGGCTCTATGATCCTTGTTATTATCCGCAACGGTCTGAATCTGGCAATGTCCAGCGGTGCCGCTGTTTCCGCAACGAACATTACTTATGCGGTAACCGGCGTTATTGTAGTTGGCGCTGTTATGCTCGATGTTATGAAGAAGAAAAACGCCAATAAGGTCAAAATTGAAAAGCCTGTGGAAAAGGTAAAGAAGTAAGACCATCATTATTTCGTAATAAACCGAAAGGTTTATATAAAATTTATTTTAGGAGGAAATCCCAAATGAAGAAAATTTTAGCATTTGTCCTGGCATTTGTTCTCTGCGCATCCCTGATCGCCTGCGGCCAGCCCGCTGCTGAGGGCGATAAGACCATCGCTGTTATCGCTAAGGGCGAGACCCATGCTTTCTGGCAGGCTGTTAAGGCCGGTGCTGAAGCTGCTGGCGCTGAGGCTGGTTACAAGGTAACCTTCCGCGGCCCCACTGCTGAGAGCGAAGAGTACGTTGACGAGCAGCGCGGTATGGTTCAGTCTGCTCTGAACAACGCAAACGTTAAGGCAATCGTTCTGGCTACCATCGGCACTGGTTTTGTTGATGAGCTGATCTCTGCTTTCGACAAGGGTCTGCCTGTTGTTGAGTTCGACTCCGGTCTGTACTCCAATGGCGCTGACATCACCGAGGGCAAGGATCCCACCATCGGCCTGGTTGCTACTGACAACGTCAAGGCTGGCGCTGTTGTTGCTGAGAACTTCTACGCTTATCTGAAGGCACAGAACGTTCTGGTTAACGGCTACAAGATCGGCATCATTCAGCACGACTCCAGCGCTACCGGTATTGACCGCGCTAACGGTTTCAAGAACAAGATCGAAGAGCTGGCAGCTGCCGACAGCATTACTCTGGACATCAACCTGCTGGTTAAGGCTAACAACGAAGGCGAATACAAGCTGGCTGTTCAGGCTCTGAAGGACTGGGGCGCAGCTTCCATCTTCATGACCAACGAAGGCGTTGTTAATGAAGTTTACCCCGAGATCTCCGACAATGTTGACGCTTACAAGAACATCCTGTTCTGCGGCTTCGACTGCGGCACCAACCAGTACGACTGGATGAAGGACGGCGGCGCTAACTACGCTCTGCTGGTCGGCTCCGTTGCTCAGGACTCCTACGCTATCGGCTACGAGTCTGTTAAGATGGCTATTGCTAAGCTGAACGGCGAGACTGTTGAAAACGTCGGTATCGGCGGTGCTTGGTACAACAAGGACAACATCGATGCTCTGAAGGACAAGAACGTCTTCTACATGGGCTAATTCTTAAAATAGGAAAAAGCACATAATTAACTAAAAGGACCGGCACCGCTTCGGCGGTGCCGGTTTTTTGTTTGCAGGCGCATTTTCTGTTGTAAAGGGCAGAATAATGTGGTATAATGCGGGAAAACAGAGAAATGAGGAACCTATATGGGTGTTATCGGGACGTTGCTGCTTACGACCGCAATTGCGGGTGTGGCCGGTACAGGCCTTGGCGGTCTCATCGGCGCGCTGCTGCAAAAGGACTCCAAACGGGCAGTCAGCCTGCTGCTGAGCTTTGCCGGCGGTGTGATGCTGAGTGTGGTGTGCTTCGATTTGGTGGTGGAGGCCATTGAGACAAACGCGGGCATTTTTACGGTAATTGGCGCGATTGCTATCGGCGTGACCGTTACCTATCTGTTAAACTATTGGATTGACCGAAAAACAGAACCGGAGCTTGCGCATATTGACGAAAACCACCCCAAAACCGCTGACGATCTGGACGAGCTAATCCACAGCGACCATTTGGAACATCATTATGCACAGAAGGACAATAAGCTGTCCCTTTTTGTGGCGGGAATTGTGATGGCCTGCGCTATCGCGCTGCACAATGTGCCGGAGGGTATGACCATCGGCGCGTCCTACGCCAGCAACGACGGTGTGATGGGCAATGCCGCGCTTATTTTGGCGGTACTGATCGGTCTGCACAATATTCCTGAGGGCATGGCGGTGTCTGTGCCTCTTATCAGCGGCGGTATGGGAAAGGTGAAGGCTGTGCTTATTACTGCGGCATCCGGTATTCCTACTGTTCTGGGCGCGCTATTAGGCTATATGCTGGGGGAAATCGGCCCCTTGGGACTGACCTTGAGCCTGGGCTTTGCCAGCGGCGCGATGCTTTATGTTGTGTTCGGTGAAATCCTGCCTCAGTCTATTTTGATGTACCATAGCAAGGCCCCGGCGTTTTCTGCCATTGTGGGCATTTTGGTGGGCATACTCATTATTTTTGTGTAAGAAAGGGAGAAATGTATGGCAAAGTTAGCGGTTGAAAAAGAACTCCATCAGAGAAAGATCACCCCGCCCAATGCGATTTACGATATTTTGGGTACGGTGTGGCGGCTGTTTATGTATAAGCAGTATAATGTCCACTATACTTTTAAGAAGGATTTTCGCAAGGAAAATGGCCCTTATTTCTTCATCAGCAACCACGCATCAAGACTCGACTATATTTTTACCGGTGTGCCGCTGCTGCCGGTGCGGATGAACTATGTGGCAGGCTACAATGAGTTCCATCGCAGCCATCTGTCTTTGGTATTTAAGCTGCTGCACGTCATCCCGAAGAAGAATTTTACCCCTGACCTTTATACCGTTAAGGAAATCAGCCGTGTCATCAAGGCCGGCGGTCGCGTGTGCATTTTCCCGGAGGGTATGAGCTCCATTTCCGGCGAAAACCAGCCGGTGGCGTTGGGCACAGGTAAGCTCTTTAAGCATCATAAGGTGCCGGTTTACTATTCTGTTATCAAGGGCGGCTATCTCACCAGCCCCAAGTATAACCTGAGGGACCGCTGTGGCAGGGTGGAAGTGGAGTTTGACCAGCTGTTTACGGTGGAGGATTTGGAACGTATGTCTCCCGAAGAGATCGAGGCGGCAATCAACAAGGCCATTTATCACGACGATTATGCCTGGAATAAGATCCATAAGTACCGCTATGACATTGGCGACAAGGGCGCGGAGGATTTGGAGGATCTGCTGTTTTGGTGTCCCAAGTGCGGCAAGCAGCATACTATGGCCACCAAGGGCAATAAGATATTCTGCACGGAATGCGGAAACGGCGCGACCTTGAAGGATACCTATGAGCTTGTGCCCTTTGACGATACCTGCATCATTCCTGAGACCCAGACACAGTGGTTCCGTATGGAACGCGAGGTGATCCGCAAGGAAGTGGCAAGCGAGGACTTTGCGATGGAAGAAAAGGTGTCTCTGGGCATACTGCCGGAGTTTGAACTGCTGAAGAATCAGGCAACCTCCAAAATTGTGGGCGAGGGTATTTTGCGGCTGGATCGAAGTGGACTTACCTATACCGGTACGAAAAATGGCGAACCCTTCACCTTCCATATGGACAGCCAGTCGGTGCCGACTTACGGTATGTGTACCGATGTGAGCCGCTTCTACACGTTCCTGAGCGGACAGTTTTTGGAATTTTACCCGGAGCACAGGGTGGTTGAAAAGTTCTTCCTGGCTACCGAAGAAATCCACCGCTTAAACGGCGGCAAATGGCAGGCCTTTGACCCGGAAAAAGAAGCTGCAAGCGTATAAAAAAGAGGAGGCGATCGCCTCCTCTTTTATAAAAACAGAGCGGCTCTTTTGAGCCGCTCAACACGATTATTATACCATAGCTGTTTGGCGCAAGTCAATGATAAATCAGGCTGCCAAAGCAGATTCTACCTATTGCATTATTTTCGGCTCTCCGGCAGGCTTTTGAAGCCCAAAATCTTGTGGAACATCCCATCTTGCAAAAACTGCGATCTTCCGCTACAATAAAGGTACAGAAAGGGTGATACCAATGATCTAAAAAACCCTTAGGTCCTACAAGAAAATAGGATCGGAAGACGGACTTCTCCTTTCTCCCGAAAATATAAATTTGTTGGAAGTGATAAGAAAGGAATTGAACGGGAGCAATTCAAAATTAGTCAGAAGTAATGAGAAGTTACGTCTAATCAAAGAAAGAGAGGTTAACCAATGATTGAACCCAAGAATTCAGCGAAATAACCCTCAACCGTTGCAGTGAAGCAGGCAACGCGTTGAGGGTTATTTCGTTTTATGGATGCACCGCGGAGCGGTGCTTTTTGTTTTTTATGCACCTTAGAAACCCTGAAAAATATACTGGGTATAGGAGGTGCAATATGAATAACTTTGTCATAATGGCGCTGATTGCAACGTTGGGGACTTGGTTTGTAACCGCCTTGGGGGCGGCTACAGTGGTCTTTTTTACATCCCCGAACCCCAAGAGCTTGAATATTATGCTGGGCTTTGCTTCCGGTGTTATGATCGCGGCCAGCTTCTGGTCTCTGCTGCAGCCGGCAATTGAACGTGCGGAGGCTGCGTCCGGCTTGCCTGCCTATCTTGTGGCGACGGCAGGCTTTTTGTCCGGGGCGCTCTTTATGTGGGGCTCCGATAAAATCGTTACTTTTGCGCGAAGAAGGGCAGATACCGCCGGTGGAAAAACAAATGAGCGGCTGCACCGTATTATTATGCTGATTCTCTCCATCACCCTGCACAATATACCGGAGGGCTTGGCGGTGGGGGTTGCGTTTGGCGCGTTGCAGGGCGGCGGTTATGGAGCGGAAGAGCTAATGGGGGCAATTTCGGTGGCGGTTGGCATCGGTCTGCAGAACTTTCCCGAGGGCGCGGCAGTTTCTGTACCACTACGGAGAGAGGGATATTCCAGGAAAAAGAGCTTTTTAATGGGCCAGGCATCCGGTATGGTGGAACCCTTTGCCGGTGTTTTGGGCGCGTTGTTGGTAGTCTATGTGGAGGCCATTTTGCCTTACGCCTTATCCTTTGCTGCCGGAGCGATGATATTGGTGGCTGTCCACGAATTGATTCCGGAATGTCAGAGAAATCAAGAGGCCCAGTCCTACCTTGCCACAATGGGGATCGTTCTCGGCTTTGCGGTTATGATGCTGCTGGATGTAATGCTGGGGTAAGAAAGGTATTCGAACGAGTGAATATACCAGAAACAGCACTTGCGAAAGCAAGTGCTGTTTTGGTGTGAATAAGCACATACGCAATTAAAAATCCCGGGGTGAGCGAAAATGCTCACCCCGGGATGCGATTTAGGTTTTATACGTGTAGACTACGCCAGTTTTACCGTCAAGACAGAGAACCGTCCCTTGTCTTTGTGCCATTTTGTCGCAACTTTTTGTTAGGGTTCACGCAAACCGCTCCCTTATTTTGATGTTCTTATGTCGTGCAGTCCGTCTGGTCTATCAAATTCTCTATGAGCTGCATAATTATCATCGCTTGCCTTTTGGTGTAAAGCGATAGGTTGATATATTTACAACTGCTATCCTTGAGCCTTAGAATAAGTGCTTCTTTCCCTACCAACTCAAACTGATTGCCGTGAAGAATGCTTTTTTCTTTTAAAGCAACTGCTTTGATATCCGTAATGGTTACTTTGATGCAATCTGGATGCGAATCCTGTGCGCGCCTACCAAAGCGAATGTAATCCCCGTAATTTACAAGTACCTCAGTAGAAATACATATACCCCAAGATCGATTTGTCACTGTGTATATGCATAATCCGACGAACGCGCATACAGGTATTATCCAATACCGAAGGTTGGTGATTTTTGTTGGTGAATCAATATATTCAAAGAATATAACAACAAAAAGGGCAGCAAAAAGGGTTAGGATGTATTGTATTAATCTCTTGGCTGGAAGAATTCTTTTCATATCTGCTTCCCCTTAATCATTCTGCAGCAAATTCTAATTTGCTTTCCAAGAGCTTCAGCATCCTCTTCGTTTGACATTTTGTATAGTATGTCAAAGAAATATACTTACAGCTATCATCATTCAAAGTTAGAATAAGCGCATCCTTATCTGTGAGATCAGGGCGTTCACTGCGAAGAATACCTTTCTTCTTGAATTCTACAATTCTAATTTCTGAAGTTCGCATTTCAAAACGATCAGAGTGCGAAATTGGGGTATGATCGCCGTGATTGATGAATGCTTCGGCAGAAATGCAGATGCCACAAGTGCGATCTATTACCATATGCACGGCCAACCACAAGCCCAAGAGTAAAAAGAACAACCAAGGCACAAAAGATATTCTGTTCTCGAAAAGAAAAAAGACAACAGAAAAAAGCAAAAAACCAAATGCGGGTAAAAGAATTACAAGCAGCAAAACAGCCAACATTAATGTTTTGATAGGAAAAAATGTTTTCATATTTACCTCCAATGCATTACCCGATTATAAATTCAATAATTATTTCTCCGCATTCATCGATTGCAAAGACACAAAGACACAAAGACACAAAGACAGGGGACGGATCTCTGTCTTGCGCCCTTATGTCTTCAAATGCTTTTCTATCAAGCCCTTACTAATACCTGTCAACCGTCCAATTTGCCTGATCGAGACACCTTCTATTACTACTATACCGCGAAAAATGTAAATCGACAAGGGGTATAAGTGGATTTTTCCATAGAGGGGGAATGGGGATGGGGATTGATTTGCCATTTTAATGATATATCGCTGTGCGATATGATATACGGCAAGCCGTATGATATACTTGCATCGCAAGTATGATATAATATCCGTTCCCTGATACGCGAAGCGTATATCATCTGCGAAGCAGATATCATAGCGACAGCTATATCACCCGTGACAGCAGGGAACGGATATCATTGAAAAAGTCACCTTTGTCAGTAGACAAAAGTGACTTTTTATGGTACGGGCGACAGGACTTGAACCTGCACGGTTGCCCATTGGAACCTAAATCCAACGTGTCTGCCAATTCCACCACGCCCGCGTGTCCAATTACAGATTATAAATTAAAAACTACAAAATGGCAAGCATTTTTTCATAGCTTTCAAAACGGAAATCGCAAGAAAGATTTTCCGGCGCAATGGCGCACACAAAATGGGCGGTGCCGATGCCGGCATTCCGGGCGCTGCCTAAATCGCAGTCCCGATCACCAACCATAACCGCATCCTCGGCAGTCATACCGTATTTGTCCATCAAGTACAGCAGAGAGTCCGGGGCGGGCTTATAGGCGAAATTTTGCGCTTCCGGCCCAACAATCTCGGTAAAGTAACGGGAAAGACCGTATTTTTCCAAGTACTGGGCGGTGGTGCTGCATTTGCGGTGGGTGAATATGTAATTCTTTCTGCCGGTCTCGCAGATTTGGGCGAGGACTTTTTCCACATCCCCGATGGGCTTTGCCAAAAGCTGCGGATTGGTTTCCTGATGGTGGCGCATATAGGTTTCCACCAATTCTTCACAGGGGATACCGAACTTATCGGCATAGAAATTATGGGCGACGGCGATGTTTTGCAGCATAAGCTGCATCGCCTCTACCGGATCACAATCATAGCCATAGTCCTGCAACGCAGCCCGGAGATTGCCGATGATGATGGGGTAGGAGTCAAAAAGGGTGCCGTCAAAGTCCCAAATAAAATGCTTTATATGGCGCATACTGTCTGTTTTATGCATAACGGTCTCCGGTTCATTAAGATTTTTGCGTACGGGGGTCGTTCTTCGGCTTCTTTTGTTGATTGATCCAAACCTTCATAACGATACTGTGGGGTACAAGCTTTACCAGCAGTCGTTGAACTTTTGCGGTGAAGCCGTGGACAGAGACTTGCTTTTTGGTCTTATAGAGGTCGTGCAGACCGGTGGCGACTACATCCTTGGCTTCGTAGAAGCAGACGTAATTTTGTACCTCGTTGCCATTGGTGGCAAAGGCGTGGTCAAAAAACTCCGTTTTTACCCAGAAGGGATTCATCGCCATAATGCGGATACCTGCTTTTTTTAGTTCCGGGAGGATAGCCCGGGTGTAGCTGAGGACGAAGGCTTTGGTAGCGCCGTAAACGGCAATATAAGGCACGGGCTGGAAGGCGGACATACTGTCAAGCTGCAAAATGTGGCTGCCTTCCGACATATAAGGCACGCACAGCCGGGTCATATAGAGCAGCGCCTTGCAGTTCAGGTCAATCATCCTAAGGTCGTCCTCCAAGGGGACGTTCTGGAATTTGCCGAACTTACCAAAGCCGGCAGCGTTGACAAGCAGCCGGATATCCGGCTTTATTTCCTCTAAAAGAGCAGATAAACGGTCAAAACTTTCCGGGTCGCAGAGATCCAGCGCCACCGGCCGGATGGGGTAGGGACATTCCTTTTTCAGTTCGTTCAGGGCGTTTTCCCGGCGGGCAATGACCCAAACCTCGTCAACCTTTACATAGCCGGCAAGCTGGCGCACAAACTCCCGTCCCATACCGGAGCTTGCGCCGGTTACTATCGCAATTTTCATTATTTATTTGTCCTTTCCTGTAAATATAGCACAGCGGCATCTAATAAGGCTTCCCGCTCGTTGGGGAGCTTTTCATCCAATACGCAGTCAAGAAGATGGCTTAGCCCTTCGCCCAAAAGCTTTCCTTCCGGGAAGCCTACAGCCATCAGATCTTTTCCGTTTACCTGCAAATCACGCAGGCTGAGGCAATGTTCCTCGGCAAGAATGTTTTCAATCAATCCTTCCACCAAGGCGAAAGGGGGCATATTGTCGGTGACGCCTTTGCCGGAATAGTCGGCTCTTTGCATCTTCAGCAGGTCACGAATGTTCTCTTCACCGTAATGGCTCAGCCGGCGGCGCAGCACCGCGGGATCGGCGGGAAGGGAGAGCATATGATTTTTGATAAGGAACACTACCTTTTCCCGCAGGGCGGTGGGGGCTTTCAGCCGCAGGAGGATCGCATCTGCCTTTTCTGCGCTGATGTCTGCGTGGCCGTAGAAATGGCCTCTGCCATCTTCGTCCTGGGTAAAGGCATCGGGCTTGCCCACATCGTGCAGCAGCGCTGCCCAACGGAGCGCTAAGTCCTGTGGCGCGTTTTCTACCACATAGGCGGTGTGGGTAAACACGTCATAAGCGTGGTGGGGGCTTCTCTGATGGAAATCCACCGCGGGCTTCAGTTCCGGGATGACCTGCAAAAACACAGGGGCAAACCGCAGAAGATCCCGGGCTTTACAAAGCGGCAGGATTTTGCACATTTCGTCGAAAACCCGCTCTTTTGCAAGATTGCTCATCAGAGGAGACAGCAGCATCATTGCTTTTCCGGTCTTTGCATCGGGGGTCAGATCGTAGCGGATAGAAAACCGCACGCCCCGCAGGATACGCAGGGCACCCTCCCGGAAGCGCGCTTCCGGCTCGCCCACGGCCCGGAGAATTTGCTTCTTCAGGTCGTCGGCGCCGTGCCAGGGGTCTTGCAGGCCGGTGATGGGGGAATAGGCCATAGCGTTGATGGTAAAATCCCGCCGGGCCAAATCCAGTTCCAAATCGTCCACAAAGGAGACCCAGTCCGGGTGGCGGTTATCCTTGTATTCGCCCTCTGTGCGGAAGGTGGTAATCTCATACACAGCGCCGTCAATGACCACGCCCACCGTACCGTGCTTTTCGCCGGCGCGTATCAGGTGGTACTGGGAGAAGATCTCTGCAATTTGGTCGGGGGTGGCGGAGGTGCATAGATCATAGTCGTGCACCGGTTCGCCCAACTGAGTATCCCGGACACAGCCGCCTACGGCATAGGCGGGGTATCCGGCATCGGTAAGCGCCCGGATGCACTTGGCGACTGTCTCGGGGAGCGCCATGCGGATATGGACTACCGGCTGCAGGCGCAGCAGGTCAAAGGCGCACCAAAGGGCCAATCCGGCAGTCAAATAGCCCAACTCTGTGGCAGCGCAGGCAATGCCAAAATAAATGGCGGCGCAATGGAAGAAGACCATTCGCTTGCAATGGGAAACGCCCAATTCGCCCTCTGCGCGGTGGTAGGCAGCCAGTAACAGATTCAGGACTGCCAGCAAAAGGTAGGCGTAGTTTTGCATTTGGGTCTCTACGCACCAGACAGGGTATTGGGTGAGCGCCAGAATTACCAAAAAGACAACCGTGCCACAGCCGGCCCAAAAGCGGATAGATTTGTTCTTCTGCCCGTAAACCTGCAGCAGCAGAGTGACTGCGGCTGCAATACACAAAGCAGCGATTATGCCGGAAACCGCAGAAAGCAATAAAGTGGCGGTGATGCCGGCAACGCCAAAAATACAGCCGGCTGTGGTATACTTTTGACCTTTGGCAAGTTCGCTGTAACGCATATCCCGGGGAACGCCCGTGGCGATATAAAAAAGAATCAGCAGCACGCAAACAGAAAGGCCCAGCAGAAGAAAAGAGGCCGGGTGACCGGGAATCAGCAGACCTTCAGGGTCTACGGCCGTTTGTTTTTGCCAAAGCTGCAGTCCTAAGCCAACAAGGCCGGACAGCAGAGAAAAAAGAACAAGAGGCATAGGGTTAAAACGCTGTTTCATACAAAACTCCTAAATAAAGAGAGATATCAGGAAAATGCAGCCGGCAATGATGGGCTGGTGGATAAGATAAATAAAGAGGGAGTGGCGGCCCATAAAGCACAGCGCGTTAAAGGGAAAAAACTTTGGTTCGGGCAGCAGGCTCTTTTTGTTTTTATAAAGCAACTGGCCCAAACCGCCGCCAATCAGAAAATAACCGAAGCAGGGAAGCAGCGGGAAGTAGTCGGAGGTGGCAAAAAAGCGGGGATAAATACCAAAAGGCAGAAGGAGGTAGGTGTCCGGGTGAATACCGCTTACCAAATCCTTTGCGCAAATCACGGCAAGTCCCACGGGAATGAGTACCCACCAAGGGAGTTTTCGGAAAAGCGCCCAGAGAAGCATACAGACACCTATGCAGTGCAGAACGCCAAAGTAAATCAGCAGTCCCTTGTCTGCAAAACCCACACGCCAAAGAAGCCAAGTGGCAACGGTGACCAGCATACCGCCGCCGAAAACCGTAAGACCCCGTTTGACAGGATGTTTGCCCAAGGTGGCGCAGATGCCGGACAGGGCAATAAATAAAATACCTGTGTAATTGGTTGTCCATTCGAACAGACCGCCGTCATTGACCGTGGTAATCTGAAAGAGCATTGTCAGGTCATATACAATATGACAGTAAAACATAAAAAACAAACAGAAGCCGCGAAAGGCATCCAATTCCCAGATTCGTTGTTTCATACGGGTATCCTCCTGCATTTTAGGGTTATTATACCAGTATATATTTACAATTTCCAGTACTTTTGTAAAAAATACACTTGGCAAGGCGAGAAGTTAGGAGTATAATAGGAGGAAACATATCCTACGGAGGGAAAAATATGCTGATTATTTTGTGTCTGCTGGCGGGCGGCGGTTTTTCTTTGGGCGTTTGTCTGGGCGCAGATGCGTTTTTAAGTCTTGCCTGGCTGTACCTCTTGCCGCTGAGCTTCTTAGGCGGTACGCTCTTGGCGGTATTGCTGGCGGCGGCCTTTTTGTGCATCGCCTGCGCGGTTGTGGATATGAAGGTGCTGCCGGATAAGGACAGTAAGTTTTACCGCGCCATGACCTATGTGTACATAGATGCGATTAAAACCGTTTTGGGACTGAAGATTGAGACTGCGGGCCTGGAGAAAACCCCTGGGGACACCCGCTTTTTATTGGTGTGCAACCACATCTCCGATTTAGACCCGGTGGTGCTGTTTTACTGCTTCTATAAAAGCACGTTGGCTTTTATCTCCAAGCGGGAAAACGACCAAAAGCCTTTTGTCGGTCAAATTCAGAGAAAGATTTTATGCCAGCCCATCAACCGGGAAAATGACCGGGAGGCGCTGAAAACCATTTTGCGGTGCATTCAGCTTATCAAAGAGGATGAGGTTTCCGTCGGCGTTTTCCCGGAGGGTTATACAAGCCTGGACGGCAAGCTTCGCCACTTCCGCAACGGTGTTTTTAAGATTGCCCAAAAGGCAAATGTGCCGGTGGTGGTCTGTACCATTCAGGGGACGCAGGAGTCTATGAAAAGCCTATTTAAGCTAAAAGGCGGCTATGTAAAGCTGAAGCTGCTGGAGGTCATTCCGGCAGAGGAAGTGAAAGCGATGAACACCGCTGAGCTTGGCGAGCGTGTGTACATGCTGATGGCAAAGGACTTAGGACCGGAAAATGTATACGAATACGGGGAAAATCCTTGATTTTACAAAGGAAACTCGCTATAATACCTTTTATAATTTGTTCGGAGGAATAAAAAGATGAAAAACTGCGAAAAGACGTTGGATATGATTGTAAATCTCTGCAAAAACCGTGGCTATGTCTATGCCGGCTCCGAAATTTACGGGGGACTTGCAAACTCTTGGGACTACGGCCCTCTGGGTGTGGAGTTTAAGAATAATGTGAAAAAGGCCTGGCTGAAGAAATTTGTGCAGGAATCTCCCTATAATGTAGGCCTGGATGCTGCCATTTTGATGAATCCTCAGACTTGGATCACCACCGGCCATGTAGGCTCCTTCTCTGACCCGCTGGTGGACTGCAAGGGCTGCGGCGCCCGTCATCGCGCTGATAAGCTCATTGAGGAGAGCGAATCCGGCAAGGGTGTCAACGTGGATGCTATGAAGCCTGCAGAAATGAATGATTTCATCGCGGAGCACGAGGATGTGGTATGCCCCAACTGCGGCAAGCATCACTTTACCTCTATCCGTAACTTTAACCTGATGTTCCAGACCAAGATCGGTGTTACTGAGGACTCCTCCTCTACCTGCTATCTGCGTCCGGAGACTGCCCAGGGTATTTTTGTTAACTTTGCTAACATTCAGCGCACCACCCGTAAGAAGCTGCCTTTTGGTGTCTGTCAGGTCGGCAAGGCCTTCCGCAACGAGATCACCCCCGGCAACTTCACCTTCCGTACCCGTGAGTTCGAGCAGATGGAGTGCGAATTCTTCTGCCAGCCCGGTACTGACCTTGAATGGTTCGCTTACTGGAAGGATTTCTGCAAGAACTGGCTGATCTCTTTGGGCATTAAGGAAGATTCCCTGCGCCTGCGCGACCACGAGCCTGCAGAGCTGGCCTTCTATTCCCGCGCAACTACCGATATCGAGTACCAGTTCCCCTTCGGCGGCGGCTGGGGCGAGCTGTGGGGCATCGCTGACCGTACTGACTATGACCTTGGCCGTCACCAGGAGGCCTCCGGCAAGAGTCTGGAATACTACGATCAGGAAAAGAACGAGCATTACATTCCTTACGTCATTGAGCCTTCTCTGGGCTGCGACCGCGTAGCGCTGGCATTCCTGTGCGAAGCATACGACGAAGAAGTGGTCGGTCAGGATAAGAATGGCAAGGACGATGTCCGTACCGTTCTGCGTCTGCATCCCGCGCTGGCGCCCTTTAAGGCTGCTGTGCTGCCTCTTTCCAAGAAGCTCTCCCCCAAGGCAGAGGAGATTTATGCAGAGCTGCGGAAGTACTTTATGGTGGACTTTGACGATGCCGGCTCTATCGGCAAGCGCTACCGCCGTGAGGACGAGATCGGCACGCCCCTTTGCATCACGGTGGACTTCCAGACTGTGGGTGATGAGAACACCCCTGCGGATGACTGCGTGACTGTCCGTGACCGTGATACGATGGAGCAGGTGCGCATCCCCGTTAGCGAGCTGAAAAACTATATTGAAAAGAAGTGTGAATTCTAATGAGAACCTTCGGAAAGGCAGATAAGCTGGAGAATGTGCTCTACGATGTGCGCGGTCCTGTGTTGGAGGAAGCCACACGGATGGAAGAGCGCGGTATGCGGATTCTGAAACTGAATATCGGCAATCCTGCGCCCTTTGGTTTCAATGCGCCGGAGGAGGTCATTCAGGATATGCGGGATAATATCGTCCATTCTCAGGGTTATTCTGACTCTCGCGGCATTTTTGCGGCCCGAAAGGCCATTATGCAGTATGCCCAGATTAAGAAGATCCCGGGTGTAACAATGAAAGATATCTACACCGGTAACGGCGCCAGCGAGCTGATTCAGCTTTCGCTCAATGCACTGCTGAACAATGGCGACGAGGTTCTGGTGCCCTCCCCGGACTATCCGCTGTGGACAGCTTGTACCAATCTTGCTGGCGGCAAGGCAGTACATTACATCTGTGATGAGCAGTCGGAGTGGTATCCGGACATTAAGGACATCGAGAGCAAAATCACCCCGAAAACAAAGGCGCTTGTCATTATCAACCCCAACAACCCCACCGGCGCGCTGTACCCCAAGGAGATTTTGGAGCAGCTTGTAGATGTTGCCCGTCGGCACGAGCTGATACTATTCTCCGACGAGATGTATGACCGTCTTGTTATGGACGGCTTGGAGCATATCTCTACTGCATCCCTTGCGCCTGATCTGTTCTGCGTGACCTTCAGCGGTCTTAGTAAATCCCATATGGCTTGCGGCTTCCGGGTTGGTTGGATGATCCTCTCCGGCAATAAGGAAATAGCCAAGGACTATATGGCGGGCATCAATATGCTGTCGAATATGCGTCTTTGCTCCAATGTGCCCGGACAGTCCATTATTCAGACAGCGCTGGGTGGCTACCAGAGCGTCAACGAGTATCTCGTTCCGGGTGGACGAATCTATGAGCAGAGAGAGTTCGTTTATAAGGCGCTCAATGACATTCCCGGTGTTTCTGTTGTAAAGCCCAAGGCTACCTTCTACGCATTTCCTAAGCTGGATATCAAGAAGTTTAATATTGTGGACGACCAGCAGTTTGCCTTGGATTTCCTCCGGGAAAAGCGGGTGCTGATCGTGCCGGGCAGTGGCTTCAATTGGAAACAGCCGGACCACTTCCGCGTGGTCTATTTGCCTCGTATCGAGGTACTGGAGGATGCCTGCGAGAGCCTGCAGGATTTCCTGAAAACCTACAAACAGAAATGACAAAATTACCGCGTCGGCAAAAGCAGGCGCGGTAATTAATTTAATATATAATGTATAAACGGTTCAATCCTTGCCCATAATATGGGAAAAGGAGGTAAGCATATGAAAGTAAGGGAACTTATGACAGCTTCTGTTGTGGGTATCCACCCGGAGGAAAGTGTGGAGGTGGCGGCAAGAAAGCTGACCAATCACAATGTGGGCGTTCTGCCGGTCTGCAATGACCGGGGGCAGATATGCGGGATGGTCACAGACCGGGATTTGGTAACCCGCTGCCTTGCGGCAAACAAGCTGCCTAAGGAAACAAAGGTCCGGGAGGTAATGACCGGGCAGGTGCTGACGGTAGGCCCGGATATGGATGCGGGCGTGGCGGCGCACTTAATGGGCCGGCAGCAGGTGCGCAGACTTCCGGTGGTGGAAAACGGCAAGCTGTGCGGTATGTTCTCCCTTGGAGATCTCGCAAGGACAGAGGATGGCATTATGGATGCGGCGGATGCGCTGGGGGATATTTCGCAAAATATCTCAGCCCGCTGAAGAGGAAAGAAAAACTGCATTTTGTGGCCAAATCAAAGGAAAAATACAAGATTTTGATTCCCTGAAAAAACAATAAAAAAACATTGAAATTTTTCAAAAAAAGCTATTGACAAATGGACATTTGAGTGGTATCATATGCAAGCTGTCTGATGAACGGAGCGCAAGCGACGGGAGGGTAGCGGGGATGTACCTTGTAAATTGAATAACGCAAAGACGAACAAAACACCTTGAACAACAAACAATGGATTGTTTAAGCGTAAGCGAAAAAGAACAGCCAACGAAATTCTTGAGTAATAAATTGCTAAGAGCAA
>JAZOMT010000025.1:0-22181 GCA_045654085.1 Faecousia sp. | reverse complement strand
CTTGCCTTCACCTTTCTCAGCCCGCTGTTACCAAGCAAATCCAGGCGCTGGAGCAATCGCTGCAGATAAAGCTCTTTACTTATGATGGTCACACTCTGCATAAAACAGAAAATTGCCTGCTGCTGGAGCGATATGCCATTTCTCAGCAATACCAATTTGAGGAACTTCAACTGGCAATTTCAGATAAGAAGCGCCTGAAGTTACGGATCGGCGCAACCAAGACCATCGGCGACTATGTGCTGATCGATTCCATCAAAGAATATCTCCGTGATCCCAGTCACGAGATTTCCCTTGTGGTGGATAACACCAAGCATCTTCTGCAAATGCTTGACGAGAATCAACTGGACTTTGCCGTAATTGAAGGCACATTCAGCAAAACCAAGTACGATTCCTATTTGCTGCGGATGGAGCCCTTTGTGGGGATCTGTACAAAGAGCAGTCCTTTATGCGGAAAACAAGTTGCAATTGAGGACTTGCTGCGGGAAACGATTATCGTCCGGGAAGAGGGCTCAGGTACGCGCCGCATTTTTGAGGAGCGGCTGACAGCATCCGGTTATGAACTGAGTGATTTTTACAGAGAAGTTTCTATCAGCAGCTTTGTTTCTATCAAGGCATTGGTTGCAAGCGGCAGCGGTATCAGTTTTCTGTACAAGTCCGTAGTAGAGAACGAATGCAACATTGGTACATTTACTGTGGATACGATCACCGAGCCCCATCCGTTCCATGTGGTCTATACACGCAACACCAATGCCAGAAAATATGCGGAGCAATTCCTTGATTTCAAAAAATGATTAAAATACAGAAATAAAAAACCTCATAGAAAAAGTCAACCCAGCTATGCCGGTCAAGGTTTAGCTGGGTTGATCGTATTCGTGTAAATGCAGTTTAGACGATGGGTGCAGGTTCGTGTTTGTGCATTATGGCGCGCTAATATAGCGAATTTTGCAGAGAATAATTGCCCGTGTCGGTTTCTGTGTCGGTTTTTAGGGTGGGCAGCATACAGCGCAAAAAAGAAGAAAGCCTGAAATCCGTTGGGATTCCAGGCTTTTTCTTGGAGCTGCTAGCCAGATTTGAACTGGCGACCTCATCCTTACCAAGGATGCGCTCTACCGGCTGAGCTATAGCAGCATCTCGCACACAGCTTCGCTATTATATCGCAGTGTGCGGAAAATGTCAATACCTAATTTCGATTATTCTGACGGTTTTTTGCAAAACTCTTCTGCCCACAGAGGAAAAGCCGAAAAATCCACCACTTCCCCGTGGAGCACAAAGCTTAAGAAACAGGAAAAGAGCGCAATTTCCTTCTCAGAACCCCTGGCGCCGTATTTATGATCCCCAACAAGCGGGTAGCCGCGGGAGGCAAACTGGACGCGAATTTGGTGGCTGCGGCCAGTATAGAGCCGCACACGGACAAGGCTTCTTTCCCCTGCTGTCACACGTTGATAGGTCAACCGGGCGGATTTTACACCTGCGCGTTTACGGTCGACAACATAGACCTTATTCTTTCTGCTGTCTTTAAACAGCAGGTCCTCCCAGTCGCCATTTTCAGGTGGACATCCCTCTACGATTGCCACATATTCTTTTACCATATCACCTGCTTGGATCTGTCGGGACAAATCAGCAGAGGATAGTTTATTCTTCGCATAGACCATAACGCCCCCAACACCTTTGTCCAAACGGTGGACGGTGTATATCTCCTTACCAAGAGCCGCAGGGAGATCGTGCTCAGAATCCATTCCCGCCGGTTTAATACAGACAACAATATCCCGGTCCTCATACAAAATGTTAATCACAGGAAAAATCTCCGTTCCATAGATTCACGGGCAGGCCGGCAAATAGCAAGGAAAATCAGCATACCGCCAAGAAGGACAAATACGATCATCGGATAAAAAGACCAACCAAGAAAACGCACACTCTCGAAAGTGATGTACGATAGGAATTCCACCAAAGGAATAAATAAGCCAAAGGCAATTCCGCCTCCACCGAGAATATACAATATTCCCTTGGGTAAATAGCGCAGTAACACCGCAACTGCTGTTACGATCAGCGCAACACCGCCGGTGACCGGAAATGCAAAGCTTAAAAACCAGTAGCCCTTGGTGTAGAGACTGATATACAGCAAATATAAACCAATTGCTGTAAATGTGCAAGGCAGGAAAATTGCCGGGTTGGGCTTATTGAACCACCAAGGCAGAATAAGCATAACGTAACCCACAATAAGACCGCCAATCACATAACCGGACCAAGTTACCCGGTTATGAATTTGGACATCGCACAAAAGCGTAATCAACATTGGGATAATAAAGAGCGTAGTTACAATAATCTTTGCTCCCTTTGGACTTACTCGCGGTTCAGGAAATTTTTGATTTGGGTAAAGAGGCTCTGCTTCATTTCGAATAATATCCGGATGGTAAGCAACCACGCCGCACAGCGGACAGGTTTTTTCCGTATCTGCCAATTTTACGCCACAATTTACACAGTACATAAGCTCCTCCTTTCTACTGGGGGGAATTACTTTCCACCTCAACCTCCAAACCGAGACCTTGCAGTACTTTAAAGAAATGATACTCAAGGTCCGATTCACGGATGTTGCGAATGAAGTTAATACAGGTAGTTTTTTCGTAGGAAACCACACCGCAGTTATAGGGTGCAGAAGACTGCACACCCAGAATAAAATCAAACCGATCCACATACGGGCGCATTTCTTCCGGTAGCTTAACAAGGCCCAGGTTGGAAAGGCTCAGGCAGGCCTTTCGTTCACCCACAGAATCAAATACCATCTTCATTATGATATTTTTAATAAAGAGTGGTACCATACGAATAGCAAAAATACGTTCTGAACTCACATTGGTAGCGATCATAGAACTCATAAACTTAGGATTTACCTCCAAGGCCATTGTACTGCGCACCACGTCGCAAAGCTCACGGAAATCGTAGTGCCCGAGCCGAGGATCCACCTCCGGTGTGGTATAGAGCGCAAAATTCCGCAACGTAGTACTGGGGAACAGGTTGCGCAGGTTAACCGGGAGCTGCACCTTAACCGCTTTGCGCTTCATCGGATTTGAAACATACTGAGCTTGCATATTCTGCAATGCATCCATCATAGCCGCGCCCAAGAAGGTCGTCACGGTGACATTGTGCTCCCTTGCTTTACAGACAAGGTCTGATGTCTTTACGCGCAGGCAAGTAATATGGATGTAGTCGTCCTTCTCCGGTGTACCGCGCACCTGCCAAGCGTCCGTTCCTTTTCGACTGACTGTTACCGGACCCACATATTTTTGAAAACAATCCTCCATCTCAGCGTCCGTTGGCTCATCCAGTCTGCCAAGCACACCGTCCGTTGCCGGAATCCAAACTCCGTACTTTTGATAAATATACTCCGCAACCAAGGTTTTCAGAAATACCAAACCACCGGAACCGTCCGTAAGCGAGTGGAACATTTCTACTGCGATCCGTTTTTTGTATACGATAACACGGAAAGCACATTCTCGCATTTCCTCAGAATACATACCGGAAAGAGGATAACTGTTCTCATCCCGAACGGAAGGCGCTCGCCGAATTTGCTGGAGATAATACCAGAACACACCGCGACGTAGACGGGCACATAGCACAGGAAAACGGCGAACAGTTACATCCAATGCCGTTTGTAAAACAGTTGCGTCCACATCCTCCTTTAGCGTTGCAGAAAGACGGAATACATTGCTCCAGTTCTTTGTTCGAACAGCCGGATAGATTTTTGCCGCATTGTCAAGCGGTGTCCAACGCAGTTTATTCTCCTGCGCGATATACTTATTGAGGAATTGGTCTATATGTAAGAAATCCTTCTCATCCTCATTGAGACCGTAAAGGAGATAACCATGCCAACGTTCAGAAGCAACCACGAGCTCACTTTTTCTATTGGACTCCAAAAGCCTTTTATGCAGTCCCTCGCTATCACTTTTCATAACTTCATCATCGCCCACAAAGATGAGCGACGGAGGCATCATAGAAAGATCCCCAAATAATGGAGAGACAAAGGGATTCTGCTTATCAGTTGTATAGTTTCCTGCATAAAACTCTAATATTTCCCGGGACATAGAGGGATCCCGCTGACTGTTGGTTTCATAAGAGGAACCGGATAGGGTCAAATCCGTCCAGGGTGAGATTGCAATAATACCTCCGGGCATCGGGAGACCTTCCTCGGCAATACGCAGGCACAGGGCATAGCAAAGTCCACCGCCTGCACTCTCTCCGCAGAGGGCAATCTGTTCAGGGTGGTAACCTTTTGCTAATAAATAACGATAAGCTTCCAGCGCATCGTCCAATGCGGCCGGATAGGGATTTTCGGGTGCAAGACGATAGGCAATACAGAATGTCCGCATTCCATATTCCGCAGCAAGGACAGAAGCAAACCCTTTGGCATATTCTAAGTCACCGCAGGTATAGCCACCGCCGTGTAGATATAAGATTACACCGTGGCGGCGTTCGTCACGGGGAATTACCCAAGCAGCGTCAAAGTTCAAAAAGTCGTGCTTCTTGACAAGAACCCGCCCGCTATTCTTTGCATTCATAAGTTCCCCGATTTTGCGTTGGCCCTTTCGAATTGTGTCCAAAGAACAATTTTTAAGAAGCGGCTGCAGCATAGATAGCTGCGTGCGAACCATTTTCGCAGATAATGCCATTCCGGATTCCCCCTTTCTGTCATCATTTTACCTCATAAATGAAAAAATGACAATAGGAATTTTATAGCACCGTATTTCGATGATATTTATAAGGGAAACCGGAGAGGACACCCCTCTCCGGCACATATTATTTTGAAATCTGTTTGGGCTGATACTTCATTTCACTAACCGCATAAACGGTAATAAACGCCTTAGGGTCAACCTGTTTTACATAGTTCATAAGCGACTTAAATTCGTGCTTGTCAACAATGGTGATAATCTCCTTGCGTGTTACATTATCATAGGCGCCAATGATCTCATTAAGTGTTGCACCGCTGTGAAGGTCGTGAAGAATGTACTGGGTTATCTCATCAATCTTCGGGGAGATAATACAAACTCTTCGCTTTATATCCATACCAAATATAAAGTTATCCACGATCATACCGCCAAAGTAGGTACCAAGCACACTCAGCACCACGGTCTTGGCGTCATAGCAAAGTGCAGCGCTCAGTGCAACTGCAATACCGGCAATAGACATCGCTTTTCCCATATCCATATGGAGATATTTATTCATTATCTTGGCAACAATGTCCAGGCCACCTGAGGATGCGTTTTGGGGAAATAATATCGCAAGACCGATGCCTACAACGAGAATATAGCAAATGACATCAATCAAAGGGTCCCCGGTAATAGACTGAAAATTGGGAAAGATCATTTCAAAAATACCCACCACAATGGGCATGAGAATAGAGCAATACACCGTCTTTATGCCAAATTCCGGACCAACTAGGATAAACCCAATAATTAACAGGCAGACATTCATAATAAGGGTAATTGTTGAAACCGAGAGAGGGATATAATTACTCAGCACCATTGCAAGTGCTGCACCACTGCCCACAGAAACGTGGCTTGGAAGCATAAAGAAAAATACTGCTGCCGCAACAATTACTGTACCGACAGTTATAACAAAAAACTCTTTAATTGCATTGTGCATTTTCATTGCCAAAACCTCAATATCAAAGTATAATGCATTTAAAAGCCCCATTTGTCAAGGACAAATGGGGCTTTTGGTGCCGGTGGCCGGGCTCGAACCGGCACGGTGTTGCCACCGGTGGATTTTGAGTCCACTTCGTCTACCAATTCCAACACACCGGCAAGTACCTCAGTAGTATACAACATCTTTCATAAAATAGCAAGAGGAAATTTTAATATTTTCAATTTGATTTCCAGATGGAAGCAATGCTTGAATTTATATATTCCCGATGCTATAATAAGTAAAAATCCACAATTGGAGGCAAGCTAATTATGATTACAATGAAGTATGCGGACTTTGCATGGGAAAAAACTGCCCAACTTCTGGCTATCGACTCCCCTACCGGCTTTACAGGCAATGCAGCAACGTGGCTGAAAGAGCAGTTTACCGCGCTGGGTTATTCCGCCAACATCACTGAGAAAGGCGGCGTCTTAGTCCATCTGGGCGGTGAGGGCGTTGACGGGCTTATGCTGGAAGCGCACGCAGATACTTTGGGGGCGATGGTTGCAGAGGTCAAAGGAAACGGACGGCTTCGCCTTACAGCCCTTGGCGGAATGAATGCGAACAATGCAGAAGCAGAGAATGTGCGTATCTATACACGGGATGGAAAAATAATTGAGGGCACTTTCCAGCTTTCCAATGCTTCCATTCACGTTAATGGCGATTATAATTCCACTTCCCGTAATTACGATACCTGCGAGGTAGTCCTCGACGAGGATGTAAAATCTGCAGCGGATACCCGGAAACTGGGTATCGAGGTAGGCGATATTGTATGCTTTGATACCCGGACAAAACGCACAGCCTCCGGATATCTTAAGAGCCGTTTCCTGGATGACAAGCTGTCCGTTGGTATCCTGTTCGGCTTCGCCAAATACCTGAAAGACGAGAACATCTCGCTCCCCCGCCCTGTCTATGCACACATTACCGTTTATGAAGAAGTTGGACACGGTGGCTCCGGCTCTGTGCCTGCCGGTGTAACAGAAGCCATTTCTGTGGATATGGGCTGCGTTGGAAATGGACTGCAATGCACAGAGCGCCAAGTCTCTATTTGCGCCAAGGATTCCGGCGGTCCTTACAGCTACGAGGTCGTAGGAAAGCTGATCGATGCGGCAAAGAAAACGGAAGCAGATTACGCTGTGGATGTTTATCCTCACTACGGCTCCGATGTAGAAGCCACACTTCGCAGCGGCTATGACATCCGTCACGGATTGATCGGCGCCGGTGTCTACGCCAGCCACGGCTATGAGCGCAGTCACATCGACGGTGTGTTTAACACCCTGAAGGTACTCTGCGGCTATATTTTGTAAGGAGAAGCAAAATGATTGATATTTTGATAATCGGCGGTGGTCCTGCCGGACTCACAGCGGCGATCTACGCCGCAAGAGCAGGACGCAGCGTTGTTGTTTGCGAAAGAGAAACGCTGGGCGGTCAGATCACCCAGTCCCATCAGGTGGACAATTACCCCGGTCTACCCCGTATCAGCGGTATGGAACTCAGTGACGCATTTTGCGCGCAGGCGATTGATGCCGGTGCGGAAATCGCATTTGCATCCGTGGAATCCCTTGTGCATAACCCGGATGGCACTTTTACCGCGGAGACAGACGATGAAACGATTACAGCCAAGGCCGTAATCCTTGCAACCGGCGCACGTCCCAAATCTATGGAGATAGATAACGAAGCAAAGCTTATCGGCAAAGGCGTCAGCTACTGCGCTCTTTGTGATGGCGCTTTCTTTAAGGAAAAGGATGCTGTGGTCGTGGGCGGCGGCAACACCGCATTTTCCGATGCGCTGTTCCTCGCCAAGCTGTGCAACCACGTTACCATCGTTCACCGCCGCGACAGCTTCCGCGCCGAGCAGGCAAGCGTTGAACTTGCTAAAAACACAGAGAATATCACCCTGATGACCCCCTACTCCCCGATTGCTCTTACGGAAGACGGAAAACTGACCGACGTTACTGTAAAGAATGTAACTACCGGAGAAACACAGACAATCCCTGCAAGCGCGGTCTTTGTGGCCTTTGGTCGTCAGCCTGACTGCGGACTAATAGCAGATCTTGCGGATTTTGACGAACAAGGCTATGCTTCTGCAGGCGAAAACTGCAGCACCAAAACACCCGGTCTCTTCGTTGCCGGTGACTGCCGCAGTAAGGAAGTCCGTCAGCTGACCACAGCCACCGCCGACGGCACCATCGCCGCTACCGCCGCTTGTGAATATTTAGAAAGATTATAAAAATAAGCGTCCATATCGGACGCTTATTTTTATAATCGATAAACGCATCATTCAACCGGGACGGTTTCCCCGGGCCAGTCGATGATACCGCCAAATTCAACGATATTGGTATAGCCTAAATCAACCAGCTTTTTGCTTGCCTGCTTGCTGCGGTTGCCGCTGCGGCAGTACACAAGAATCAACTGATCCTTGTTAGGCAGTTCGGGAATTTCATCGGTACCAATGCTTTCATTCGGAATGTTGATGGCTCCGGGAATATGACCGGCAGCAAACTCATCAACCCGGCGAACATCCAAGATAATATAGCCGGTCTCCTCATTCATGATACCAATGGCCTCTTCCATTCCAATTTGACGGTAAGTGTTGTCTTTACCCGTCGATTGGATAGCTGTGCAGCCGGTCAAAAACAGCGCAAACAGCAAAATAAGATGCAGTCTTTTCATCACAGTTAGTTCACGTCCTCCATAGATACCTGACCCTCCAAACGATTGCGAAGGTCGTAGAGATCATTGAAGTATCCTGTGTATTCGACGTAGTAATTGCTGTCTGGGAACAGATAGCGGTGCAAGTCGATGAGGTAATCGTCTGTCATACTGGCGATATAGTCCACAACGATCTGGTTCGGCTCTGTCTTATTATAAGAAACAGTACGAGGATACCGGGTTTGGTTCACGTAGTCGATGTGATGACGGAAAATGGGAGAATTGGGCTTGTCCTGAATCAGGTCGTCCAGAAGCTGCTCGTAGATCTCGCCCATCATCGGACGAACCACGCGGTTGAGGATGGCTCTTCCCGGCTCGTTGGCATAGATCATAGCGTAGTTTTCCTTCTTATAGGACTGCACTGCTTGGAAGTGGGACTCATCCAGCTTGATATAGGGCTTACCGTAGCTGTTTTCAATGATATTCACAACAAGATTATTGATGATTTCCGAATTGATCGTACCGATGACAGAGGACATAAATGCATTGTTTTCGATCATTTGGATACTGGTTGCATCCTGCCGGTCCTTGCCGATATAAGCAATAATATCGGAAATGCGGACCACATTGCCCTCCAGTGTGGACGGTTGCACCTTGTTGGAATAGCCAGCAATAGTATAGCATTTTTCCAGTTCTGCTTCGAAGTCAGCAAAATTATCCATAGGAACAGGCCGGTATTCCGCCAGTTCAATCTCGCCGTTATGACCGGCGATACCGGACAGGGTTTGCAATGTCAGGTCCAGGGGGAAGATTTGGCTCAGTACTCGAGCAGAATGGATGTTGTGTGTGAAATAGCGGCCTGTGTGACTGTTATACAACTCATTGAGGTAAACCTCACCACAGTGTGCAAAGGGTGTATGACCAATGTCATGTCCCAGCGCAATGGCTTCAATTAAATCAAGGTTTAGATTCAGCGCTCTGCCAATGGTGCGAGCGATTCGGGAAACCAACTGCACGTGCAGGCTACGACGGGTAATGTCGTCGTTACGGATCAGGGAGAACACCTGTGTTTTATCTGTATAGCGGTTATAATAAGGACTGTAGAGTATCCGGTCAACATCCTTTGCGAAATTGGGACGCCAAATCTCGGTAGACGGAAAGACACCATTGCGCCGAATTGCCTTATCATCGTGGCAAGAGAAATCGGTATACGATCCACTGGTCTTTTCCTGCTCCATAAGGGCGGACAACTGGGCAGTTAACTGTTTTTTTGCCATATAAACGCCTCCTTTTCTTGTATTATAGCATATATACGAAGAATTGTAAACACAAAACGGGCGGATAACCGCCCGTTTTGAATGATAAATAGTTTACAGCATCAATCGGTAGATATTTTCCATATCCTTTTCTGTCAACACCACAAAGCTGCCTTGTGTGCCGCCATTGCCGTTGCCGTAGGCAGCAGTATGCGCAAGATAAGGAATGTCCTCTTCCCTACCGCCGACCTCTGCAAGGGTCTGGGGCATTCCAATGGCGCGCAGGAAATTGCGCAGCGCCTTAATACCGGCCTTTGCAGTAATTTCGGGATTCTGGAAATCCATCGCACAGCCCCAAACACGGTTAGCAATTTGTGCAAATCGCATCACATCGTGATGCATTGTGTATTCCATCCACGCCGGGAAAACAACTGCAAGGCCTGCGCCGTGGGCACAGTCATAAAGCGCGGAGAGCTCGTGCTCCATATTGTGACTTGCCCAGTCCTGATCGCGACCAACACCACAGCAGTTATTATGCGCCATCATACCCGCCCACATAATATTCGCGCGGGCTTGGTAGTCATCGGGGCTAGTAATCACCTTAGGCGCTTCGTGGATCATAGTCTGTAAAAGGCCCTCAATGAGCCGATCTGTGACCTCCACATCCTGAGTATTTGTAAAATACCGCTCAAAGAGGTGCGCCATAATGTCCGTAATACCACAGGCAGTCTGATAGGCAGGCAGCGTTTGGGTCAGCGCCGGGTTCAGGATGGAGAATACGGGACGGAGCGCGTCGCCGCCTGCGCTTCGCTTAAGCAATCCCTCTTCTTTGGTAATAACAGATCCGTTGCTGCCCTCGCTGCCTGCAGCCGCAATGGTCAGCACCGTGCCAACCGGCAGTGCCCGCTCTACACGCTTACCGCTGTAAAAGTCCCAAAAATTGCCGTCATAAAGCGCGCCAAGGGCAATTGCTTTTGCAGAATCGATGGTACTGCCGCCACCAACAGCCAAGACGAAGTCCACCTTTTCACGCTTGCATAGTTCGATACCTTCATAAACAAGACCGCTTCTGGGGTTGGGTTTTACTCCGCCCAATTCCACAAAGCCGATCCCCTCCGCAGCTAAGGAGGCTTTGACTCTATCAAGGAGACCTGAGCGGATTACGCTGCCACCGCCATAGTGGATCAGCACCTTTGTGCCGCCAAAGCGCCTAACATATTTGCCGGTGTTATTCTCTTGATCTTTGCCAAAAACAAAATAAGTGGGGCTGTAAAAAGTAAAGTTATTCATAATTTTCCTTTCCATTTATATTCCGCATAAGTCGCATTCTTTTTCTCCTCCATATAGGAAGAAATATAGTTGCAGTCCTCAGTACAGATTGCATCCAATAATTGATGATATTCCTGTTTCACTTCTTTCCACCAGAGTTTATTATACATATCGGCATTTTCGATATGGTGGACCAAGAAATCTCTGGTAGAATCCAAGTCACCAAGAGAAAGGTTAAACCCAAGTTCATTCAGGTCGTATTTCGCTATACCGTTTGCAATAGTATGATTATGGTTTATCATAAAGACTTTGGCAGAAAGCGGTGCTTTATGAGATTCAAAGAAGGGCAGTAGTATATCCTTAGTCGCTTGCAGGCAGATGTCAGCTGCAAGTTTCTCCGTATTATCCGTGTTTACACAATACCCTAAACGAGGATCACTCAGCCACTGATTGATTGAACCGTTTATCAATTCAGATATTTCCATACCCTCACCCTTGCGGCCAAAACATCCATAAATACTGGATAGATAGAATCTTATTGTAAAGCTATTGTACAGCCAAAGCAGACAAAATTGCTGAACGACCCCATCTTCCGTGATTCTGAAGAAGTATCTTCCACTTTTTTGGAATCCGTAAGGTTTAACAAGTTCCCTCATTTTCTTACCTGCTAATTGGTAAAAAGTATTGGAGGCCATAGAATCACACTCCTTTCTTACATCATATCACATGATGGTATAAACTACAAGTAAGAGGACACATAGGTTGACAACATGCTCCGGGGCATTTTATGCAATCGTCAAATATTCAATAATATTAGCGCCGCGATGATTGCTGACAGTGCGATCCATTGCAACCTGCTCAGCCTTTCCTTAAATACAGCAACGCCTGTCAGCGTCACAACCAACATCGTGCCGACACTGAAAGTAGGATACACCACCACTGCGGGCAGTCCACCCAGCGCTCCCAACAGAAATTTGGCCGAAAAGAAATTGGGAACGCCAATCAGCACGCCGTACAGGAGTTCCCGAATACCCGGCCGTTCCTTTTTGCGCAGCACTAACACTTCGCACAGTACAAAGGCCGTGGCAAAGATATAAAACAGGTACTGCGACGAAAGAACTTTCGGTCCGAATACATCAAAAATCTTTGCCATTGCATCCGACCCACCGCAAAGCAGCAGCATCGCAATCAATCCGATACCAAAGCTCTTATCGGAATCCTCTTTTTTGTGGTTTATCAGCACAATGGAAAAAATTGCAATACAAAAGCCTGCGATCTGAACGATAGTGGGAACTTCCTTGAAAAGCAACACAGACACAACAATAGGAACCAAAAGTCCCAATTTCATAAACACCGAGGTAAGGACGATACCATATTTATTCGTATTGGCCTGAAAAACCACAAACCCGCCCAAATACAGCACGCCGCTAATAATACCCAGCCATAGAGTCACGGAAAAGCCCGCTATTTGCGGCATTACCAAATCAAAGCCTGCATAGGCAGCTCCCAACAAAGAGCAAATAAAGTAATTCGTCGCCAGCATACTCAGGTTTGCCGAGATTTTCCCCGAACTGAGGCGCATCATTATTGAGATCATCGAGCTGCTTAAAACAGCCAGTAATAAGTAAAGCATTTTAAATCCCCCGCTTTATTGTGCCTATATCATATCACATAGCAACGAAATTGCAACAAAAAATGGGCAGCTAATAGCCGCCCAAGATTATTACATTGTGACATTGCTGAGAGAAGCCACAAGGTCGTGCATTTCCTTCACACTGCGGACATTGTGCGCCCTATTAAGGATCTCCTGCTTTCGCTCTTCGCTGAGATTTGCATAGTATTTCATTGCTGCAGTATTGGATGACAGCGCCAAACCAAAGTCAATGGGAATATTATAGAAATCCATAATGATACCTCCTTATGCTGCCGCATCCAGCATATTTTCAATAAAGATACCGTAGCCCCGTGTTGGGTCATTTACTAAAACGTGTGTGACCGCGCCGATAAGCTTGCCGTCCTGAAAAATTGACGAGCCAGACATAAGTGTGTCAAGTATAGGACACTCAAAAACCGTGTATTTCAAAAGAAATACACGGTTTTGATCTGCTGCACAATCATGCAAGTATATATTCAAAGATCATAAAGACAACAGGAATCGTCAGACAGGAGAGAATATGGGAAACCAGCGCCATACCAGAGGCAACCTTTGTATCCTTGCCCAAAGCACTGGGGATAATGATTGTGTTTAGCCCCAAAGGCATAGAGAGCGAACAGATCGCACAGATCGCAAAGGTTTCCGGCATTGGAAACGCAAGCATTGTTGCCAGGAAAAGAAACGGGAAAACAATAAGGCGCAAGGCTGAAACCAAGTAAACGCCTTTGCTCTTCAGAACTTCTCGCAAGTTAAACTTTGCAATCGTCATACCAGTCAGCAACATAGCGATGGGTGACATACAGCTGCCCGCTGTGGAAACTGCCGAGCTGACAAATTGGGGGACAGGAATGTTCATTAGTCCGATCAGCATCCCCAAAAGCATACACACAAACATAGGGTTGACAAAGCTTTTTGCACGCTGCGTAAAGGTCTGCTTTTCTGTGCCGCTGCCCATCAGTAGCACCGGCACACCCCAAAGATAGATCAGTGTCCAAAGAGGCAGCGTAAAAATCAAGTATTCCAAAAAGACATCCGGAAACAGCGCGCTTACTACCGCATTTCCCATAAATCCAAAGTTCGAAAAGCACAGACCATATGTATAGATGTTTTGCTCGTATTTATCCTTGCTGCAAAATCGAACACATAACAGTGACAAGGCAATGGCAACCACTGCCAGCACCAAACTGCCCAAAAGTAATTTCCACGCCTCATCGATGGTCTGGACAGTGAAATTATCCATAAAAGTTCCCAATACCAATGCCGGAATTAAAATTGTATTTTCCAACTTAGATAGTACTACCTGTGAATTATCAGGAACAAAGTTCCACTTTGACAGGACATAGCCGGCTAAGATAAACAAGAGTAAAAATGCGGTTTGGTTCAGTGTTGCAATAAAAACAGTCATTTTTCTACCTCTATATAACAGGTGTTCCTTCCCACTCATCAGCAGGCGCTACACCCATAATTTCCGCAACGGTAGGCGCAATGTCAAGAATACTGCCGCCTGAAAAGCGCTCGCCGGCCTTGAACTGCCTCCCGAAATAGAACATAGGAATCGTGGTGTCCTCCGACAGATCTGTACCGTGGGTACGGTCGTGACCGCCGTGATCTGCGGTTACGATTATCGTGTACTCATCGGCGCATTCTTCAATGACACGCTTGATATTATCCACAGCAATGGAGATTCGGCGTAGGTATTCCTCTGTCATCCAACCACTGTCATGGCCGCCTTTTTCGTCGGTCTCCACCATATAAAGAAACACAAAATCAGGCTTACTTTTACGGATACGCGCCAATGCACTATCGGTCAAGGAAGTATCGGAGCTTTCCTCTGTGTAGGCATTTATGTACTCGCTGTATTTTAGGGAAGCTGGCCTTGCCACATCTCGCAGCGGCTCCCAGCCATAATACATTGCACAGACCTTTTTTGCATTCTTCAGCTGCTCAAACAGACCGTTAATAGGGCGCGCCATTGGTAAATACAAGTTTGTGGTAATGCCGTGGCGCTGGGGCGTTACACTGTGAAACAGTGACATATGACACGGCAATGTTACAGAAGGCAGTATTGTCTTACCGTCAAGGGTATAATAGGCCTTTTGCATCATCTCTTCAATATACAGGTTTTTACAGGAAAGAAATCCGTCCGGACGCATACCGTCCACAGAGATGAGTATAACTTTATTTCCATTCATATCGAAAACTCCTTATCTGATTTTATATCGCATTTGGTTGAGCACTTCATTTCGCTCTGCAATGTGTTTTTGGAGGGTTTCATAGTTTTTAGAGGCGAGAGACATCATAAGTGCATCAAGAATGCATATGTGGGCGATTCTGGCAGAGACTGCTTCAACGGGGTAGTTTTTGTCATCGGAAAAAGCAATCAGTTGGTAGTCACTTTCCTTTGCCAGTTGACTTTGGGCGAAACTGCTGATCGCAATTGTAGCAGCACCGGCTTTCTTTGCCCGCCGCATAGCATCTACGGTTGCCTTGGTGCTGCCGCTGTGGGAAATGCAGACTGCCACATCCCCGGCTTTCAAATTTGCAGCGGTAACATTCATAAACAAAATGTCAGTACAAACAGAGGTTGGAATGCCAAGCTGTGCAAAACGGTATTGGGCATCCATTGCGATGACGGAGGAAGTTCCCACGCCAAAAAATACCATCCGGGTTGCTTGCTGTAAAAGCCGGACAATCGCCTCAGTTTGGGAAAAGTCGATCATTGACAGCGTATCCTTCAATGTGTTAACCCCAGAGGCAAACACATTTCCAAAAACCTGTTGCGCAGTAGCTCCCTCACTTACAGGTAGCATACCTGTAACTGATGCCTTACAACCCAACTCAGCGGAAAGACTGATTTTAAAATCAGAGAAGCCTTTTACACCAATGCTTTTACAAAAACGCACTACCGTCGAAGGAACTGTTCCGGAACGTTCTGCTAATTCCTTCGCAGTCATTTTTACAATGTCATGGGGAGATAGCAAAATCGTATCGGCAATCTTCTTTTCTGTGTCGGTCAAACTGTCATAGCAATTATGAATTTCTGGTATCATAATATCCACCATATAGAATTTTGTTCTATGTTCTATGTGTTTCTTGAAAATTAATTCTATAATATAAAAGCAGAAAAGTCAAGAGAATTGGAAGGAAAAGAGCAAATCCGCAGTTTTGCGAATTTGCTCTTTTCCTTTATTCTATTGTGCCGTTGGCGAGGGATGCGACTAAAGAATACATTTCCTTCTCACTGCCGACATTGTGCGCCATATTGAGTATCTCCCGCTTTCGCTCTTCGCTGAGATTTGCATAGTAGTTCATTGCTGCGGTATTGGAAGAAAGGGCAAGACCAAAGCCAATGGGGATATTGTAGAAATCCATAATAATACCTCCTTATGCTGCCGCATCCAGCATATTTTCGATAAAGATGCCGTAACCCCGTGTTGGGTCATTTACAAGGACGTGCGTGACCGCGCCGATAAGCTTGCCGTTCTGAATAATCGGACTGCCGCTCATTCCCTGCACAATACCACCCGTTGCCTGCAACAGTTCCGGGTCTGTCACCTTGATCAGCATATTCCTGCCACCATCCCGGGAATTGGGATATATCTTCAAAATCTCCACAGAATATTCCTGTACCTCGTCTCCGCTCACGTTAGAGCGAATGACCGCGGCACCGGTACGAATGTCTTCATTTTCAGCAACAGGAAGTTCCTCCCCTTGCCAACCGGTATCCATCGTACCGAAAATCCCCTGCTGTGAATTTTTATTAATTACTCCGATCGGTGTCTTATCCCGCAGGCTGCCAAGAAGCTGTCCCGGTTCCCCTGCTTTCCCTTTAATAACTGACAAAACGGTAGCCCGGTATAAAGTGCCTGCATCCACTGAGACAAGCTGACCGTTTCCGGTGTTGACGCCATGACCCAATGCGCCAAAAGTACCCGCATTCGGGTCATACCAAGTGACCGTTCCCACACCTGATATTCCCTGTTTAAGATAGATGCCAAGTCGAGGACCATCCTCAGTATTTATAGGTTGCACTTTTGCGCTCTTCGTCTTTCCGTCGCGCATATAACGAACTTCCGCATTGCCATCCTGCGCTTTTAGGGCCTTCGTAATATCATCGGTACAACGGACCTGTCTACCATTAATATTCGTAATTTTATCTCCTACCTGAAGTCCTGCTTTTTGCGCCGCCGCACCAAGTATGGTGTCAAATCCCGCGATCACCATACTGTCATCACCCAACTGTAGTCCTACGACCTTTCCAACCGGCACCAACGTATCGACAGCCGCTGCCTCAAAGGGCAATACCGTAACGCAAAGCGCCAAGAGTATTGCGATTATTGTCAATTTTTTCATCTTCCCGCCCCCTAATTTTCTCTGCGAGTTTAATATTCCTCGCCGCTGCTTTTCGTAACCCATACAAATGTCGAAAACTCAGGTGGGATATGCCAATTCGTCCGCAAACTGTATTTGCTCTTTTTAAAACAATCGTTAAATTTATATGAATATTACGTATTTACCCATTGACAAAGTAGGTAAGTAATGGTATATTACCTACAGAATTAATAGGTAATTATTATGTGGAGGTACCACTATGCAAGTTTACGCCGATAATGCCGCTACAACGAAGATGAGCGATATCGCCATCGCGGCTATGACAGAATGTTATGATAAGTATTATGGCAACCCATCCAGTTTGCATTCCGTCGGCCAGGAAGCCAAGGAAAAACTGGAAGATGCCCGCGCCCGGGTCGCTGCCTGCCTTGGCTGTGAACCCAGAGAGATCTATTTCACATCCGGTGGCAGCGAAGCAGACAATCAGGCAATTATTTCCGCAGCCCGTTTGGGTGCAAAAAAAGGCAAAAATCATATCATTTCCACCGCTTTTGAGCATCACGCCGTGCTCCACACCTTGGAGCGGCTGGAAAAAGAAGGCTTTGAAATCACCCTTTTGGACGTAAGCAACGGCCATAATATCACCGCCTCGCAGGTTAAGGACGCCATCCGCGAAGACACCTGCCTTGTGACAGTTATGTACGCCAACAATGAGATCGGCTCCGTCCTCCCTATTCCGGAAATCGGCGCTGTCTGTAAGGAAGCCAGTGTTCTGTTCCACACCGATGCGGTTCAGGCCGCAGGCCATCTGCACATTAACGTAAAAGAGCAGAATATCGATATGCTCAGCCTGTCTGCCCACAAATTCCACGGTCCTAAGGGTGTTGGCGTTCTCTACGCCCGCAGGGGTGTGGCGCTGCAAAACCTGATTGATGGTGGCGCGCAGGAGCGCGGCAAACGGGGCGGCACTGAGAATTTGCCCGGCATTTGCGGTCTTGCGGCAGCCCTCGAAGATGCCTGCGCACACATTGATGAGAATGCTGCAAAGGTTTCCGCTATGCGAGACAAGCTGATCGCCGGGCTTTCCGAAATCCCCCATTGCGCGCTGAACGGCGACCCCGTTAGCCGCCTGCCCGGCAATGTGAGCTTCTGCTTTGAGGGCATTGAGGGCGAAGCGCTGCTGCTTTACTTGGACGCCCACGGCATCTGCGCTTCCTCCGGCTCTGCCTGCACCTCCGGCAGCTTAGATCCCAGCCACGTGCTTCTTGCCATTGGCCGTGTCCACGACGTTGCTCACGGTTCTCTGCGGCTTTCCTTGGATCACAACAATACAGACGAAGAAATTGACCACATCTTAGCCGCTGTCCCCCAGGTCGTTTCCCTACTGCGGAATATGAGTCCCGTATGGCGCGACCTGCAAAACGGCACAAGAGAATATATTCTTTAAGAGGAGATAGAATTATGGCACTTTACAGCGAGGTCGTAATGGACCACTTTATGCACCCCCGGAATGTGGGCGTGATTGAAAATGCCGATGGTGTTGGCCAGGTCGGCAATGCCAAATGCGGCGACATTATGAAGATTTACCTGAAGATTGAAAATGACATCATCGTGGATGTGAAGTTTGAGACCTTCGGCTGCGGCTCTGCGATTGCATCTTCTTCTATGGCTACTGAAATGATTAAGGGTAAGCCCCTCTCTGAAGCGCTGACGCTGACCAACAAGGCCGTTGCTGAGGCCTTGGACGGTCTGCCTGTCCACAAGGTTCACTGCTCTGTCCTTGCCGAGGAAGCCATCAAGTCAGCCGTCAAGGATTACTACGACAAAAACGGCATTGCCTACGACGCAGCGCTCTTCCCCGACTGCGAGCACTGTGACCACTGCGAGTAAGCTATGATCGTATCGACAAAAGGGCGTTACGCCCTGCGGGTAATGCTCCACTTTGCCCTCAGCGGCAACGAGCAGTATATCCCATTGAAAGAGATCGCAGAGTCTGAGGAAATCAGTCAAAAATATCTGGAATCCATAATGACCACTTTATCGAAAGCCGGCTTTGTGGACGCCGTACACGGCAAGGGCGGTGGCTACCGCCTCAATCGCTCCCCAGAAGAGTATACCGTCGGCAGCATATTAAAGCTGACAGAGGGCAGTCTCGCCGCTGTCTCCTGCACCAGCCAAGGCCCAGCCGCCTGCTCCAGGGCAACCTGCTGCCAGACAAAGCCTATGTGGGAAAAGCTGGACGCAATGATCGACGGTTTTTTAGAAGGCGTTACATTAGCAGACCTTATGGAAAAGAAATAAGAGGTGCGTTTTCGCACCTCTTATTTTTTATTCTTTTGCTTTAATGATTTTAACGGGTTTAATAGCCTTGATTTTCAGCATCGGGAAGATTAGGGATACGACCGCAAGGGCGGCTACAAGAATGCAGTTGCCTGCAGCAATATCCGGCTGGAATGTGAGGAAATTCAGTTCCAAAACAATCTGGTTGGGAACTAATTCCAGCATTGCTTCATAGAGGGCTGTGTTGGCAAACCCAATGAAATAATAGTAGCCTGCCGTAGCAAGGAGAGCGGTCAAAAGCGCGATCAGCAACACCTGGATACCAAATACGGTGAGAATTGTGCCGTTCTTTGTGCCAAGGGCTTTTAGAATGCCGATCTCGTGCATTTTGCTGTTGATCATCTTCGTAGAGAAGCTGACGAAAATGAACACAACGCCAAGACACATTACGATATTGACCAGTTCAAAGATAGGCACAAACACATTGACCGCCTTTGTCATGGTGTGAATACCTTCTACGGAGATGTTTTGATGTTCGTAGTTTAATTCTTCTGAAAGATTCAGCGCAGACTCGAGTCCTTCTGTGCCATCAAGATATAGTGCATTTGCATATACGGAATTCTTAGACAATTGGGTTAACAGATGCGAAGACTCCTCTATGTTCATAAACATGGTTGCTGCGACATTGGGTCTTAAGCCAACGATCTTAATTTCCTCATGGTATAATGGATCGCTGTTGTCAACATCATAAAATCTATATCCTGTAATTGTTGCCGTATGGGGAACAAAGCTATTGTAATTATCAGGAGAGTAATTTGTACCGAACATCTTATTATATTCATCCAAATTTACGACTGCTTCGTTCTTCCCTAATCCATTCGCGCCAAATGTGATATATGGTGAAGCGGGGTCGATAAAATCAAATTTTCCGTTGATGTTGATTTTGTCGTGCCACATAAAAGTAACATCATGTGTTTTATTAAAATCTACAATGTAATTCTGATTTAGAGTATAGCAATAGCCTAAGCAATTATATATTTCGCTTACGAACTCCCTAAAATCATCTTCATTATACAGGTCTGCCAATTTTAGAGTGTTTTCTTCTTTCACACGATCAATAAGCGGCTGAAATTCACTTTCATATTCCGTATTTATAATTGCATTTATATAAATTCTGGTTGCTGCACCCCAAGGTTGATTGTATGCGCCGATGATCTCATCATATGATTTGTACTGGCTATACATAGCCAGTATACCATCCGCTACATAATCCGTGATGATAACACCGGAGGGATGAAATTCCTCTGCCTGAGCCAAATATTCTATCTTGCCGAATTTCTTCTCCAAAAACGTTTGGTCTGCAATTATGGTGCCAAGGGTTTCGGTGATATAGATGCTGTTTCTGAAATAAGGCACACTAGTTCCGGCACTGTTGCGATATTCAACGACGGGAACGGAGACATTCAGGACTGGATAAACATCACCCGCATACCCGGAATTTTTGAATGCTTGGATATCTCCGTCGCTAATAGCAACACGGTAGTTATGTTCCAACAGAGCCTGCGTCTCTTCATCCACCGTTTTATTCAATAATAAAGCGCTCTGCTTGGTTTTTACCATTTCTTCCTGCAAAATGCGCCCGGCATCGAAATGGATCATTGTCTGCGCCAAGGACAGGATCATCATAATGACCGCTACCATAAATGCGCTGACGGCAATGGTGAAAGCCTTGTTTTTCAGGAATTTGCCGGATAGATGCAATTCTTTCCAAAGGGAAAGACCTTTGTTTTCAATTTTAACCTTTTTCGCTTCTTTCTCGAGGGCAGAAGTAGGGATGAATTTATCTGTCCGCTTTACAAATTTCGCCCCTGTATTTTCGTTCATAAAGGCGATATCCCGATCGCTAAGAGCAAGACCTTGGGGATAGACCAATTTGCCATCTAATAGGCTCATTTCGTCCAAAAAATTCGGGATTTCTGGACTTGTCGGAAATGATTTCGCCTTTGCGGAGTTCAATAATGCGGTCAGCATAATTATTTGCATCGTTGATATTATGGGAAACGATTAAAATCAGGCAATCCTTGGACAGCTCTTTAAGTAAGGTTACGATAGCCGTTGCAGTATTGGTGTCCAAGTTGCCGGTAGGCTCGTCCGCAAGGATAATCCGGGGCTTCTTCACAATGGCTCTCGCGATGGCAACCCGCTGCTGCTCACCGCCGGACAGCTCTGTAGGATAACGATCCTCGTAACCTGCAAGGTCAACCCGTTCCAATGCCTTAGAAACCGCTTCTTTGTCCTTGATTCTTCGCAGATTGAGAGAAAGAGCGATATTATCATAAACGGTCAATTCATCAATCAGGTGATAGTCCTGAAAGATAAAGCCGATGTGGGTATTGCGGTAGTTGCAGAACTTCCGTTCACCAAACTTGGAAAGGTCATTGCCGTCTACCGTAATCTTGCCTTTGGTGATGCTATCCAAGCCGCCAATGAGGTTAAGAAGCGTACTTTTGCCGCTGCCACTCTTGCCAAGAACAAATACAAGTCCATTATCCGGCAGAGTCAGATTAATATCCTTCAGCGCGTGGCATTTCTTCCGCTTTTTAGATTTATAAATCTTATTTAGGTGCGAAATTTCAATCATAAAAATCCCTCAAAAAATAGAATAAATCTATTATAAGCCATTCATACTGCAAAGTAAAGTAGGGAATGCATTTATGCATTCCGCTTTCTTTTGGTGCCGCCTGTGGAATGGATAAATCCATTCCCTACAGCATTGTACGACAATGCGTTTGTAGGGGTCGGCGCCCTCGACGACCCGAAATAAAATCGGCGCTCGATGCGACGATTTTATTACATTATAGGCACCCGGTATTTACTCCTGCAAATATAAAAAGACCTCGCTGTCGAAACAGCGAGGTTATAATATGTTTGCGTTACCTATTTTCACGGGGAGCGATGCGACCGCTGCCAGTGGCAGATGAAGGGAGCTGAGCGAGTGGCAGCGGTCGAAAAAATCGAGGATTAGCATAAGCCCGATGATTTTTTCGGGTACCGCAACAGGACAG
>JAZOMT010000024.1:0-9700 GCA_045654085.1 Faecousia sp. | reverse complement strand
TGTTGATCTTTGTCCATGAGCTGGGACATTTCCTGGCTGCAAAGTTCTCCGGTGTGCAGGTCAATGAATTTTCTATGTTCATGGGCCCTGCCATCGCCAAATGGCAACGGGGGGAGACCCAATATACGATCCGCTGCATTCCCATTGGTGGTTACTGCGCCATGGAAGGGGAGGATGCGGATACGGAAAATCCCCGTTCCTTCCAAAAGGCCGCTTGGTGGAAACGGCTGATCATTCTGGCTGCTGGTTCATTCATGAACTTTCTTACCGGTGTTTTGATCGTGACGGTGGTGCTGTTTTGGCAGCCGAACTATGTGACCACGGAGCTTGCCCACGTGGAGGATTGGTGTTCTGCAGCTGTGTCCGGTGGTTTGCAGGCTGGAGATCAGATTCTGGAATTTGACGGCAAAAAAATCAGCATATACGAAGATTTTTCCCTTGCCACCATGCTTGCAACCGATGGCAGTTATGATATTACAGTTCTTCGTGACGGTCAAAAGGTTTACTTGCAGGATGTGCCTATGATCCGACAACTGGTTGCGGACGATTCCGGTGCCCAATCCCGGTTGTACGGTATTAGTTTTCTTCCGGCTGAAACAACTCCGGCATCTGTGCCCGGGCGTATCTTCCCCACAGCCTTCAATTATGTCAAGAGCGTGATCGTCAGCCTGGAAATGATTTTTAAAGGACAGGCGGGGCTGCAGGATATGACCGGTGCTGTGGGCATCGTGCAGATCATGTCTGAAAGTGCGGCAGCCGCCCAGGATGCATCCTTGGCACTATTGAATCTTCTGTATTTTGGCGGGTTCCTTGCGATCAACCTGGCAGTTATGAATATTTTGCCGATTCCGGCGTTGGATGGCGGTCGAATCGTTGGTCTTTTGCTGACCACCGGCGTTGAAGCCGTTATCCGGAAAAAGATCGATCCTAAATACGAGGGCTATATCCATGCAGCGGGCATGATCGCGCTGCTGGCATTGATGGCTCTGATCACTTTCAAAGATATTTTTACGATTATAAAGAGGTAATGATTATGACCCGACAGATCCTGGTTGGCGGTGTGCCTATCGGCGGCGGAGCCCCGGTGGCGATCCAGTCCATGCTCAATACAAAGACCACTGATGTGGAGGCCTCCTTAGCGCAGATCAAAGCTCTGCATACAGCCGGCTGCCAGATTGTGCGGCTGGCTGTTCCCAACATGGAAGCGGCCAACAGCTTTGCCCAGATCTGTCGGGAATCGCCCCTGCCCTTGGTTGCGGACATTCATTTTGATTACAAGCTAGCTATTGCAGCTGCCCAAGGTGGTGCGGCTAAGATCCGGATCAATCCCGGTAATATCGGTGGGGAAGATCGGGTCAAAGCAGTTGTGGATGTGTGCAAGGATCTGCATATTCCCATTCGTATCGGTGTCAATGGCGGCAGTTTGGATAAGAAACTGCTGGAGAAGTACGGTCACCCCACAGCAGAAGCCCTGGTGGAAAGCGCATTCAGCCACTTGGAGTTGCTGGAAAAATTCGATTTCTATGATACTTGCGTATCTATGAAGTCTTCCACCGTACCGACCATGGTGGAAGCAGCCCGGCTGTTCCGTAGCCGGTGCGATTATCCGCTGCACATTGGTGTAACGGAAACGGGCCCTGTGCGTATGGGTCTTATGAAGTCTGCTATGGGAATCGGTGCGCTTTTGTTGGACGGTATCGGTGATACCATTCGTGTAAGTCTGACAGATGACCCGGTAGAAGAAATCTATGCCGCCAAGGATATTTTAAAAGCGGCAGGACTGCGGAAAGAGGGCG
Source organism: Faecousia sp. (assembly GCA_045654085.1). Classification (GTDB taxonomy): domain Bacteria; phylum Bacillota; class Clostridia; order Oscillospirales; family Oscillospiraceae; genus Faecousia. The sequence continues at coordinate 7,904 of JAZOMT010000024.1, read as the reverse complement.
TGAATATCATTTCCTGCCCCACCTGCGGACGGACAAAAATCGACCTCATCGGCCTTGTAGAAAAGGTAGACGAGGCGCTGAAAAATTGCAAAAAGCCCATCACCGTGGCGGTTATGGGCTGCATCGTTAACGGCCCGGGTGAAGCCCGGGAGGCAGATATCGGCATCGCCGGCGGTGACGGCTGCGGTATGCTTTTTGAAAAAGGAGAGCAGATCGCCAAGTACCCCTACGAGGAGCTACTGCCGGCTCTCTTAGAGAGAATCGAAAAAATGTGAGGAAGCTATGAAAGAAACCATTCCCTTTTTACATATGTTCCCGGATTACCGTCCGTCTGCAGAGCTTTCTGATGCTATGCAGGCGGCTGTACTGGTATCTGCGGACGTAGACCCGGTTGCCCGGCGGATAAACGTAAATATGGCTTGCAGTCATTATATCCCCCGGACTGCGCTGGACGGTGTAGAAAGGGAAATTAGCCGCATTTACGGACTTAACAGCCTGACCCTATCCTGCCGCTTCCCTAAAAGCTGCCTGACAGAAATTGCCCCGGAGGAAATTCGGGATATTTTCGTCTCTCAAAATTCTATGGCGCGGGGCGTTCTTGCCGGCGCGCAGTACGCTTGGGAAGGGGAAAAATTGACGGTATCCCTTGCCGCCAACGGTAAGGATGCTTTGGAAAAGGTTTTGCCCCAAGTGAAAAATATCTTCTGCGAACGCTTTGGCATTGTGCCGGAAATCTGCATCGAAACAGGAAAGACCTTAGAGGGTAAAGAACTGATTGATGCTATGGCGAATATGCGTAAGCAAATGCTTACGGATATTCCTGCTCCTGTGTTCCGCGATAAAGAGAAGCCCACGCCAGAGAAGAAGGAAGCCATCTACGGCAGACCCTTTAAAGGGGATGCTGTGCCGATGGATACCTTGGAGCTGGATATGGGAAGCGTTATCGTGGAGGGCAAGGTCTTTGCCGTTGACCATCGGGAGCTGAAGAAACGGAACGCGTGGGTCATTTCTTTTGATATGACCGACAACCGCGGTTCTGTGCGTATTAACCGCTTTATGGAAAATGAGGAGGCAAAGCCCATCCTCGATGCGGTAAAAACCGGTAAGGTCTTCCGTGTCCGCGGCAGACTGGAAATCAACCGCTACGATGGAGATATGGTTTTAAAACCGGATGCCATTATGGCAGGCAAAATGGAAAGCAGAGCGGATATGTGCGACATTGGTCGCCGCGTAGAGCTGCACCTGCATACCAATATGAGTAATATGGATGCCCTGACAAGCACCGACGCAGCTATTCGTCGGGCTGCCGCTTGGGGACATCCCGCAATCGCTATCACAGACCACGGCTGTGTTCAGTCCTTTACCGAAGCGCTGCACACGGTGGAGGATTGGAAGGGCGCGCCTAAGGTGGCGGGTACTGACCAGACCATTAAAATCCTTTACGGCTGTGAGGGCTATTATATTAACGATGTGGATGACCGGGTTGCCGTCCACGGCAGTAAAAATATGTCCTTCGGGGACGAGTATATCGCGCTGGACTTGGAGACCACCGGTTTGTATGCCCGGCACGATACCATTATCGAAATTGGCGCTGTGAAAATGCGTGATGGTGAGGAAATTGACCGTTTCCAAACCTTCGTTGACCCCGGTCGGCAGCTAAGCCGGGAGGTCAGCACCTTAACGGGTATCACCGATGCAATGCTGAAGGACGCGCCGAAAATCGATACCGTGATACCCCAGCTTCTGGACTTTATCGGAGACAGGGTCATTGTCGCCCATAATGCAGATTTTGACCTTACCTTCATCCAGCGCGCCTGCGACAGCCTTGGCGTTGCCCACAATTTTACCTATGTGGACACGCTGACCATTGCCCAAAACCTGATGCCTGAGCTTCCCAAATATAAGCTGGACGTGGTGGCAAAGGCCTTTGGTCTGGAGGATTTCAACCACCACCGGGCTGGGGATGATGCCCTTATCTGCGGCAAAATTATGGCCAATTTGTTCCCCTTGCTGGCGGGAAAAGGTATTGCCGATATTCAGGAAATCAATGATGCAATGCTGCCTCTGCGCCCAGCCCATCGCCGGGATACAATGCGCTGCCAGCATATTGTGATGTTTGCCAAAAACCAGATGGGACTGCGAAATCTTTACCATCTCATCTCCGATTCTAACTTGAAGCATTTCCGCAAATTCCCCCGGATTTTTAAGTCCGAACTGATGAAACTGCGGGAAGGCCTTATTATTGGCTCTGCCTGCGAAAATAACGAAATTTATCAGGCGGCCCTTTCCGGCAAAAGCTGGGAGGAGCTGGAACGGCTGGCAAGCTTCTATGATTATTTAGAAATTCAGCCCCTTTCCAATAACCGCTTTATGCTGGACGAGGGCAAAAAGGGCGAAGCGCCTATTGCTCTCTCCAAAGAGGAGCTTATGGACTGCAACCGCACCATCGTGGAGCTGGGTCAACGGCTGGGGAAAAGGGTAGTTGCCACCGGTGACGTCCATTTCTTAGACCCGGAGGACGAGATATTCCGCCATATCCTCCTTGCCACTAAGGGTTTCGACGATGCGGACAAGGATAACCCTCTTTACTTACGCACCACAGACGAAATGCTTCAGGAATTTTCCTACTTAGGCGAAGAAAAGGCGCGGGAAGTGGTCATTGAAAACCCCAATTATATCGCGGATATGTGCGATAATGTCCGTCCCGTGCCGCACAATCTTTTTGCGCCGGCTATCGAAAACTCTGTGGAAGACCTGAAAAATCTTGTATACGGCAAATTCCACCGGCTTTACGGTGCTAATCCACCGGAGTCTATGGTCAAGCGCGTAGAGACAGAATTAAATGACATTATCTCTTGCCACTACGATGTGATTTATATGTCAGCCCAAAGATTAGTGCAGAATTCCTTGGAAAACGGCTACTTGGTTGGCTCCCGTGGCTCTGTCGGCTCGTCTATTGTAGCGTACCTTTCGGGCATTACGGAGGTTAACTCCTTCCCGCCCCACTACCGCTGTCCCAACCCGGACTGCAAATATACGGAGCTGAATGTACCTGAAGGCTACAATTGCGGCGCAGACCTGCCGGATGCGGTTTGTCCCAAGTGCGGAACGAAATTTGAGAAAGATGGCTTCCATATTCCTTTCGAAACGTTCCTTGGCTTCGGTGGCGATAAGGTTCCCGATATTGACCTGAACTTCTCCGGTGAATACCAGTCCCGCGCCCACGCCTACTGTACGGAGATGTTTGGTGCCTCTCACGTGTTCCGTGCCGGTACTATCGGTACGGTGGCGGAAAAAACCGCCTTTGGCTACGCTAAAAAGTTTCTCGACGAACGAAATAAAACGGTCTCCCGAGCTGAGGAGAACCGCCTTGCCGCAGGATGTGTCGGTGTGCGCCGTACCACCGGCCAGCACCCGGGCGGACTGGTGGTCATTCCTCAGGAAAATGAAATTTGGGATTTCTGTCCGGTACAGCACCCGGCAGACGACCCCAATTCCGACCAAATCACCACCCATTTTGAATACCACTCTATGGAAGAAAACCTCCTGAAGCTGGATATGCTGGGTCACGATGACCCCACGATGATCCGTATGATGGAGGACGATACGGGCGTGGATGCCAAGACCATCCCGCTGGATGATAAGGCAACTATGTCCATCTTTACCTCTTCCAAGGTGCTGGGCTACGAAAATGACCCTATCTTAGGTCCTACCGGCGCGGTAGCAGTACCGGAATTCAACACCCGGTTCACCCGCGAAGTACTGCTCGACACCAAGCCGGAAAAGTTTGACTTCTTGGTGCGAATTTCCGGCTATACCCACGGTACTGACGTGTGGCTGGGCAATGCAAAAGACCTGATCGTCTCGGGTACTGCCCGGGTAGATCAGACCATCGGCTGTCGTGACGATATTATGATCTATCTTATTTCCTGCGGTCTGCCGGAGAAGAGAGCCTTTAAGATTATGGAGTCTGTCCGTAAGGGCAGGGGACTGCCCGATGGCGCGGAGCAGGAAATGAAGGACGCCGGTGTGCCGGATTGGTATATTGACTCTTGTAAGAAAATTAAGTACCTGTTCCCTAAGGCCCACGCAGTGGCCTACGTTATGATGGCTTTCCGCATCGCTTGGTTTAAGGTAAATTACCCGCTGGCATTCTACGCGGCTTACTTTTATCGCCGCAGTCAGAAGGGCGGTTTTGACGCACTTATGATGACGAACGGTATGGAAGATGTGAAAGCCCACATTAAGGCCATTTCCGGCAATGACAAAGCCACCGACAAGGAGCAGGATCTGCTCACCACCTTGGAGGTTGCCTATGAGTTCTACCTCCGGGGACTGGAGTTTTTGCCCATTGACATCTATAAGAGCCACGCAACCAAATTCCTCATCGAGGACGGTAAGCTCCGCCCGCCCTTTGTGTCCATCTCCGGTCTTGGCGAAAGTGCCGCTTGGGATTTGATGAAGGGAAGAGAGGGAAGAGAGTTTATTTCCGTGGAGGAAGTGGCGGCCGCCTGCCCCAAGGTCAGTAAGACCCATATTGGGATGCTGAAGGACGCTGGTGCGTTCGGCGCACTGCCCGACTCTAATCAGGTTAGTCTGTTCTAATATAAGGAGAGAAAGATATGCAAGCAACCGAAAAAATGTATCATATTAACTGTTCTGCTGGTGATGTGGGCAGATATTGTTTTCTGCCCGGAGACCCCGGCCGCTGTGAAGCCATCGCATCCTATTTTGATAACCCCGTCCATATCGGTATGAATCGGGAGTATAACATCTACACCGGCTACCTTTGCGGAGAGAAGGTCTCCGTCTGCTCCACCGGCATCGGTGGCCCTTCTGCGGCCATTGCTATGGAGGAATTGGCAGCCATCGGTGCGGATACCTTTATCCGGGTGGGCACCTGCGGCGGCATCCATATGGATGTGATGCCCGGGGATGTGGTGGTCGCCACCGGTGCTGTCCGCTTTGAGCATACCTCTTTCGAGTATGCGCCTGCAGAATTTCCCTCTGTGCCGGACTTTGATGTGACCTTGGCGCTGCGGGAAGCCTCTCGCGCACTGGGGTATTCTACCCATACGGGTGTTGTCCAGTGTAAGGATTCCTTCTACGGTCAGCACTCACCTGAAAAGTCTCCCGTTTCCTATGAGCTGCTCCAAAAGTGGGAGGCCTGGAAACGCTTAGGTGTGAAAGCCAGCGAAATGGAATCTGCCGCGCTGTTCGTTGTGGCGGCTGCCTTGGGTGTCCGCTGCGGCAGCTGTTTCCACGCAGTGTGGAATCAGGAACGGGAAAAGGCCGGCCTCTTTATGCCTATGACCGAGGACACCTCTCGCGCCATCCGTGTAGGCATCGAAGGGATGAAGCTGCTTATCGAGGCAGATAAGCGCAGATGATATGCGTAGGGCGGGGGCTTGCTCCCGCCGCAAAATACCCCGACAGAAATTTCCGTCGGGGTACTTTTATGCCATTTTCTTCTTCGGTGCGATCTGGGACAGGATCACTGCAATAAATACAAGGACGCAGCCGGAAATTTCCCAAGGTGTCATTGTTTCGTGGAGTATCAGCCAGCCGCACAGCACCGCGATCACGCTCTCAAGGCTCATAATAATGGAAGCGGTGTTGGATTCGATTTTTTGCTGACCCAAAACCTGCAGCGAGTAGGCAACACCGGAAGAGAGGATACCGGCATACAGCAGGGGAATGGTGCAATCCATAATCCCGGAAAGGCTTACATCCTCTGTCAGCATCATAAGACCTGAAAGCACACCGCAAACAAAGCATTGAATGCAGTTGAGCCGCAGACCGTCCAGCCCGTTTCCCAGTCGCTCCACAAAGGTAATCTGAAAAGCAAAGGACAGGGCAGAGCCGAGAAGCAACAGATCGCTGGTGCGAATCACCGTCACACCCACGCAGCTAATTAAGTACAGTCCAATTACCGACAGCACGATGCTGATGATTACATTGACGGTAGGCTTCTTTCCAAGAAAGATACCGATCACCGGTACCAAAACCACATAAAGGGCGGTTAAAAAGCCCGCCTTGCCCGCATCGGTGTTTACAAGGCTTATCTGCTGCAGACTGGCTGCTATAAAGAGGGCAATGCCGCAGAGAATACCGCCGATCCAAAGCTTTTTGTTGCACCATTTGCGGAAATAATTTTTGATATTCTTCGCTTCGAATGCTGCGATCACCGGCAGTAAAAATGCCACAGCCAGGATACAGCGAACAGCTAAGAAAGTAAAAGGTCCTACGGAGTCCATACCAACGCTTTGGGCAACAAAGGTACTGCCCCATATCAGTACTGCAACAATAAGATAAATGTTGCCGGTCAGTTTCTCTTTCATTTCTATCACCGCAGATAAATTTATCATAATTTCTGTCTAAAAACAAGATTGCATTTTATATAGTTGAGTGGTATAATGGGGGAAATCCACATTTTTGGAGGTAATTACTATGGAAACTATGGAAAAACTACCCCAGCGCAGCGAAGTTTTAAAGGAAAACACTTGGGCAACAGAGGATATGTATGTATCAGACGAAGCTTGGGAGCAGGAGCTGGCAACTGTCAGTGCCGACAAGGATGCCCTTGCTGCCTTTGCTGGTAAACTGGGCGAAAGTGGTGAGACCCTGTGCGCTTACCTTACCCGGATGGAGCAGGCCAATGTAAAGCTTGAGCTTTTGGCAAACTACTGTATGCGTAAGTCTGATGAGGATACCCGCAATGCGTTCTATCAGGCAATGTCCGGCAAGTTTATGTCCGAGGTGGTGGCACTGAGCACTGCCATCAGCTTCGAGACCCCGGAAATTATGGCTATTGAGGACGATACCCTTGAGCAGTTCTACAAGGATTGTCCCGCCTTGGAGCGCTACCGCCGCTATCTTACCGATATGCGCCGGTTAAAAGCCCACACCCTTTCTGCTGCAGAAGAAAAGCTGCTGGCTGCTGCCGGCGATATGGCAGCCGCACCGGATAATATTTATGGTATGCTGGCAGATGCTGACCTGACATTTGCCGATGCCATCGACGGTGAGGGCAATGCCCATCCGCTGAGCCAAAGTACTTTTATTTCCTATCAGGGCAGCGAGGATCGGGAACTGCGTAAGAGCGCCTACGAAAACCTCTATGCCGGCTTCGGCGCATTCCGCAATACGGCTGCCGCAATCCTGAACGCCCAGAATAAGAAGCTGAAATTCTTTGCAGATGCCCGGCGCTATGGCTCTACCTTGGAGGCGTCTCTCTCCCGCACCAATGTACCCACTACGGTTTACACCAACCTGATCGATACTGTCCATAAAAATATGGACAAGATGCACCGCTATGTCCGCCTGCGGAAGAAATTGCTGGGCGTAGACGAGCTGCATTTCTACGATGTATATGCAAATCTTGTCTCCGGTGTGGACAAGAAGATCCCCTACGAGGAAGCAAAGCAGACCATCTACGATGCTCTTGCGCCTTTAGGTGACGAGTACCGCAAGATCCTGCTGGAAGGCTTTAACAGCCGTTGGGTGGATGTTTACCCCAATGAGGGAAAGCGGAGCGGCGCATATTCTGCCGGCGCATCCGTCCATCCCTATGTTCTGATGAACTACAACAATTCTCTGCGCAGCCAGTTTACCCTGGCTCACGAGATGGGCCACGCACTCCATTCCTATCTTTCCAACAAGCACCAGAATCCCGTTGATGCCAACTACTGCATTTTCGTTGCGGAAGTTGCATCCACCTGCAACGAGGCGCTGCTGATGGAATATCTGCTGGGCAAGACCACGGACAAGAAGGAACGGGCTTATCTGATCAACCATTTCCTGGAGCAGTTCAAGGGTACAATCTACCGACAGACCATGTTTGCGGAGTTTGAACTGTTTATGGGTAAGGCAGTCCAGGAGGGTAGAACCCTCACTGCCGATAT
>JAZOMT010000023.1:0-2906 GCA_045654085.1 Faecousia sp. | reverse complement strand
AGGCCGGGTACATCCCAGGAATCGGCGGCGTCGGAAATTTCCACGCCGATCTTCGGTGCATTCTCCATGGGTGGATCGAAGGTGTAGAACGGCAGCACATTCTGACCACCGATGACGATTGCCTTGTCGCCGGTGCCCAAAGTTACGGCATTGATCTTGCCGCTGAAGGGCTGCGTCTTAGGTTCAAAAGACATAATTGTTTTCCCCCTTGTTTTGGTTTTATAATAAAATATTTTTTATTAACGAATTTTGGTGGCTTTTACAAGCCGAGGTTTTGCAGGATTCCCGTGAGCGCTTGCTTAACAGGGTTGTCCTGGGGCAGCTTGGCGGAAGGCTTGCCGTCGCAATCGCAGCGGTAAACACCCTCGTCCTGGGGCAGTACGCCCAGAAGCTGCAGACCGTGCTTTTCGATCTCCTCTTGCACGCCTGCTTCCAAAACACCGCCGGGTGCCCGGTTGACGATCAGACCCAGTCTGTCAATCTTCAGGTCCATTTCGTTGATCATTTCCGCAACCCGGGCAGCTGCCTGAATGCCTCTGCGGGAGCAGTCGGAGATCAACAGCATCGTGTCCACCGGAGGCAGTGTGCCCCGGGCCACGTGCTCCAGACCGGCCTCATTGTCCATAACAATATATTGATAATTTTTGGCATACTTGTCGATCTGGGTCTTGAGCACACCATTGACATAGCAATAGCAGCCCTTGCCCTGGGTCCTGCCCATAACAAGCATATCAAAATCATCTTCTTCAATCAGCGCGGAATTGAATTTATACTCCGCATAATCCGCTTTGGTCATACCGGCAGGGATCGTGCCTTTTAATTCAGATTGTGCCATTTCCTCCCGGATCGCGCCGAGGCTTGTCTCCACCTCTACGCCCAACACTTCATTGAGGTTGGAGTTGGCATCCGCATCTACTACCAGCACAGGGCCAGTTCCCTTTTTGCACAGATAGTCAATGAGCATACCGCAGGTGGTGGTCTTGCCTACGCCGCCTTTTCCGGCAACAGCGATGGTATGTGGCATAAGCTTTGCTCCTTTATAGACCGTGTATTCAGCTTTGGCACAAATGGGCATAGTAACCCATTCGTACGCTATCCTATCATAGCATATCGCGCCCGAAAATTCAACCCGGTTTTTATGGTTTTTCGGAAAAAACCGCCGCTTTTTGATGCACTTTTTTCCTTGCCTTTGCCGCCACAGAAAAAACCGCCCCCGGGGGATGTTCCAATGTCATTAAGTTAAGAAAAGCTGGACTTCACAGAAATGTGGAGTTCAGCTTTTTTGTTACTATTTTTCAAAATAAAGCTTGACAAATGCAGAAAAATGTGCGGCCTTTTTGCTAATTGCGATTAGCAAAAAGGCCTTTGTAATTAGAGGTGTTCCCACCGATAGTTACAAGGAGGTTTTTCTGATGTTAGACAAAATAGCGATCACTAAAAAGAAACTTGCAGCAGCTATATCTCAGCTTTGCGAAGTCTCTTGGATGTTTGTAAAAAATCCTGGGCGGGATTTTTCGAGAGAAAGAAAGCTACCTTTTGACAAGGTTATCTCGTTCCTTTTAGCAATGGAAGGTGGTAGTCTTACGACAGAGTTGCTGCGGTACTTTGGCTGTTCTGTCAATGTTGCTTCCACATCCGCTTTTGTTCAGCAAAGAGGAAAAATTGTTCCGGCTGCATTTTCCTCACTTTTCGATTTATTTGTCCAAAGAACAGACAAAGAGCAACACTACAAGGGGTTTCGTATAATCGCTGCTGACGGGTCAGATATTCAAATACCAACCAATCCAAGTGACCCATATTCCTACTTTCCATCTGTTGAGGGACGATCCTCATACAACCTACTCCATTTGGATGCGATGTATGATTTGCTGCAGCGCACCTATACTGATGCTGTTTTACTTGGTCAAAGAAAAGCAAACGAACGACATGCTCTCTGCGATATGGTTGACAGATCCACATTAAAGAATGTCTTGGTTATTGCAGATAGAGGATATGAAGGGTTCAATCTTATGGCGCATATTCAAGAAAAAGGTTGGCGCTTTTTGATTCGAATTCAGGATGTCTTAAATTCAAGAGGAATCGCCGCCGGTTTGGACTTGCCGAACACAAAGGAGTTTGATCTATTTATTGATCTCTCTCTGACAACAAAGAACACTAACGATGTCAAGAAACTTGCCCAAGACAGAAACCGATATAAAATCTTAAAGACTTGTCGCAATTTCGATTTTCTACCGCCAAAAAACAGAAAGTTTGATCCCACTGTTTTTTATAACCTTCCATTTCGCATAGTGCGCTTCCAAATTGCAGACGGTGTGTTCGAAACCGTCGTGACCAATCTGGATACATGCGACTTTCCTCCAGCGGAATTGAAGAAACTCTACAATATGCGCTGGGGAATCGAAACATCTTTTCGTGCGCTGAAATACTCAGTGGGCTTGCTCCACTTTCATGCAAAAAAGGTGGAGTACATATACCAAGAGGTCTTTGCCAGACTCATCATGTACAACTTTACTGAGCTGGTTACCTCACCCGTAATCATTCAGAAAGCCGATGCTAAGTATGCCTATAAAGCAAACTTCTCTGTCGCGGTACATGTTTGCAGACGATTCTTTCTTGGTAATGTATCTCCACCAGATGTTGAAGCTCTCATTTGCAAGCATGTTACTCCTATTCGACCAGGCAGAAGCAGGCCTCGCAAAATGACCGTTAAGCATGCGGTTAGCTTCATCTATAGAGTAGCATAATTTTCGTGCTTTGAATAGTGATTTTTTAAGCGGATTTGCCAATCCGCTTACTTGTCATGCCTAAATTACAAAAAAGCGCATCCAAAACAGTTTCCTGCCTTGGATGCGCTCATTTTCCTTGCTTTACCCACTATGCCCTGTTGCTAACTTAATGACATTGGG
>JAZOMT010000022.1:0-50072 GCA_045654085.1 Faecousia sp. | reverse complement strand
GTCAAGGAATCCGAGCAGCTTATTGAGGAACTTCGCGAGGTTGCCCTCGAAGCCATTGAGCGCTGCGGCAGACGGAGAAGCCGCGACTGGGCTACCGTCAAATCCGCCATCAAGAACGACCTCAGCGGCTATCTCTATAAGTCCACCAAGCGCAATCCTATGATTCTGCCGGTGATTATGGAAATCTAAATATTTAGCCTGAGCAATATAGCCCAAACCCGTTTCTGAGCCGCGAAACCACTCCGGAGCGGCCTCACAGCTCAGAAATCTACGACCCAAGGGGGATGGATGATTTGGTCAGGCAAAATTTATGAAGCAGATGGGCTAACGCCCATCAATGAATAAAATGAAGTATGAGCGAATCAGGCGCCGCCTTGGGCGGATTCGGGTTATGTTGCTCAGGCTATGTGCCGGGTGTTTTCGCACCCGGCAAATTTAGGAAGTACTTATGAAGATATATTTTGCGCCTCTGGAGGGCCTTACAGACAGCATTTACAGAAAGCTACACCGGAAATATTTCCCCGGTGTGGACAAATACTTTACACCCTTTTTCTCCCCCACCGTTCACCGGTCGCTGACGGCGAAGAAAGCCCGGGAATTGCCGCCGGCTGACAGTATAGATGCAACCGTCATCCCCCAAGTTCTTACCAAAAGCCCCGAGGATTTTCTCTGGTTTGCAGGTGTTTGCAAAGACTTAGGGTATGAAGAGATTAACTTAAATCTCGGTTGTCCCTCCGGGACGGTATTTTTCAAAGGAAAAGGCTCCGGTATGCTCCGGGAGCCGGATACCCTCGACCGTTTCTTAGGGGAGATTTTTTCTGCCGCTCCCCTGCCCATCTCTGTTAAAACCCGGTTAGGTGTGGAAAGCCCGGAAGAATTTCCTGCCCTATTGGAGATTTTTAACCGCTATCCCATCTGCGAGCTGACGCTCCACAGCCGTGTCCGCAGTCAGTTCTATAAAGGAACACCGGATATGGAGATGTTCCGCTACTGTCTGGATAACGCCAAAGCCCCCGTCTGCTATAACGGCGATCTGTTCAGCCTCCAAGACATCGAAAGGTTTTCCGCGCAATTTCCCAATTGCCAAACCGTAATGCTGGGCCGGGGGCTGATTGCAGACCCCGGTATGGTCAGCGGTGGCACAACCGTGGAAACGCTACAAAGCTTCCACGACGAACTGCTGTCAAATTATGTTGCCGCCTTCGGAAGCGAACGAAACGCAATGTTCCGCCTGAAGGAAAACTGGTTCTATCTGCTGCCTACATTTGAAAACAGCGAGAAATTAGGCAAGAAGCTTCGCAAATGCACAGATATTACCGCGTACAAAACCATTACCCGGGAAATATTCGAAACCCTTCCCAGAATCATATAAATATGCCGGGTACGACCGTACCCGGCAATCTTTTATTTTGCAACAAAGCCGACTTTCTTATAGACCTTACGCAGGGTCTTTTCCGCTACATAGGATGCCTTTTCCGCGCCATCGCGGTAGACGCTTTCCAAGTATGCCTTATCCTTCATCAGCCGCGCAGACTCCTCCCGGATGGGGCGCAGGTGCTCCACCACCGCTTCGCCCACCACCGGCTTAAACTGACCATAGCCGCAGCCAACAAACTCGTTTTCAATCTCCTCGTAGGTCTTACCGGTGACCGCAGAATAAATGGTCATCAGGTTGGCAACACCGGGCTTATTTTCCTTGTCATAACGGACGCAGTTTTCCGTATCGGAGTCGGTAATGGCTCGCTTAAACTGCTTCATAATCACCGTCGGGTCATCCATCAGCAGCACCCGGCCGGTGTCCTCATTTTCGGACTTGGACATTTTCGCCAAGGGGTTTGTCAGACTCATAATTCTTGCGCCAACCTTGGGTACAAAAGGCTCGGGAATCTTAAAGACATCACCGTAGATGCTGTTAAACCGACGGGCAATGACGTGGGTCAGCTCCACGTGCTGCTTCTGGTCTTCGCCAACAGGCACAAGGTCAGGCTGATACAGCAGAATGTCGCCTGCCATCAGGCTGGGATAAGTAAAGAGACCGGCGTTGATGTTATCTGCGTTCTTGGCAGACTTATCCTTAAACTGGGTCATGCGGCTCAGTTCACCGAACATCGAGTAGCAGTCCAGCACCCAACCCAATTCCGCGTGCTGGTGGACGTGGCTCTGGATAAAGAGGGTATTTTTCTCCGGGTCCAGACCGCAAGCAATGTACTGGGCAAGCTGCTCCAGGGTACGGCGGCGGAGGTCGGCAGGATTCTGCCGCACGGTAATGGCGTGGAGATCCGCCATAAAGTAAAAGCACTCATACTGGTCGGCCCGCTCTGCCCAATTCTTCACCGCGCCTAAGTAAGAGCCTAAAGTCAAGTCACCGGAGGGCTTGATGCCCGACAGCATTCTCTTTTTCTGTACGATTTCTTCCATAATAGTCGCCTCTTTTCGAATCATTGACAGTATTGTATCACAATTCTCACAAAAACGCAACGATAAATTGACATTACGTTTCCAGTTTGGTATAGTATTAGGGAAATTTTACAGAGGAGTTATGTTTTATGGATTACAATGCGCTTGCGGAAATTCTGTTTCCTCACGTAACTGATACGCCAGAGCAGATGGAAGAAAAATTCCCCCTGCGAAATGTGCCTGAGGGCGCAGTTATCACCCGTATGGCCCCTTCCCCCACCGGCTTCGTCCACTTGGGCAATTTGGTGCAGGGTCTGACCTCCGAACGGATGGCCCACCAAAGCGGTGGTGTCCTGTTCCTCCGCGTGGAAGACACCGACGCCAAGCGGGAGGTGCCCGGCGCCGTAAAGGTGCTGATTGAAACACTCAAGCACTATGGTATTCAGTTTGACGAGGGCGCTACCATCGACGGCGATGCAGGCAACTACGGCCCTTACCGTCAACGAAGCCGCGCCGGTATTTACCACGTTTATGCAAAGCAGTTAGTTTCTCAGGGTATGGCTTATCCCTGCTTCTGCACCGAGGAGGAGCTTGCTGCAATGCGGGAAAAGCAGGAAGCCGCCAAGGAGACCACCGGCTATTACGGCAAGTATGCTATGTGGCGCGACCGTTCTATGGAGGACGTGCAGCAGGCGCTTTCTGCCGGCCGTCCTTGGGTACTGCGCTTCCGCAGCACCGGCAACATCGCTAACCAGTTTAAGTTCAACGACCTTGTGAAGGGCGACCTTACCATCACCGAAAACGATGTTGACCATGTCCTTCTCAAGTCCGACGGCATTCCCACCTATCACTTTGCCCACGCGGTGGACGACCACCTGATGCGCACCACCCACGTTGTCCGCGGCGACGAGTGGCTGCCGACCCTCCCCTTCCACATTCAGCTGTTTAAGGCGCTGGGCTTTAAGCTTCCCAAGTATGTCCACATCGGGCCTCTGATGAAGATGGACGGCACCTCCAAGCGGAAGCTCTCCAAGCGGAAAGACCCGGAGCTGGCGCTGACCTTCTATAAGGCCGAGGGTTTCCCCGTCTCTGCGGTTTATGAGTACATTATGACACTCTTAAACTCCAACTACGAGGACTGGCGCAGAGCCAACCCCACCGCCCCCGCTACCGACTTTAAGTTCTCTCCCAAGAAGCTGAACCCCGCCGGCAACCTCTTTGACTACGCAAAGCTGACCGACGTTTCCAAGAACGAAATCGCCCGTATGGACGCCCAGCAGGTCTACACTCAGCTTCTCGATTGGGCAAAAGAATTTGACACGGAATTTGCTGAAGCACTGGAGGCTGACCCGGCATACACCACCGCCATCCTCGCCATTGGCCGCGGCGGCAAGAAGCCGAGAAAGGATCTGGCTGTCTGGAAGGATGCCAAGGATTATATGGGCTTCTTCTTTGACAAGTACCTTGTCTCCCCCGAATTTGACCCCAAATTCAACCGCGAGACTGTGGCTTTGGTGCTTCGTAAGTTCCTCGAGAAGTTTGACATCGCAGACGATTCTGCCACTTGGTTCGACAAGGTCAAGGAGATCACCACCGAGATCGGCTTCACTACCGATATGAAGGCCTACAAGACAGACCCCGATGCCTTCCCCGGCTCTGTTGCCGATGTTTCCACCTTTATCCGTCAGGCGGTCACCGGAAAGACCAACTCCCCCGACCTTTACACCGTTATGCAGATTTTGGGCTATGACCGCACCGTAGCCCGGATCCAAAATGTAATTAATAGCTTATAAAAGCATTGCTCCCGGCTTTCACCGGGAGCAATTTTTTATTCAACGGATTTGAGCGCCTCTGCCATATTGATTTTTTCCAGCTTAAAGTACAGGAAGAAATCCACAATCAGCGCGGATAGAATGGTCAGCGCCAAAGCATAGACATAGGACGGCAAATCAATCACCGGGAACAGCCAAATAAAATCCACTTTAATTTGACTAATCACAAAGCTTAGCAGCCATTTGCCCATAAAGAGGCCAAGCCCCATACCCATTCCCGACAGGAGCAGGTTTTCCTTAAACACATAAGCCGCCGACTCCTGAGAACGGAAGCCCAAGACCTTAATGGTTGCGATCTCCCGGATCCGCTCGTTGATATTGATGTTGGTCAGATTATACAGAACGATGAACGCCAGCGCCGCCGCAAACAGAACGACAACGACAACGATGGTATCCAGCGCCTGCAGCATATTGGTCACCGTGTGGATCATATCCTGGGTGATGGACACATTCATTACGTTACCCATTTTAGACATTCTCGCAGCAATTTCGTGGCCGTCCGCATAGTCCCGGACCTTGGCGTACGCCATCTGACTACTAGGAACTCTCCCCCATTGGGTCTCCACCGTCTCCGGAGCCACAACCGCATAGTTTTGCACGTTATTAATAAAGATACCGCCGACCTTTAAGGTAAGGGTCTTCATATCCGAATCTCGT
This sequence comes from Faecousia sp., assembly GCA_045654085.1. Taxonomy (GTDB): domain Bacteria; phylum Bacillota; class Clostridia; order Oscillospirales; family Oscillospiraceae; genus Faecousia. The sequence continues at coordinate 45,186 of JAZOMT010000022.1, read as the reverse complement.
ATTGTCACCGTATCGCCCAGTTTAATGCCCATTCTCTCCGCAATGCCCACTGTGAGATAGACCTCTCCGGAGCCGGGCGCCGGCAGCAATTCATCATTCTGCTTGAAATTGAGGAATTCGGTAATTCCGCTGTCTGTTATAATCATAGACAGCTCACCGGTGCTGTCTTTAAAGTCCATTTCCGCAGAGGTCTGATAGAAGAAATGCACAGCCTGCACGTCTCCGCGGAATTCCTCCCGGAAAGCCTTTTGATCCTCCTCGCTCTGTCCGCCGCCAAAGTAGATTTCCATATCGTAGAGCGCAACCTCACCGTATTGGTGGGGTACGGTATTAATAATGGAATCCCGCAGACCAAAGCCGGTCAGCAGCAGCGCTGTACAGCCACCGATGCCAAGCAGCATCATCAGCATCCGCTGACGGTATCGGAAGATATTACGCAGCATCACTTTATTGAGGAAACTGATACGCTTCCAGAAAGGCAGATATTCCATAAGTATCTTTTTACCGGAGGTTGGCGCTTTGGGACGAATCAACTCAGCGGGCACTTCCTTGAGTGTTCTATGACAGCAGAACCATGTTACCGCCAACATTGTCGCTGTATAGCTGAGCAGTACCGCGGAACATAACGGGATGTCCAGTTTCAGCACAACATTAGGGGTGACATTCAGGAGTATGCCGTACACATCCCACAAAATCGTAGGTAGCAGCACACTGCCAAGCAGCACACCCAAGCCGCAGCCAAGCACGGCTGCAGAGCCGGCGTATATCAGATACTTTCCAATGATGGCGCTTTCGCTGTAGCCCAGCGCCTTGAAAGTACCGATTTGGGTACGTTCCTCAGCCACCATACGCGTCATTGTGGTAATACAAACAAGAGATGCAACCAGCAGGAAGAACGCCGGGAACACACGGGACACGCCCATAACAATGTCGGAGTTGTTATCCACTGCCAAGTAGCCGATATTGGTGTTTCGGTCCAAAATAAAGGACTCAATACCGGTCATACCGTCGATATCCGCCTTGGCATCGGCGAGTTCCTCTGCCGCTTCGTCCAATTTTTGTTTGGCATCGGCAAGCTCGGCTTCTGCTTGTTCCTTGCCCTCATTGTATTCAGCCCAGCCCTTGTCCAGTTCTGCCTGACCCTCGTTCAGGACAGCCATACCCTTTTCCGCTTCCGCACGGTTATTATCCAGCGCAACCTGCGCAGCGTCCAGTTGAACCTTGCCGGCCTCGATCTCTGCCTCGGCAGCCGCGAACTGGCTGTCTGCCATTGCCTTATTGTTCTGCACCTCGGCAATGCCGGCATCGATGGTTTCAATCGTTTGGAGCAGGGTTTTTTCCGTTTCCAGCAACTGCGCCCGTTGGGCAATAATATCTGTGCGCTGCTGCTTGAGATCGGCAAGCTGTGAAATGAGTTCCGCCTGCATAACGATAAGCTCGTCCTTTTGGGCAAGATAGCCGTCCAATTCTGCTTGGGCTGCAGATAGTTCCTTTTTAAGGCCTTCCGCAACCGAATTGGTGGCATCCGGGCCGCCTGCGCCGTTTAATAGCTGGGTAATGGCCTTGACCTTTAACTCCGCCAAGGTGATGCCAAGCTCCAGCTTTGCAGAGCCGTCCTCAATCTGCTTAAGGCCGTCCTCGATCTGGGCGATACCGCTGTCCAAAAGGGGCAATCCCTCTTCCATTTGCTTGAGACCGTCCCGAAGCTGGGTCAGACCGTCAACTGCCTGCTTTCTACCTTCAATCAGCTGTTCATAGGCTTTCGCAAGCTGGGCATAGGCTTCCTTTTTGGCATTTGCCAGTTCAATACGACCGCTGTCCAGCTTTTCTCTCTGGGCATCCAGCTCTTTTTGGCCCGCCTCAATCTGCGCCATACCGTCTTCCAGCTTCTTGCGGTTGTCGTCAATTTCCTTCTGGGCTTTTTCTAATTCCCGGAGGCCTTTATCCAATTCTGCCAGCGCTTTCGCTCTGCCTTCCTCATATTCCGCAAGGCCTTTTTCGTACTCGGCATAACCGTCCTCGTACTGCTTTGTGGCGTCAGCCTTCAGGTTTACCAGCCGCTCACCGGCAAGAACCGTAACGCCATCCTTCAGCTCCTCAGCCATATCCTTGAGGTACTGATTATATTCCTCGGTATAGGGCGTATAGTCCCCGGTAAGTGTCACATCAATCTCCGTGAAATAATCCACATTGAGCGCTTCCGCAGGCAAATATACATAGGTGCTCACCACACCGCTGCCGATGCTGGTACTGCCACGGGAGAGGTCCATATAAAGAGGTGTGCTCACATAGCCCACGACTGTATACGTGCGGAAATGGAAGCTGTCCAATGTGCCCTTATCATTGTCTTCGGAGATGGTGAATGTACTGCCGAGGACCTTATCTGTCACATTGTGACCGTCCACCAAACATTCATCCGGGCTTTGGGGCATTCTGCCACCTAAAAGATTGACCTTATTGATGGTCTTAGGGATGGTGTGGACCTTGTAGACCGCATCCAGCTCATCCGCATTGCGGCTGCCGATTACATCCATAGTCACAGAGCCTTCTGCCGACTCCACACCGGCCATTTTTGCCACCTTATCCACTTCATCCTGAGACCAGCCATATGTGGAAAGTAAGCGCAGATCAAACATATTCTGCGTTTTCACAAACTTTTGGCCTGTGGCTACCATATCGGCCTTAGTACTGAGCAGTCCCACAAAAATGGAAGAGCCAAGTATAATAATGGCCATAATGGCGATATACCGACCGAAAGAGCCGCGGATGGTACGCAGCAAACTCTTCAGTAAAATATTCTTCTTTTTCATTACCATTCGATCTCCGAAATATCCTGAGGATGTTCGTTCAGGGTCACACTGCGCACCGTGCCGTTACGAACCATAATGACTCGGTCAGCCATAGCAGTAAGCGCGCTGTTATGGGTGATGATTACAACGGTCATACCCGTATTTCTCGCGGTATCCTGCAAGAGTTTCAGGATTGCCTTGCCGGTTTGATAGTCCAGCGCGCCGGTAGGCTCGTCACAAAGCAGAAGCTTGGGATTTTTCGCCAGCGCACGGGCAATGGCAACGCGCTGCTGTTCACCGCCGGAAAGCTGACTGGGGAAATTGTGCATCCGGTCAAACAGACCCACATTCTCTAAAACCTGCTTTGCATCCAAGGGGTGCTTACTGATCTGGTTGGCAAGCTCCACATTTTCAAGAGCTGTCAGGTTACCTACCAAATTATAGAACTGGAACACAAAGCCCACATCTGCCCGGCGGTACTCGGTCAGTTGCCGCTTATTAAGGGCAGAGATCTCCCGTCCATCCAAAACAACCTTTCCGGTGCTCAGGGTATCCATACCGCCGAGAATGTTCAGCAGTGTGGTTTTGCCAGCTCCGGAAGGGCCAACGATGACAACCAGTTCTCCCTTTTCCACAGCAAACGTGGTATTCTGTAAGGCGTTGATGGACACCTCACCCATCTTGTATGTCTTACCCACATCCACAAAGTCAATAAAAGCCATATTCTCTCACTCCATAACGTAAATATCCATTTATAGAATAGCATACAAGTCAATAATATTGTATAAAATTTTTATGAATTTTCGAAACTTTTTCCATTAAAAATACCGCCTATGGCGTACCATAAGCGGTATAATACTTATAATGTAGCAATCAGTGCGTCTGCGTACTCCTCGCAGGTAGCGGCAGAGCCGTCGGACTTAACAGTCAGCGGACAATTTGCAATGGCATTTTCCAGCTTTTCCGCTGCTTCCGCCCGGCAGATGTGCCGCAGCAGCAATGCCGCAGCCTTCAAAATGCTGTCGGGATTTGCATACTGCCCCATCCCCCGCTCGATCATACGAGGCGCAGAGCCGTGGATAGCTTCAAACATCGCATAACGGTCGCCCAAATTGGCGCTGCCTGCAGTGCCCACACCGCCCTGCAGCTGGGCGGCTTCGTCGGTAATGATGTCACCGTAGAGATTGGGCATCACGAACACCTGGAATTTCTCCCGCAGGCCCTCTTTCAGGAGGTTTGCGGTCATAATGTCGATGTAATAATCCTCAACGGTAATCTCCGGATATTCCGCCGCGATCTCGTGGGCGATAGCGGTAAACTTACCGTCGGTCTTCTTCATAATGTTTGCCTTGGTGACCACAGACATATGAGTCTTGCCGTTATTGCGGGCATACTCAAATGCCGCGCGAACAATACGCCGTGTTCCCTTATCGGTCGTCACTTTAAAGTCCACCGCCATACCGGGAAGGTCCAGACCGCGGCTGCCGAGAACGTACTCACCCTCGGTATTTTCCCGGAAGAACATCCAATCGATGCCCTGCTCAGGAATGCACACGGGGCGGACGTTGGCGTAAAGGTCCAGCTCCCGGCGCATAGTTACGTTGGCAGACTCTAATGTACCGCCGTGGGGCGTGGTGGTAGGACCTTTCAGTACTACGTCGCAGGATTTAATTTCCGCCAGTACATCATCGGGAATGGCCTTTCCCTGCGCCATACGGTTTTCGATGGTAAGACCCTCGATTTCCTTAATAATGACCGTACCCTCTACAACCTCATCTGCCAGCAGCTTCTTCAGCACACGGGTCGCCTGCTTGGTGATGATAGGGCCGATGCCATCACCGTCTACCACACCGATGGTAACGCATTCCTTTGTGGAAAAATCGGTCTTTTCTGTATTCATATTGGCAACACGCGCCTGCTGTTCCGCCAGCAGAACGCGAAATGCCTCCAAAGCCTGTTGAACGTCCATAGTATTTTCCTTCTTTCCCGACGGTTACTTGCCGCCGTCCCTTGTATAATTAAGCAAACCACCTGCAAGCAGAATATTTTGCTGCCGCTGTGTCAAATCACAGACAGCCGTGAAGCTGCGGCCGCTTTCTTCATCGGTAACCGCCAATACACCGGATGCCATAGAACTGCGGATGTCTGCAAATATGAGTTTTGCGCCCTGGCTGACCCATTCATAATCCTCGGGATTCTGGAAGGTCAGGGGCAAAATACCTGCATTAATCAGATTTGCCACGTGGATACGGGCAAAACTCTTGGCAATCACACACCGGACACCTAAATACATCGGCACCAGCGCTGCGTGTTCTCTGGAAGAGCCCTGACCGTAATTACTGCCGCCAATTACAATGCCGTCCCCTGCCTGCTTTGCCCGGTTCGGGAACTCCGGGTCACAGACCTCAAAGCAGAAATTAGACAGATACGGAATATTGGAGCGATAAGGCAGAATTTTCGCACCGGCTGGCATAATGTGGTCGGTGGTGATATTGTCGCCCACTTTCAGCACAATTTCTGCCGTTAAGGTATCGGCAAACGGCTTGCTCTTGGGGAATTCCTTAATATTCGGCCCGCGGAGGACTTCTCCATCGTTGCCCTCCGGCAGCGGCATCAGCACACCGGAATCATCCACTTTAAATTGCGCCGGGACATTATATGAAACATCGAAATCCACCGTCCGGGGGTCGGTAATAAAGCCGCTAAGGGCAGAAGCAACCGCCGTTTCCGGGGAGACCAGATAGACCTGACCGTCCCGGGTGCCGCTTCGGCCTAAGAAGTTACGGTTGAAGGTGCGGAGACTCACACCACCGGAATTGGGCGAAAAGCCCATACCGATGCAAGGACCGCAAGCGCACTCCAAAAGCCGGGCGCCACTGGCAAGAATGTCATTAAGTGCGCCGCATTCGGCAAGCATAGAAAGCACCTGCCGGGAGCCGGGAGAAACAGAAAGATTCACACCGGGCGCAATGGTCTTGCCCTTGAGCATCGCGGCAACCTTCAGCATATCCTGCAAAGAAGAATTGGTGCAGGAGCCTACGCAAACCTGATCCACCTTAACATCTGCAAGGGTTTCCACAGCCACCACATTGTCAGGACTATGGGGGCAGGCAATCATAGGCTTCAGTTCGTCCAGATTAATGGTGATTTCCAGATCATAAACCGCATCCGGGTCGCTTTCCAGCGGTACATAGGCATCCCCTCTCCCCTGCGCCTCCAAGAATTTCTTAGTCTGCTCGTCGGAGGGAAAAATGGAGGTAGTAGCGCCCAATTCAGCGCCCATATTGGTAATGGTGGCGCGCTGGGGAACGGTTAGCGCGCGAATACCCTCGCCGCCCCATTCAATAATCGCGCCCACACCGCCCTTAACGGAGAGAATACGCAGAATTTCCAGGCTGATGTCTTTCGCAGTCACATTCTTCTGCAGGTTGCCCACAAGATTGACCTTATACATTTTGGGCATTGTGATATAATAGGCGCCACCGCCCATAGCCACAGCCACGTCCAGTCCGCCTGCGCCAAAAGCCAGCATACCAAGACCGCCGCCGGTGGGCGTATGGCTGTCAGAGCCAATGAGGGTCTTACCGGGAATGCCGAAGCGCTCCAAGTGAACCTGATGGCAAATACCGTTGCCGGGACGGGAGAAACGGACGCCGTACTTTGCGGCAACCGTCTGTAAGTAGCGATGGTCGTCCGCATTTTCAAAGCCGCATTGGAGCGTATTGTGGTCCACATACGCCACGCTCAGCTCGGTGCGGACTCTGGGAATTCCCATCGTCTCAAATTCAAGATACGCCATCGTACCTGTTGCGTCCTGTGTCAGGGTCTGGTCAATTCGCAGCGCCACCTGACTGCCAGGTGTCATATCCCCATCGATGAGATGGGCGGCAATAATCTTTTGCGCAAGTGTCTTACTCATTTTCCTTCAGCCTCTCGATCATATTAATCTTTGCATTGGCAATATGCTCCTCCATAAGACGGCTTGCAAGAGCCTCGTCGCCGTCAATAATCGCCTGTCCGATGGCGCGGTGCTCATTTACGGAATTTTTCACGCGGTTGTCATCAGCAATGGAAATTCTGCGGAACCGCAGGGTCTTTTTATGAAGGGGGGTCAGTGTATCCTGCAGGATGCTGCCGGGAGAAAGATCATAGATAAGATCGTGGAACTGATCGTCCACCTCACGCAGCCGGTCCAGGTCACGTCTGACATAGTAGTAGTCCTGCAAATCGCACAGAGAGGCAATTTTTGCCTTATCCGCATCCGTGCGGTTCTTCGCAGCCCGCGCAGCGGCAAGGCCCTCAATACGCATACGGATATCCATAATATCAATCAGGTCGTCAACCGTAATACCCAGCACCATCGCGCCCTTGCCTGTCTCCTGAATAAGACGTTCGTGCTCCAGTCGGCGCAGCGCCTCACGAATAGGCGTACGGCTGACACCCAGCTCCTCCACCAGCTTTAATTCCGTAAGAATCTCACCGCGGGCGTACACACCGACAATAATATCATCCTCAAGCTTTTCAAAAATCTGATCTGCTAAGGAAACTGTCTTAAATTTTTCCATATTTCCTCCTTAAAACCGGCCGGGCGCCAGCTCAGCGATTTTCTTTTCCAATTCACCGTGGGACATAACTGTCTGCCGTCCATCCTCATAAAGACGGTCCGTCCATTCCTTAACGGCAACCACCAGCGGATCATTCTTTTTCAGCTCCTGCTCGCCTTTTAGTCCGTAATGGACATTGATCCAGTAGGCAATGCCCGCAAGACCAGAGGTCTTACTGACCTGCACCGTTGCAGGCCGGTTCAGCAGCTTCTCCGTATCGAAAATCGAGTAGATTTCCGCATCCTTAAGAAGCCCGTCTGCGTGGATACCGGCTCTCGTGGAGTTAAAACTCTCGCCTACGAAGGGCGTCATAGGCGGAATGGTGTAACCCATTTCTTTTTCAAAATATTCTGCAATCTCGGTTACAACAGCAGGCTGCATACCGTCCATAGAACCGCGCAGCGAGGCGTATTCAAAGACCATTGCCTCCAGCGGGATATTACCTGTACGCTCGCCAATACCCAGCATTGAGCAGTTAACCGCGCAGGCGCCATAGAGCCAGGCCGTAGACGCATTGGCAACCGCCTTATAAAAGTCATTGTGGCCGTGCCACTCCAAAAGCTCGCTGGGCACATCGGAATAATGCTGCAATCCGTAAATGATACCGGCAACGCTTCGGGGCATTGCAGCCTCCGTATAAGGCACGCCGTAGCCCATCGTATCGCAGGCGCGGATCTTCACCGGAACACCTGCTTCCCGGGAGAGCTTTTGCAGCTCATTGACAAAGGGAATAACAAAGCCGTAGAAATCTGCCCGGGTAATATCCTCCAAGTGACATCTGGGAACGATACCGGCAGAAAAAGCATCCTTTACCGTACCTAAATAGTAATCCAGCACCTGGCTGCGGGTCATTTTCATTTTCTTAAAGATATGGTAGTCGCTGCAGCTAACAAGGATACCGGTCTCCCGGATGCCCATATCCCGCACCAGCTTAAAGTCCTCCTTGCTGGCGCGAATCCATGTGGTAATCTCAGGGAAGCGCAAGCCCAAATCCTGGCATTTCTCTACCGCTTCCCGGTCCTTATTGCTGTAAATAAAGAACTCCGTCTGACGGATTATGCCGTAAGGGCCGCCAAGTTTATTCAGCAGCTTGTAAAGGTCCACAATCTGCTTCACGCTGTAAGGCGCCACTGACTGCTGACCGTCCCGGAAAGAGGTATCAGTAATCCAGATTTCCTCGGGCATATTCATAGGCACACGGCGGTGGTTAAAGGACACCTTCGGCACCTCGCCGTAAGAGAATACGTCCCGCTGTAAGTTAGGCTCAGCCACATCCTGCAGGGAGTATTTATAAGACTTCTGTTCCAGAAGATTTGTCTTGGCAGAAATTTCAAGCATAGCGTTTCTCCTTTATATGTATTATTGTATACAATTATACATATCTAATTTAATTTGTCAATAAGAAAAACTGAGGAGCATAGCGCTCCTCAGCTATTTTTTATTCCACCCAGCGAAACACCGCCGGAAGCAGGGTCACCTCTCCGCTCTGCACAGAAAGAAGACCGCGGCTGCAATAGGCTTTGCGGGTTTCCCCATCAATCATCACCCGTGCTTCACCGGTATCCAGCGGGGTCGTAATATCAATATGCCCTGCCAAAATACCAAGATAGCCGGTAATAGCGCGCACCGTCAAAGACTGGGCATTCCCGTCATAGCAGACACCGTCCGGGGTCACGATCTTTAAGTGAAAGCTGTTCATTACTGCTCACCCTTCCACTTTTCGACGACCTCATCAATAGAGCCGACATAGAGGAAATAGGACTCAGGAATCTCATCGTGAATACCCTCGATAATCTCCCGGAAGCCACGGACAGTCTCTTTAAGCGGCACATATTTGCCCTCATAACCGGTAAACTGCTCAGCAACCGCAAAGGGCTGAGAAAGGAATCTCTGGACCTTACGGGCGCGGTTAACAGTCAGCTTATCCTCGTCGCTCAGCTCGTCCATACCCATAATGGCAATGATGTCCTGCAATTCCTTATAACGCTGCAAAATCTGCTTTACTGCCAAAGCGGTATCGTAATGCTCTTGCCCAACAACCTCTGCCGTCAAAATCCGGGAACTGGAACTCAGCGGATCAACTGCCGGGTAAATACCCAGAGAGGCAATACCGCGGTCCAAAGCCGTTGTGGCATCCAGGTGTGCAAAGGTGGTTGCAGGCGCCGGGTCTGTATAGTCGTCCGCAGGCACATAAACTGCCTGAACCGACGTAATAGAACCGTTTACCGTGGAGGTAATACGCTCCTGAAGGGCGCCCATCTCCGTTGCCAGGGTGGGCTGATAGCCAACGGCAGAAGGAATACGGCCAAGGAGGGCGGAAACTTCAGAACCCGCTTGGGTAAAACGGAAGATGTTGTCGATAAACAGCAAAACATCCTGATGCTTTACATCACGGAAGTACTCAGCCATCGTAAGACCGGAAAGGCCAACGCGCATACGTGCTCCGGGAGGCTCATTCATCTGACCGTAGACCATAGCAGTCTTATTGATAACACCGGACTCGGTCATCTCGCGGTACAGGTCATTGCCCTCGCGGGTACGCTCGCCGACACCGGTAAAGACGGAAATACCGCCGTGGGCCTTCGCAACGTTGTTGATAAGCTCCATAATCAGAACGGTCTTACCAACACCTGCGCCGCCAAAGAGACCGATTTTGCCGCCCTTTGCATAGGGACAAATCAAGTCAACGACCTTAATGCCGGTCTCCAAAATCTCCGTTCCCAATGCCTGCTCATCATAAGCGGGCGCGCTGCGGTGAATAGGCCACTTTTCTTCTGTATCCGCAGGACCGCCCATATCGATAGGCTGTCCCAGCAGATTAAAGACTCTGCCGAGGCACTCCTCGCCCACAGGCACACGGATAGGCGCGCCGGTATCGACGGCTTCCATACCCCGGCGCAGACCGTCGGTTGCATTCATAGAGATACAGCGCACCACATTATCGCCAATGTGCTGGGCTACCTCTGCCACAACGGTATTGCTGCCGTTGGGAATTTCAATAGCGGTCAAAAGCTCCGGTAAGTTTTCCGCTGAAAAACGGATATCCAGCACCGGGCCCATAACCTGTATAACTGTACCCAGATTTTTGGGCATAGGATTCAACTCCTTTATCACGGATTAAACACCCGCTACAATTTCTGTAATTTCCCGGGTAATGGCTGCCTGCCGCGCCCGGTTCAGTTCCAAGCTTAAATCTTCTATCATTGAATCTGCGTTCTGTGTAGCCGCATCCATCGCGCCTCTGCGGGCGGCCTGTTCGGAAGCCCGACTTTCACACAGCGCGCCATAGATTACACCACCCAGATACTCCGGTATAATGGCGGACAGCACCGTCTCCGGGTCCGGCTCATATAGCATATCGCTGTCCACTTCTTTTCCGCCCATATGCTGAAGCGGCAAAAGCTGCAGCGTTGCCGGTGTCTGGGTCAACACAGAGACGAAATTCGTAAAGCGAAGCTCAATACGGCTGAATTTGCCGGCAAGATAATCCCGGCAAATCTCCTCCGCCATTCGGAAGCAGTCCTCCGACGACAGCTTTTCTGCGGAAATATATTCCCCGCTCACAACATCCATAGAACGGGATGCGCAATACTCCACCGCTTTTTTACCGATAGGTAATATTGCATTTTCCATATTGAGGGGCTTTAACACATTGTTGTTATAGCCACCGGAAAGTCCTCGGTCACCGGCAATGACGACGCAGAGCGTTTTGCCTCCATCCTGCCGGGTCATAAACGGAGAAGATAATCCTCCGTTGGCAGATGCGATTTGGTTAATGGTCTCATAAAGGCAGGTATAATAGGGTCTTGTGATGATTGCCTGATTTTGCGCTTTCCGCAGCTTAGAGGCGGCAACCAACTCCATTGCCCGGGTAATCTGCCGGGTGGACTCCATACTGCGTATTCTGTTTTTAATGGATTTCGCAGATACGCCAGCCATAATCTTCTCCTTTATACCGCGATTTCATAATCCGCAAGCAGGGTTTTGATTGCCTCCTGCAGGCGGGTTTCCGTATTTTTGTCCATCTGCCCAGTGGTACGGATGGCTTCCGTCACATCGGGGAATTTTAGTTCAATATGCTCGATCAGTCTGCGCTCAAACTCAGGAATCTGATCCACGCGGAGAGCGCCCAAATAACCGCTGACTACCGCATAAATAATGCAGGTTTGATGGGCTACGTCCATAGGCGAATTGTTCTTCTGCTTCAGTACCGCGACAATCCGCTCGCCCAGCGCCAGCCGCTGCTTGGTATCCTTATCCAAATCCGAGCCAAACTGAGCAAAGCTTTGCAGCTCCCGGTACTGGGAGTAGAGCAGCTTCAAACTGCCAGCAACCTTCTTCATTGCCTTAATTTGCGCTGCGCCGCCAACACGGGAGACAGAAATACCGGGGTTGACCGCAGGCATAATACCGGCGTTGAACAATTCTTCCTCCAGGAAAATCTGACCGTCCGTGATGGAAATGACGTTGGTAGGAATATAGGCAGAAACGTCGCCCGCCTGTGTCTCAATAATGGGCAGAGCCGTAAGGCTTCCGCCGCCCTTCTCCTGAGACATATGGGCCGCCCGCTCCAGCAAACGGGAGTGGAGATAAAAGACATCGCCCGGATAGGCTTCACGTCCGGGAGGCCGGCGAATCAGCAGAGAAATGGCGCGATAGGCCACCGCGTGCTTACTGAGATCGTCATAAATTACCAGCACATCCTTGCCCTGATGCATAAAATACTCGCCCATGGTACAGCCAGCATAGGGCGCAATATACTGCAAAGGCGCCAGCTCAGAAGCAGTGGCAGACAGGACGATGGTGTAATCCATCGCGCCGCCGGCCTTCAAATTGTTCACAATTTGGGCAACGGTAGAACGCTTCTGTCCGATGGCCACATAGATACAAATAACATCCTTGCCTTTTTGGTTCAGGATGGTATCGGTAGCGATGGTGGTCTTACCGGTCTGCCGGTCTCCGATAATCAGCTCGCGTTGACCTTTGCCGATAGGAATCATAGAGTCGATTGCCTTGATACCGGTCTGGAGAGGTTCATTAACTGGCTCTCTGTCCATAATACCGGGCGCAGGCGCTTCAATGGGTCTCCGTTCCGATGCAGAGATGGGGCCTTTTCCGTCAATAGGTTCACCAAGGGCATTGACGACCCGGCCAATCAGCGCCTCACCAACAGGCACAGACACGACCTGACCGGTGCGCTTTACAAGGTCTCCCTCTTTAATGCCGTTATCATTGCCGAGGATAACGATAGACACCGTTTCCTCCTCCAGATTCTGCGCCATACCGTAAGCGCCGTTTGGAAACTCCACCAGCTCACCGGCCATACATTCGTTAAGGCCGGAGGCTTTGGCAATGCCGTCGCCAACCAGGATAACCGTACCGGTCTGACTGACTTCCAATTTATTTTCGTAATTTTTAATTTGGCTGCGAATCAGCCTAGTAATTTCTTCAGGTTTCAATTCCATATCAAGTTTTCCCGCTTTCTTTATCAAAAAGTGGTGTTATCCAGCTGCTTTGCCATAGAGGTAAGCCGTCCGGCAACGGTACCGTCGATCCGCTGATCCAGATAATCCACCCGAATACCGCCGATACAACTCGGGTCTACCTTGCAGCAAAGCTGCACATTCTTCCCTGTTCGCTTGTCCAGCTTTTCTTTCAGCGCCGCCTTCTGCATATCTGTCAGTTCCACCGCAGATACCACATTGGCAGTTATAATGCCCTTTGCCTCGTGATAAATCTCGCGATAAGCTTCACAGCATTGCCAGTACTGGGAGATAAGGCCGCGCTCCGTCAGAATTTTCAGGAAATTGAGGAGGTATGGATGTACCTTTCCGCGAAGGCAGGCATCGAGCATCCCAGTTCGTTCCTCTTTGGAGAGACTGGACAGCGCAAGGAGCCTCACAAAGTCCGGCTCTGCCGCGAAAATATCCCGGACAGCCTCCATTTCCGTAAGCAGCACATTGGATATATTCTCTTCTTCCCCCAGCGTATACAGGCTTTTCGCGTAAATGACCGCACTACCCATCACTGCGCATCCCCTAACTGGCTGATAAAGCCATCCACAAGGCGCTTTTGGTCGTCACCATCCAGAGATTTTCCTATTACCTTCTCTGCAATTTCCATTGCCAAACCGGAGATTTCTCCCTTCGCTTCCGCAACTGCCTTCTTCTTCTCCTGGGCAATATCGGCAGAAGCCTTTTCCCGGATGGCAGATGCCTCTTCATTGGCCTGACGGATGATTTCCAGCTCCCGGTTTTGGCCGCGAACAACCGCTTCCTTGACGACCCGTTCCGCCTCTTGAGATGCAAGGGCAAACTTCTCCTCATACTGGGCCTGCAGCGCTTCTGCCTGCCGCTTGGACTCATCTGCCTTTTGGTACATCTCGTCAATTTCATTCTGCCGGTCTTGGATCATCTTCATTACCGGCTTAAATAAGTTCTTTTTCAGAACAATAAACAGCGTAACCGTATTGGCAAGGGTAAACAGCGCCGTCCAGGGATTGACACCCAAAAAATCTTCAAATCCCATTTCCCGGCTCCTTTCTTTGGGTTTTTCTCAGAAAATTAAACGTTGACCGCAAAGAGGATCAGGAAGGAAATCAGCAGGGCGTAAATACCGGTGGTTTCGGTAACCGCACAGCCAAGAATCATATTGGTACGCAGATCGTTTGCGGACTCAGGCTGGCGTGCCATACCCTCCAGCGCCTTACCGACAGCATGACCTTCACCGATAGCGGGGCCGATAGAGCCGATACCCATACAGATAGCAGCGGCAATGGCGCAGCAGGCCTTCAGAAAATAAGCATTGTATTCCATAATAAATTCCTCCATTTATTGTTTTACGAATTTTTATTTGTTTCTTCTGTTACTGGCGGTGGGCAGGCTGCAGCAATATAGACCATACTCAGCAGACTAAATACAAAGGCCTGCACAAAGCCGGAAAACAGATCAAAATACAGGGATAATACCGCGGGGATACCGTACTGGAATATGGGAATATCTTTCATAACCCCCGTATACTCCAGTAAACCCACAAGGCTTAAAACGCCCATACCGATGCCGAGTATCTTAAAAAGCAGCTTTCCTTTTTTGATACCCCGCATAAACAGCAAGGCAGCCAGCGCAAGCAAAACAATCGGTACGACTACCGTCTTGGACAGCACACCGATGAGCGCAGTAGACAAAAGTCCCAATGCCGTATACAAAATACTGTTGATCACCCCGCCGCCGGCTACGTTGCCGAAATGACGGAATGCCATAGCGCAGGGCTGGGCAATCTCCGAAATAATGTTCATCGGCAGCATCACAGCGATAGGCTCTGTGAAGCCTTTCAGCCACCCTTTTACACCGCTTGCTTTAATGGACTGCGCCCAGATAATCACGCTGGTCATAATACCCCAAGTCAGCGGGACGCTAAGGTCTGCCGTAGCCGAACGCAGGAAGCCTGTCATACCGATGAGACTTCCGCAAATAGACGACAGGAAGATTGTACCGATATAAGGCACCCAGCGGGCATTATGCTTGCCCATCGTACTGCAAACCAAATTATAAAGGATGGTTACACCCTTCTCCGTCAGCACCTGCAGCTTCCCGGGACGCTTTTGTAAATTCTTGCCCAAATAGCAACCGGCAACACAAAGAAGCACAGTCACAACAAGCAGGGACAGCATCGTTTGCGTCACATTTATGCCACCGAATATAGGAATGCGGAAATAAATATACGCGCCGGTGACGTTTACACTATCCATTTACTTCCCGCCCCCCTTTCTGAAAAAGGCGCTCAGCATCAGTACAGGCCGCACAAAGGCAAGAGGCAATACCAGCGCAATAGGGTCGAAGAAACCGCTGAAACCACAGGCAAGAAGTACGCCCGCCAGTACAAGAAGACGCAGTGGGTAAGAGAGCCGCACAATTTGCGTTCCTCCTGTCACGTTCTGCTCCTCAGCCTTATCTGCCGCCATAGAGGCCGCGACAGCCATAAAGAAGAAGTTTCCGCAAGCAAGAATAGCACCTACAATACCGCCCAGCAGCACCTTAAGGTCAAAAAGCCCCAGCAAGCCATAGATGCCATACATAAGTGCGGTCAATACCGAAACGCCAAGTAAAATATATAAAGTTTCACGAATGACTATTTTTCTGGATTCTAACATACTATCCATTCCTTTTGCTCTGCTCGTCGTCTTGTTCTGCCAGCCGCTTCATCGCTTTCAGGCTTGTACGCAGACCGTCAACAGCGCCGTACAGTCCGACAGCCACACCTAACAAAATAACCCAAATGCCGGTATCGCATCGATTATAGAGCCAAACAGAAAGCCCTACCGCGCCCACAAGAGGCACTGCAACGGATAACCCCAACTGAGAGAACCATATAAGGAGGCTTAAATTTCTCATAATTACCATTCCCTCCCATTCTACCCACTTATCATAGCATTATTTTTAATACAATGCAAGATTTTTTTACTTTTATACCACATTTTATCTTTTCAATTGCTTGCTTTTATTGTATGATATAAGAAAAGCAAAGGAGGGACGGTATGAACGAATTAGAAATTCTGCAAGGTACCATCGCCGGAATATTATATCAGAATTACGATAACGGCTATGCCGTTATCCGTTTGGCTTGCGATAATGGACAGACAGTTACCGTTGTCGGCACCGTTCCCCTGCCCTTTTTAGGCGAACAGTTAATGGTCACAGGCAAATGGGGCAACCACGCAAGCTACGGCCGTCAGTTTGAAGCCGAGTTTTTAGAGCGGCTTTTGCCCCAAACCTCGGCGCAAATCCTCACTTATCTTTCCGGACGCGCAATCAAGGGCGTTGGCCCAAAGCTCGCCGCCGCCATCGTAAACCGCTTTGGCGCGGATACATTGAACATAATGGAGAAGTCTCCGGAACTGCTCTCCGAAATCTCCGGCATTTCCCACGCCAAGGCAATTGCCATCGGAGAAGCTTACCGTCTGCAAGTCGGTGTCCGTCACATTTTGGAATTTTTTGCCCTCCATATGCTTCCTCCTGAGTTAGCCGTCCGCGCTTACAAGCGCTATGGAGACGGCATTTTGGACCTTCTGTACGATGACCCTTATCTCTTGCTGGAGGAGGGCTTGAATGCGCCCTTTGCCATTGTGGATAAATTTGCCATTGATATGGGGATTTCCGGGGACGACCACCGTCGCGTAGAGGCAGGCATTCGGTTTGAGCTGCAGTATAACGCGAACGCAGGACACGCTTTTCTGCCGAAGGAAAAGCTAATTCCTGCCACCGCCCAGCTACTGGGTCTTGAAGGTACAATCATTACAGAGGGCATCGAACGTCTTTCTGCTGCAGACCTACTGAAAGAAGATACAGTGGCCGGAATAGCGGTCTGCTATCTGCCCGAACTATATGCGGCAGAAACCGACTGCAAAACACGGCTACTCTCTGCCGCCCGTTCCCCTTTTAACCCACCTGCCGGTCTTTTTGCCCTCATCCGGGAATTGGAAGAAGAGAACCAAATTATTTATGCAGAAAACCAGGTTGCCGCCATTAAGCGCGCGCTTAGTTCCCGGCTTTTGGTGATTTCCGGTGGACCTGGCACGGGCAAAACCACCATTGTTAACGCCATTGCTGCCTTATTGCACCGCATTGGTCTGACCTGCCTGTTGGCAGCTCCCACAGGCCGCGCGGCGAAACGGCTCTCCGAGGTAACCGGGCAGGACGCTTCCACCATCCACCGCCTTTTGGAAGTTGGTATTGACCCGGAAAGCGGCAATCTTTGCTTTAACAGAAACGCAGACAACCCCTTAAAAGCCGATGCAGTCATCATTGACGAGATGTCTATGGTGGATATTTTACTGTTCCACAAACTGCTGTCCGCCATTCCGCAAAATGCGCGAATAATTCTGGTAGGCGACCCTGACCAGCTGCCGCCTATCGGCCCGGGCTTCCCGTTTAGGGACATTCTCCGCAGCCGCGCCATTGATTGCGTTATTCTCACCGAGATTTTCCGGCAGGCGCAGGAAAGCCTGATTGTAATGAACGCCCACGCGGTAAATAAGGGACAGATGCCGAATCTTTGGGAGCGAAAGAAGGATTTTTTCTTCCTCCCGGCCAAAAGCGAAGAGGAAGCCGCCCAGACCATTTTGGGTCTCTGCTCCACCAGACTGCCCAAAAATATGGGCATTCCCTCCGAGCAAATTCAGGTACTTTCCCCCACTAAGAAAGGCGGCGCAGGCACAATAAACTTAAACATCCGTCTCCAATCCATCCTAAATCCCCAATCCCCCAATAAGAAGGAGCGGACATTCGGCCAGTACACCTTCCGGGAGGGTGACCGGGTAATGCAAATACGGAACAATTACGACATCCTATGGAAAACCACCGACGGCGCTCAGGTTGGCACAGGCATTTTTAATGGTGACATTGGTGTAATTGCTGAAATTGATCCCTACGCAGAGCAACTGCGCATCGTGTTTGACGGCAAGGAGGCCATCTACGAGTTCTCTCAGCTAAATGAGTTAGAACCTGCCTATGCCATTACTGTCCACAAAAGTCAGGGCAGCGAATATACAGCCGTCATTCTCTCCGCATTCAACAGTTCCCCCTATCTCCTTAGCCGCAGTGTACTCTACACCGCCATTACTCGCGCAAAGCAGATCCTTATCATTGTAGGTCGTGAAGAAACCATTGCCACAATGGTGCAAAACGCAAATACTTCCCGCCGCTACACCGGCCTTAAACTACGTCTTCAGGAGAAAATCTGATGCTGTTGGATCTATTCTTCCCCAGAAAGTGCATTTTCTGCCGCGCGCTTCTAAAAGAGGGCGAAACGGATCTTTGCCGCACCTGCCGTATCGAAGCCCCGGACTTTTCTTCTGCAAAAAATAATATTCCTTTTGTTGCAGGATGGACGGCAGTGTGGTATTATAGAGACAATGTCAAGCATAGCATCCACCGCTATAAGTTCCGCGGCGCGCTGAGCTATGCAGATAGCTATGGGCGTTTTCTCGCTATGCGAATATCGCAAATGGATATGGACTACGATTACATCACTTGGGTGCCCGTCAGCTTCCGCAGACGCTTGTCCCGGGGATATGACCAAGTTGCCATTCTTGCGAAAGCCACCGCTAAGGAATTAGGCGTCCCCATTTTCCCAACGCTTAAGAAGAAACGCCATAATCCGGCCCAGTCCGGTCTTACAGACCCCGCCCAGCGCAAAGCAAATGTGATCGGCGCTTATGAGATTCTGCAGGATGCTGACATTGCAGGCAAAACCATTTTGCTCATTGACGATGTGATTACTACCGGCTCCACAATATCGGAGTGCGCGAAAACCTTGCTTACCGCCGGTGCAAGCAAAATCTACTGCGCCGCCGTCGCATCTGCGCATAAAAACAACAAGAAATAATGTAGGTGATAATATGCTGTTCTTTTCCAATGACCTGGCTATTGATTTAGGTACATCCAACGTTCTCATTTATGTGGAGGGCGAAGGCATTAAAGTAAAAGAGCCCTCCGTTGTGGCCGTCAGTAAAGCTACCGGCAAAATCGTGCAGGTTGGTTCTGCCGCCCGGAATATGCTTGGGCGCACACCCGGCAATATCGTTGCGATGTACCCCTTAAAGGGCGGTGTCATCTCCGACCACGAAATGACCGTGCGTATGCTGGAGGACCTGTTCCAGAAAGTCTCCAAATCCTCCATCTTCCGCCCCAAGCCCCGTGTGGTCATTACTGTGCCCAGCGGTGTCACCGAGGTTGAGGAGCGTACCGTTATCAACGCCGCCATTGAAGCCGGCGCAAGACGTGTCTATTTGATTGAAGAGCCGTTGGCAGCCGCACTTGGCGCAGGCCTTGACCTCAGCGGCAATACGGGACATCTTGTTGTAGACATTGGCGGCGGTACTACCAACATTGCCGTACTTACCCAAAATGCCGTTGCTGCCTCTGCCTCTGTAGGTATCGGCGGCGATGCCTTTGACGATGCCATCGCCCGCTATGTCCGTCGGAAATACGGCGTTGTGATTGGCAAGGTAACCGCCGAGGAAGTGAAAATGCAGATCGGCTCTGTCAGTATGCGCCCGGAAGTGGTTACAATGAACGTTCGTGGCCGTGATGCCAAATCCGGCTCTCCCCGGGAGATTCAGCTAAACTCCACAGAGCTTATCGAACCGCTGACAAGACTTGCCCGCCAGATCGTGGATCAGGTTCTTGCGGTTTTGGACGAAACCTCTCCTGAACTTGTCGGTGACATTGCCGGCAACGGTATCGTCCTGACCGGTGGCGGCAGTCAGCTTTGGGGTATGGATCTGTACTTTATGGCCCGTACCGAAATTAGCTGCTCGCTGGCTGACGACCCGGACACCTGCGCCGCCCGCGGCTGCGGTATGAGCCTTTCCTGGATCAACCATATGAACGAAGGCCCTATCAACATCGCCCGCAAACGTCTATTAAATATTCGCTGATAGCAAAAGCCGAAGGGGTCTCCCCCTTCGGCTTCATTTATAGGCTATCGTTATAGCAGCTGCTGCAGCCGCCCTCGGCGGTATATTCTTTTCCGTCGCAGGGGTCGCAGCTCTTGGGTGTAAACTGGCCTGCCGGGAACGGAATCCGGCTAAACATCTCACAGGGATCTTCTGCGCAGCCCGGCGCGTCACAGCAGTCCTTGGTAGGCAGAGAGTAGTCAAGCAGCGGTACAACAATCTGCGCATCCCGCTCCAAACGGATGATTGAGAACTGCCCCAAAGAAACGTAGAGCCGCCGGCGGTCGCCGGTGAGCACCAGCTCATCGTCAAATAGCTCAAGCACATTGGCAGGAATCTGCACAACCGTATTTTCCCGGTGTCCGCCGTCGCACAGCTCTTTCACATGGGAACTGAGAATCATAGGGTCAAGGGCTTCTACCACAGCAGTCGGATAATTGCTGTTTTGGCACAGCGCAGTGCTTCTGTCATCGGCGCTGGTAAAGATACGGGCGCGGCTCTCTTCTCCGCAGAGTACAGCCCGCTTGGAGAATACCGCAAGACCGTACAGTGCCGCCGGGCGGCAAGTGCCGATGGTGGCATCTGCTAAGACCCGGTAATAAAATGTAACATCGATACAGTAATGATTTCTGTCAAATGCCACCGGTTCTACATCCACCGCCGCATACACAAGGTCCGCGCACCGCACCTTTGCCCCGGCGGCTGTTTCCAAAATGGCTTGGGAGCTTCTGGTCAGGTAGACCCGCAGGGACTCAATACAGTCCTTATCCCGGCAGCTATCCGTAATTTTCCGGGTGTGAATGGGCAGCGCATTTTGCAGATCCTCAGGTCCGCAGCGCATACACCCCTGAATATATTCCGACATGATATTACCTCCAAAATCATATTGAAAATAAGCACATCGCTTATAGGACATTTTATGCGAGCATCCCCACTCTGTGCAAAAAGTTGACACTAAAAACCGCACCACGAAAATCCGAAAATCCGTGGTGCGGTTGGTGCTTGCCATAATGCATTACACATTATGTGCTCATATATAGTACGGCCCGATTGGAAATGTCAATTTATTTCAACAATCACCAATATCGCACCATCCAGTACAATTACAATTTTGTACCACATTTTCTACAGAACTTTGCTGTAGCAGAAAATTCTGTTCCACAGTTGGGACAGTTCAACGTGCCAGAGCTCTCTGTTGCTTGGATGCTTTCCAAATTTATTCCTAAAATTTCATCGTCACGCGCATCAATGGAATCTAACTGTGAAGTAAGCCGAGCAATCTCTTCCCTTTTTTGTTTTACCGCATTTAGTTTCTCAGTCAATTCTTGCCCTGCCGTTTCCCCTTGTATCCACAGCGTATACACAACCTCTCCTATTTCTTGCAACCTTATCTGCACATCCTTGTTCAGCGAATCGATGTGCATTTTAATTTTGGATTTTTCCAATGTAGAAGATGTTTTTACACTGATTTTTGTAATAGCACGGCCGGTGGAATCCCTTAATTTTTGGAATGCATCAGTTGGCATAGTGATTACCTCTATATCTTCCTTCAACGTGATATAAGATACAAACTACATCGTCGTCAATTTTTCTTGATTTTCCATTACTCCAAGCGCAAAGCTCACCCTTGTAACTGTTCATACTGTAGTCTGTCAAATACAGCACCTGACCATCAGGGCTTACGCCATAGTCTGCAACGTCGTCTGCAATCTTTGTTGCCTTGTCACCGTCATATACTTTCAGGGTGCCATTCCGTTTATCACTATTCCAATCTGTCAAGTAATGAACCGCATTGCCTATGTATTGTACGGACCCCACATACACATCAGAATCAACTTTTTTCTTGTTGATATACATCTCCCCTGTATAGTCTTTACTATCATAGTCCTTTGCATAAGCAAATTCATCACCATCAATAAACCTAGAGTAATTATAAGACACATCGTTGTCGTACAACTCCGGTTTCCCAACCTTGCCGTTCTTAATTTGGATTCTGTACAGACCACCGTAGTTCTTGTCATCCGGCACATCATCAACATAGTAAAGGAGTGTTCCAGAGGCGTTTAACCTCATGGATTTAATTTCCTTTTCTGCCTCAATAATTGTAGAACTCCCCTTTACTGCAATAAACATCTCTTTAGAGGAGAACAGCGCAGCATTGACCGCCTCTCGAACATCATAAGTACTGCTAATTTCGGAGATCTTCATCTTTTGGACTTCAGACTGATTGTAAATCTCATAAACAATAACAGCTGCATCTGTTGCATAACTGGTAGCATAACTTCTTACCGAAGCATCTGTTATTACTTTCTCTTCCTTTCCGTTGTAGTAGCAAAGGGTATAGCTACTATTGTAGAGAGTTGCATTTGCAAGTGATGTCCGCAAAGAATCACGAGACAGCTTTTCTTGATATGCTTGATAGTCTTCTTGATACTTCTGGTACGCTATCTCATACTGCGCATAGGCCGCTTCATATTCAGCATAGGTATCATAGGAATACCAAGACGGTGCCGTAGGGCGTGTCGGTTTGGTCATTGCTGCGTCCGTGGACTTCATATCGTCAATTACATAGTCCATCAAGGAAGCATCTTCGTCATTTTCCTTCGTGTAGTAAATCTCGCCAGACTCATAAATTGTAATAACATTTTCAACATCAGAAGCAATCTTAACCTTGTCTTTTCCAATTTCGTGTTTATACAGAGAATCTTCTTTAATGTAGTACACAACGGTAAGCTTATCATTTATATGCTCCAAAGATTCAATTTCGCTGGCAATCTTTTCCTTGTCCTTTCCCGCGTGCTTCAAGTAAATATCATTCTCTAATGTCTCATAGATAACTTTTTTGCCATCGTCTGAAGCGACAAAATAAGAAACGTCGCTGGCAATCTTATCCTTAGCATCTTTCTTTATGTCATACTGATAGAGATTGTTTTCCTTTAAATAGATGACCAGCGTCGAAGACTTATTGACAAAATAGCCTGTAATACTTGAGTCAATTTTCACTGCATCTTCATCGGGTTTTGCGATTTTCTTTAGATAAAGATTCATTCCGTCTTCGCTAACCTTGTCCGGGAAAAAAATATACTTTCCATCCTCACTCAAATAAGTATACATTCCCAAACCATATTTTGCAGATGCAATATCGCTATTTTCCATATCATCATCGTTATCAATAAATCTGGAGGTCAACTGCCATGGATCAGAATTCTTCTTCATGTTGTAGAAGAATATTTCCTTGTCTTTAATATAAAGTGCATAGTTGTTGCTGTTGCCGCCAAAGAGTAAGGACGCAACAACGATCAGTATTGCTAAAACAGCCACACCAGCAGCCGCAAGCATAATTAGCTTCTTGGGGAATTTGGCTTTGACTTGTGGTTGTTTACAGGGGGGTGTTTCTGCCTTTTCCTCGGCTATAGCCGCGCCACAGCTTTGGCAAAAAGCAAATTCTGTACTGGTTTGTACACCACAGTTTGGGCAAAATACGGTGTCAAAAATCTCGGTGGCGCACTCGTCACAGAATTTTGCATCGTCTGCCAGTTCCTTGTTGCATTTTGGACATGTTTTCATTTCTTTCTCCTCCAAAAATAAAAAGTGCGGCTACCGAAGTAACCGCACAAAAAACGCAAACTCCGATAGTCGCCAAACTAACCGATGTGAAAATAGGTGCAACAGCACATACCTAAACAAAGATGGAATTTGCGTTTTTAACAAATTCGTCTTTATTTAAGTATGCAGAAATAAGCGTATTATCCCTAAAAGAAAATACACCCACTTTCACATCTATTCAGTTAGTTTGGCACTATCATCATAACACACCGAAAATCAAATTGCAAGTACTCCCGCCAAAAACATTTGTACGCAACACTTCCAGCCAAAGCAGGGAATGCATTTATGCATTCCGCGATTCAGATTGAACCCTCGCGGAACGGATAAATCCGTTCCCTACACTTAGGAGGGATAAAAACTGCACCGTGGATGTTCCACGGTGCAGTTTATCATAATTCCCAAGTCTTGATTTGGCTGCTCTTTTCGTAAAGGCGGAGGTAGCTGTCGTGCCTCGTCTGCTCGATTTCCCCGACAGCCAACGCCTGCAGGACCGCGCAGCCCGGCTCTTTGCGGTGGGAGCAATCGTGAAATTGGCACTTACCAATATAGGGAGCGAAATCCGGGAATGCGTACTGCAAATTCTCCTTCAGGATTACGTCCATTTGCTCCGTGTCAAAGGAGGCAAAGCCGGGTGTATCGGCAACGAAGGTATCCTTTCCGATGCAATACAGCTCTACGTGCCGGGTGGTATGTCTGCCGCGCCCCAGCTTTTCGGATACCTCGCCGGTCGCAATTTGGAGCGCAGGACAAAGGGCATTGAGCACGCTGCTTTTACCCACACCGGTATTTCCGGTAAAGGCAATCAGCTTGCCCTCCAAAATGGCGCGCAGCTCCTCCATTCCCTCGCCGGTCTGGGCGCTGGTACACAGCACCCGAAAGCCCGCATTTCGGTAAATACGAACCAAGTCAACCGCTGGGTCAAGGTCGCACTTATTGACGCAGATATATACCGGCACATCCTGATCACCGGCAATGGCGGCGACCCGGTCAATGAGAAAGGGTTCAGTCACTGGGTTCACATTGGCGGCAAAAATGACAAGACCATCTACATTTGCTACCGCAGGTCGTACAAAGCGGTTTTTCCGGGGCAGTATCTTTTCAACCATTCCCTTTCCGTTCTCAACGGAAATCTCGACCATATCGCCCGTCAGCGGAAGATGGCTACCTTTCCGCAGGCTTCCTCTCGCCCGGCAGGTAACTCTGCCACAGTCGGTCATCACATCGTAAAAGCCGCTGAGAGAACGGACAATCCGTCCGGTTTTCATTCCTGCCATAGCTTATCCGTTCTCCGGCGGTTGCGTTTCGCCCTCCGGCTCTGTAGGCGGCTCAGTCTCCGGCGGCATACCTGCAACCTTCAGGGTAATAACCTTAGAAATATCCCAGTTCGTTCCCTTTGCTACAGATTGACTTAGCACCTGACCTTCCGGCTTTGTGCTTTCCGGGACGTACTCAATGACAATATTCTCAAATTTATTAGCCTTTAGTTGTGCAAGAGCATAATTAATATCCTTACCAATCACATCAATCATAATTTCTTTCACAATGGTCTTTGCCTTTGCCACCCGCAGAATGATCTGTTGACCATCCTGCAATTCAGCGCCCTTTTCAGGAACGGTGCTAATGACCTTACCGGCCTTGACAGTTTCGTCAATAACCTCTTCAATTTTAATGGTAAAGCGGATACCAACCTGACTGAGGGCCTGTTGGGCCTCGCCCTGATACATACCCACAAGGTCAGGCATATAGTAGTGCTTTGGTGCGCTGCCCTTACTGACCGTCACATAGATGGTCGTCCCCTTTGCAACGGAAGACTTCGCATTAACGTCCTGCGAAATAATCATTCCGGGCGCATAGAAGTCATCATAGACCTCTTCTTTAAGCGTGATGTTAAGCCCCGGATAGGAGGGCAACGTGGCATAGTTTCTGCCAACAAGGTCAGGAACCGTAACCATTTTTTCGCCACCTGCAAAGGGGTTGCCGTTCATAAACAGGACAATCACAACGCAGGCAACCAAAATTGCCACAATACAGGCGATAATGGCAATGGTTTCCAGCTTGGAGCTTTTCTTTCCTCTCCCCTGCTGGTCCTGCTTCTTTCTGTTATCCTCAGGAAGGTTAGCAGGCTTCTTTTTCATTTCTGTCTCCCCATCCTCGTCAGTCATTTTAATCACACGGGGTTTTTCCCCTGTATTCTTCCGTCGCTTTCCAACCGCTATCATAGGATAAGGAAAGACCATTTTGGGGTCTTTCTGGAACTGCTCTATGGCCTGCTGCAATTCTTCCGCAGAGCTATAACGGTCTGCGGGATTTTGCGCCATCGCCTTCATAATAATCTGCTCCAGGCCGGTTGGAATGGCACTGTTCAGCGCAGTGGGCAATGTGGGCGTACCGTTGATGTGCTGAAGGGCCACATTCACGGGCGAAGAGCCTTCATAAGGCTGCTTGCCGGTAGCCATTTCATACATAACAACGCCCAGGGAATAGATGTCCGACCGGGCATCCACGTGATCGCCCTTTGCCTGCTCGGGCGAAATGTAGTGCACAGAGCCGAGGGCTTCCTTTTTTAAGGTATTTCCCTTCGCGATACCACGGGCAATGCCGAAATCAGCAACCTTAACCGAGCCGTTGCGCAGCACCATAATGTTATGGGGTTTAATATCCCGGTGGACAATTCCCCGGCTGTGGGCGTGTTCCAATGCCTTTGCAATCTGGGAAGCAAAGTGGAGCGTCTCTTTCCAGTTGAGCGCGCCCTTCTTTTCGATATACTGCTTGAGGGTAATGCCCTCAATCAGCTCCATAACGATGTAATCCGCCTTATCTGTGCTGGAAACATCGTAAACGGAAACGATATTGGGATGGCTGAGCATTGCAACCGCCTGACCCTCAGCGTGGAAACGGCCGCGGAAATCCGCATCCTCTAAAAAGTCGTCTTTCAAAACCTTGATAGCGACCATTCGGTTAAGCTTATGGCATTTTGCTTTATATACCACCGCCATACCGCCTACGCCAAGAACGTCAAGAATTTCATAACGGTCTTCTAGCAAGCGGCCGATGTATTTATCCATAATCTTATCTCCTTTCGCCTCAGGCCATAATCAGCGCGCAAGTCACATTGTCCGGCGCGCCCCGATGCTTGGCAATCTCGATGAGCCGCTGGCAACAGGTTTCCGGTGTACCTCCGTGGAGTACCTCAAAGAGAATTTCCTGGTCGCTGACCACATTGGTAAGACCGTCGCTGCAAAGCAACAGGTACTCACCCTTTATAAGCTGTGAGAGAAAACCATCACAGGTCACAGTTTCCTCTGTGCCGATGGCGCGGGTTATGTAGTTCTTGCCGGGGTAACGCTTCGCCCGTTCTTTGGAAAGCTCTCCCCGCTGGACCATCATCTGCACTACAGAGTGGTCTACCGTAATCTGCCGAATACCGTCTTCGCTGATGCTGTATGCGCGGCTGTCACCCACATTTACGATATTGACAGTCTTTCCCCGAACCAAAGCAGCTACTAAGGTCGTACCCATACCGGTATATTCCTCCGATACTTTCGACTGCTGATAGACGGTGTCATTGGCAAGGTTGACCGCCTCGAAAAGTAACTGTTCTACAGTACTCTTTCTTCTTCCCTTCCAAGTACGCTTCATTTCCTGGGCAAAGGTATCCGCAGCCAAGGAACTTGCAACGTTGCCGGATTTGGCGCCGCCCATACCATCGCAAATAACACATAAAATTGTATTCTTGCTTAGCTGCTGGATATAGAGCGCATCCTCATTCTGCTTGCGAACGCAACCTAAATCACTTAGTCCCCAAAAACGCATAACTTACGACTCTCCTCTGGATTGATTCTGCATTTCTTTCGTATATTTTCGACGGAGTTGGCCGCAGGACGCATCAATATCGCTGCCCAATGTGCGCCGTACAGTCGCCGGCACACCGCCATCCTCCAATATTTTTTGAAATTTCATAACCGCGCTGCGGCTGCTGGGCTTCAGCGGACTCTCCTCCACGTGGTTAAGCGGAATGAGGTTCATATGGGCCGGCAGACCCTTCAGCTTCTTTAGCAGCAGCTTAGCGCAGGCTTCTGTGTCGTTCACGCCGTCAATCATCGCATACTCAAACGAAATACGCCGGTTTGTCTCGGCATAATACCGTCTGCAAGCCTCCAGCAGCGCATCGGTGGGATAAGCCTTATTGACCGGCATAATCTTGTCCCGAATTTCATCAGAGGGCGCGTGGAGCGAAACGGAGAGAGTAATCTGCAGTTTCTCTTTTGCCAATTCGTCAATCTTCGGCACAAGCCCGCAGGTAGAAAGGCTGATATGCCGCATAGAAATGTTCATACCCTCCGGGCTGTTGACCAGCTCCAAAAAACGCAGGACATTTTCATAGTTATCCAGCGGCTCGCCAATGCCCATCAAAACAATATGGGATATAGGAAGTCCGGATTCCACCTGGGTAAAGAGCACCTCGTCCAGTATTTCAAACGGCTCCAATTTCCGCACCAACCCTCCAAGAGTGGAGGCGCAAAAGGCGCAGCCCATCCGACATCCCACCTCTGTGGAAATGCAGACGGTGTTGCCATAATGGTAACGCATTAAAACCGTCTCAATGCAGTTGCCGTCTGCCAGCTGCCAAAGATACTTAATGGTACCGTCTTTCTGTGACTCCTGCCGACGGACAACATGCGGTGTCAAAATGGGGTACTTCTCCGCCAAAACCACGCGCAGGTCCTTGGGAATATTTAACATTTCATCATAGGCGCGTACGCCCTTATGAAGCCAAGTGTATACCTGCTTGGCGCGGAAGGCCGGCTGCCCCATTTCTTTCATCGCATCGGTCAGTTCCGGCAAGGTCATAGATTTTATGTTCATCGTTCTCTCCGCATACATGAAATAAAGAAACCGTCTGTGTCATACTGCCCGGGAATGAGCCGCAGCATACCATCCCGCTCCTGACAGATTTCTTCCGGTAAAGGCAGTTTATTTAACCTAAACGCAGGGTTTTCCTGCAAAAACGCTTCCACTACACCCTCGTTTTCCCGATAAGTAAGCGTACAAGTTGAGTAAAGCAACGTGCCACCGGGTCGCACATATCGGGCTTGATTTTTAAGAATACGTAATTGCAGCTCCGGCAACTCCTCCATAGATTTGGGGGATTTATAGCGAATATCCGGCTTTTTACGGATGATTCCGTAACCGGAACAAGGCACATCTACAATGACGACATCCATCATATTCTCAAATTCAGGCGCAAATACCGTTGCATCCTGACATATGGGATGAATATTGGAAATTCCAAGCCTTTCCGCGCCTTTTTCCATCAATGTCACTTTATGGGGGTGAATGTCGCAGGAGGTAATCTCCCCCGCTCCGCACACAGCCGCCGCAAAACTCTTGCCGCCTGGGGCGGCGCAGCAGTCCAGCACACGGTCGCCCTTTCGGATATGCGCGCATTGGACACTGAGCCACGCTGCCGCATCCTGCACGTAGAAAAGGCCCTCGCGAAAAGCAGAAAGCTGTTCGATATTGCCCGTATTCTCTAAAATCAGACACGCCGGAAAAACCGGGTGATTTTTGACCGTCACACCCTCAGCCTGCAGCTTCGCAACAAGCTCGTCGCGGCTGACCTTCAGCAGGTTTGCCTGCACGGTCATCGGTGGTGTCTCATTATTGGCCTCCAACATCGGAACAAGATTATCCTTCCCAACATAGGGCTTCAAAAGGTCAATCAGTTCCTGGGGATGGCTGTATTTTTCACAATAGTCTGTTGGGGTCTTTAACTGCCCAGCCGTCCGTACTGCATTACGCAGCACACCGTTGACAAGACCAGCCGCCTTGGGAAATTTGCAGTACTTTTTCGCAAGCTGTACCGATTCATTTACCGCTGCCGATTCCGGAATCTTGTCCATCTTATATATCTGGTAAAGACCCATATGCAGAATATCCCGCACCACAGGGTGTAAGTCCTTCAGTCTGCCTGTAAGGAGCTGCTTCAGATAGGCGTCCAGCAGCGCCCGGTTTTGGAGTACGCCGTAACAGAGCCGTGTGGCAAGGGCGGCATCTCTGCCATCCAGTTTGTCCCGCTGAATATAGGTTTTCAGCGTAGCATTGGACCAAGCTTCTTCTTTGCGAATGGCAATCAGTACATTCAGCGCTGTCTCTCTTGCGCCCATTACTAAGCCTCCAAAGGATGCCCGCGGAAATAATCCGGAGCGCTCATACGCTTACCGCCCTCTGCCTGCAAAGAGCGAATCTCCACCGCGCCGGTGCCACAGGCAATTACAAGGCCTGTTTTCGTCAAACCCAGAATTTGACCGGGGGCGCCGCTTCCATCAGTAACGACTGTCTGGTGAACCTTAAACCGCTGTCCCTGCAATTCCATCGTGGCAACAGGCCAGGGATGGAGACCGCGGACGTGATTATGCACCTGCTGGGCAGTTTTTGTAAAGTCAATGGGGCACATAGATTTATCCAGCATAGGCGCATAGGTGGCCATTTCACCGTCCTGGGGAATTCGTTTTGTCTCCCCTTTTTCGATACCTGTTAAGGTCGTAGAAAGCAAGTCCGCCCCCAAAACAGCCAGCCTGTCCAAAAGCTCACCGGCAGTCTCATTTTCCCCAATAGGTGTCTTGGAAATATCAATAATGTCACCGGCATCCATTTCCCGGCAGAGGTACATCGCCGTCACACCGGTTTCGGTCAAGCCGTCCAGCACCGCCCATTGATAGGGTGCTGAGCCACGGTAGGACGGCAGGACACTTGCGTGGATGTTGATGCAGCCAAACTTAGGAATGTCCAGGACTCTTTGGGGAAGTATCCGACCGTAGGCAACCACTGCAACCACATCCGGGTTTAGCGCCCGAAGTGTCTCCACATCAGCATCCTCCCGAAAGCTTTCCGGCTGATAAACCGGAATACCTGCGGCTAAGGCCACCTCTTTCACAGGCGAAAACGCCAGCTTCATACCCCGGTTTTTCGGTCTGTCCGGCTGCGTGTACACACCGACCACCTGAAAACCGTCCCCTATAATCTTTCTAAGACAAGTCGCCGCAATGTCCGGTGTTCCCATAAACACAACACGCATCGAACAAACCTCCTTTATTCTTCCTCATCTCCCAGCAGTTCTTCCTCTGTCAGGAAGCGATCCATAATTTCCGTATAAAGAATGCCATCCAAGTGATCCAATTCGTGGCAGAAGCACCGGGCAGTCAGCTCCTCTCCCTCTGCCTCAAACCAATCACCGTTCCGGTCCTGAGCGCGAACCTTGGCGTAAAAGGGACGCTTTACAATGCCATATTTTCCCGGCACACTCAAACAACCCTCTGCGCCAACCTGCTCACCGTCCGTTTCGATGAGCGTAGGATTTACAAGTTCTAAAATCTCTTCTCCGTTATCCACCAGCACCACTCTGCGCAGGATTCCCACCTGAGGCGCGGCAAGACCTACACCACCGGACTCAATCAGGGTCTCCCGCATATCGTCCAGCAGCTTCCAAAGTCTTCCATCAAAGTTTACCACAGGTCTGCACACCTTATGCAGGGCGCTCTCTTCATCTGTTAAAATTTTCCTAAGTCCCATTTTTTCCTCGATTTCTATTCGTAACCGTTCACATCCACAAAAGCCGTCACACCGCGATTTTCCTTATCCAAAGAAAACTGGCGGAGCATATAGGCCACAAGCTGCCGCAACTGGGGCGTAAACTTGCATTTCAGGGTCAGCCGGTAACGAAAACTATAATTGATCTTCGGTACTGCGCAAGCCGCAGGACCGAGAATTGTACACACTTCCATATTGTACGCCGGATCACGTAAACAGCCCAAAATGCTGTCCCTAAGCTTGGCCGCGCCCCGGAGTACCTGCCCTTCGTTCTTGCCGGTTACGGTAATAAACGCAAGGTCACCGAATGGTGGATGAAACAAATGTTGCCTTAGACCAACTTCCATTTCATAAAAGCTGTCGTAATCCTGCTGGGCCGCTAAGGTAATCACCTTATGCTCCGGCGTCATTGTTTGGATAATCGCCCTGCCGGATATATCGCCGCGACCGGCGCGGCCTACCACTTGGGTCAACATATTAAAGGTCGTTTCCGCAGCCCGGTAACTACCGCTATACAGTCCCATATCACCATCCAAAACACCAACAAGCGCAACATCAGGTAAATTAAGACCTTTTGCCACCATTTGCGTGCCTAATAGTACGGGTGTTTTTTCCTGCTGAAACGCCTGCAATATTTTCTCATGGGTATTGACTGCGTTTACGGTATCCGCATCCATTCGCGCCACAGACGCATCCGGAAATAACGAAGACAGTTCCTCCTGCACCTTTTGCGTACCCGTACCGATGGGTTTTAGACTGCCACCGCAATGGGAGCATTTCCGCGGCACGTCCTGCGAAAAGCCACAGTAGTGACACATCATGCGGTTATTGGCGCTGTGATAAGTCAGCCTTTCCTCGCAGCGGGGACATTCCGGTGTCTGCCTGCAATCAATGCACATAAGCGCACGGCTGTTACCCCGGCGATTGAGGAACAACACCGTTTGCTTCCCAGCCTCCATCGTCTCCCCCATTGCATCCTGCAAAGGATAGCTGATGTCGCTGTCATTGCCCAGTTCCATCTGCCGGTGCATATCTACAATCTCCACCAAAGGAAGATTTCGTCCGTTGTAGCGCTTATTTAAGCGGTAAAGGCTATAAATGCCGCTTTTTGCGTAATACATCGTCTCTACTGACGGTGTAGCAGAGCCAAATAGCACCAGCGCATTATTCTTCATTCCCCGCCAAAGCGCAACCTCTTTGGCGCCATAGCGAGGCGCATTCTCCGACTTATAGGAGTGTTCCTGCTCCTCATCCAAAATAACAAGTCCCAGATTGGGACAAGGGGCAAAGACCGCCGACCGTGTTCCCACGATTACGCCTGCCTCCCCGGAACGCACCCGGTTCCATTGGTCAAACCGCTCACCGGTGGGCAAGCTGCTGTGCAGTACCGCTACCTGCTCATCAAAATATGCCGCCATCAGTGACAGCAGCTGAGATGTCAGCGCAATTTCCGGGACCAAAAGCATCGCTTGCTTTCCCGCCTTTAGGGTATGTTCGATAAGTTTAATATAGACAGAAGTCTTACCGGAGCCGGTCACGCCGTACAGCAGAGCGGCGCCGGGTTTTTCGCGGTCAAACTGTGCTGCAAGACCCCGATATACCGCTGCCTGCTCCTCGTTTAGCTGAAGTGGGCCGCTTAATTCTGCCTTCTTAATTTCCCGGCAGCGAAGAACCTTCCGCTCAGAAAGGGTAACATAGCCCAGCTCTGCCAAACGGTTGACAGTTACGGTCTTTGCGCCAGTGAAGTAACAAATTTCTTTTACCGCCCCAGAGCCAATGCTGCATAAGAGTTCCAACACGTTTTTCTGCATTTGGGCAGATTTTGGCCGGGAAGACGCATATTCCATCGCCTCCTCCACAGAGGTGGCAAGTGTGGCTACCCGTTCCGTCTTTTCGCCTGTTCTGCTGAGATAGTCTGTATCCG
Organism: Faecousia sp.; assembly: GCA_045654085.1. Classification (GTDB taxonomy): domain Bacteria; phylum Bacillota; class Clostridia; order Oscillospirales; family Oscillospiraceae; genus Faecousia. Next base: position 12,219 of record JAZOMT010000022.1, on the reverse strand, counting down.
AAGCGACCCACCTGTTGCGCAGGAGATAAGCAACCGCTTTCGCAAATGCATCTTCATCCGGCAGCACTTGACGAAGGGCTGCACCATCGGCGCTGCCGCCAAGCTCGTCCATATGCTGTAACAGGCGAAGCGCATCTTCCTGACGCAGCTTCTTTTCCTTCCAGCTACGGTCATCCGTCAAAGTATATGTATCCTTTGTCTGATACCAAAGTCCAGCCGGCAGAATGGCACGGATCGCATCATAAAATGTGCAGAAATACCGCTGCCGCAGCATACCGGCCATACGCATCATTTCCTCATTCAGCACCGGTACAGTATCCAAAACCCTCTGCACGGCTTTTAATCCCGTCTGCGCGCCCTCTTCCACAGAGAGTACAACGCCCTCGGTATGGTGGTTGCCTCTGCCGAAAGGTACAATCACCCGCATACCGGGAGAAAGTTCCATCACATCGGGTATAAAGTAAGAATAGGGCTTATCAATAGCAAAATTAGCCGCAGATACAGCAATTTTTGCAATCATAATACCCTCTCCTTACCTAAAATTATTTATATTCGTCCTTCAGTTCTGCGGTCAAACGGCCCTCAGCTACTTCATAGATGGCCATGGTCACAGGCTTCTCCGGCAGCTCCTCCTGCCGTTCGTCCGCCTCTGCGGCAATCTGTCTTGCCCGCTGGGCAACTACATTTACCAGTAAGTAACGGCTCTCAACATTTTTCAACAAATCTGCTACGGGGGGGTAAAGCATTTTCAATTCCTCCTATTTTCAGTCCGCCGTATTGGCGATAATTTCCAAAATCTTCTGCGCGCAGGCATCCACCTGATCGTTAATAACAATGTGATGATAGCGGGGGCTTTGGCTGATTTCCCAGTCTGCCCGCTTCATTCGAATCTCAATTTGCTCGGGAGGGGTATCGCCGCGGCCATTGAGCCGCCGGGACAGTTCCTCCATAGAGGGCGGCATAATGAAGATCAAAATAGCGTCCTCTCTGACCCTCTGTACCTGGAAAGCGCCATTTGGCTCAATGTCTAAAATCACATCGCCTCTTTGGAGTTTTTCTTCCAACTGCGCTTTCGGTGTACCGTAATAATTGGCCGCGTGAGCGCTGTACTCCACGAAAGCATCCTCGGCAAGCATCCTTTCAAAAGTATCCTTGCTTACAAAGAAATAGTGGACCCCTTCCTCCTCGCCAGGCCGCGGGGTTCGGGTTGTGGCAGACACAGAAAACTGCAGATCCTTTCTCTCAGAAAAAACCTTTTTCAGCACTGTACTTTTGCCAACACCGGAAGCGCCGGAAATCACAAACAGTCTTCCCATTTACATTTCCTCCTGTTCGGGTTTGTCTGCCAAACGGGCGCTGATGGAATCCGGTGCCACAGCAGACAAGATCACGTGATCTGTGTCCATAATAATAACCGCTTTTGTCTTTCTGCCATAGGAAGCATCCACAAGCATCGCCCGCTCCTTTGCTTCCTGAATAATACGTTTGATAGGCGCTGAATCCGGGTCCAGAACTGCCAGTACGCGCCCGGCAGCAACCATACTGCCAAAACCAATATTAATGAGCTTCATACTACCCTCTTATTCGATGTTCTGGGTCTGCTCCCGGATCTTCTCCAGTTCAGCCTTTATGTCCACAACTATTCGCGCCAATGCCACATCCGTGCATTTAGAGCCGATGGTATTGGCTTCCCGGTTCATTTCCTGCAGAAGGAAGTCCAGTTTCCGACCCATTGCGCCGCCGGCATCCAGCATCGTATTCATCTGCTGCAGGTGACTGCGCAGACGCACAGTTTCTTCATCCACTGCAACCTTGTCCGCGAAGATGGCAACCTCTGTCAGGATACGGCCTTCATCCATATTCTTGTCAGCCAGCATCTCACGGACTTTGGCTTCCAGACGCGCGCGGTAATCCTGCACAGTTTGCGCATTGCCCGCTTCTACCTTGGATACAAACGCCAAAATTGTATTTCCACGGCTGCGAAGATCCTTGTCAAGGGCAGCGCCCTCAGCGGTACGCATTGCATTGTAGTTGTCCAGCGCGTGGTTCAAAACGCCCATCAGGTCTGCCTGCAGCTCCTCCTCATCCGTCTTGGCCTTTTCCATAATGAAGACCTCAGGCAGCCGGGAAAGTGTAGACACGCTGATATCGTCCTTCACACCGTAGGCATCCACCATTTGGCGCATTGCATTTAGGTATCCCTCCACAACAGGCGTATTGAGTGTCAGCTTCGTATCCTCTGCCGCCTCACTCCGCACGGAAATGTGAACCTCCACCTTACCGCGGGACACATACTGCTTTACGGTCTGCTTTACCGCTTCTTCTGCAAAAGAAAGCATTCTGGGAAGTCTTACTGTGCAGTCTAAGTAACGGTTATTTACCGAGGATATTTCCACGGTAAATTCCCGATTGTTAATTGTCTCTACTGCGCGGCCGTAGCCGGTCATACTTTTAATCAATTCTCTTCCCCCTCATTACTTCCGCTGCATATTCGCAATCAGTTCGTAGCTCTTGATCGCTCCTGCATTGTTAATTCCATTTGTGACAATAAGGACCTTTGCAGGCATTTTGGAAGCGCCCTCACCGGTGGCGCTAAAATCTACCTGTACAATAATATTATCTGACCTGATCGCAGACAAATCCTGCTTGGTACCGCGAATTGTAACAGACAACGGACTGCTTTGGAACTCCACCTTCATACCGGCAGGCACATTTACTGCTCTGAAATTACTAACAGAAAATGTCTTCGTCTCCAAACCATTAAAAGTTATAGTGAGAACAATCTCGTGTATGCCCGATTCGTTACTGACACCGGCCGGAAGCGTAACCGCAAGAGGTACCTCACAGCTTTTTTCGTACATCGTAAGGTCAATTGTTCCCAAACTGATACTGGAAATGTCCTGCAGAACATTTTTATGTCCCGAAATCAGGATTGACTGCACATTGGTCGTAATGGTAGTATTATCGGCATTGGCGCCGCCGCCATAGATTACATCATAAGTCACATTGACCTGCTTCAGCTGCCATATTTGCAGCAATACGTGGATATTGGATACGTCGGTAATAATACCCTCATCATGAATCTCACTTCCGTCCGCGGTCAGTAAAATGACAGGATATGTCTCCGAGATGCGCTCCGTTTGATTTGTGAGATCAACCAAAATTTTAGCGCCGGTCACCTTGTCCATAAGCGCCTTGGAGCCGGATACCGTAACAGATCTTGTACTAAGCTGAATGTTGGCCTCATCGGTCATATATCCGGAAGGTACAGCGCCGGTGTACTCTACCATAACGTCCAGCTTTTTACTGATTTTCTTCTCAACGGTTACCCGAATGGTATCCGGGTAACGGGTCTTTGTTTCTATGGCGCCGCCGGCAACAGAGCCAGGAAACGAGACAGTATAATATATTTCGTGGACACCCGGTTCGCTGATACTGGAAACATCTGCAATCACGCGGATATTACCGCTGTTGATTTGTATAAGATCCGTGCGTTTGCCAAAGAGATCAAGAGAAATATTGGTATTGCTTATATCTGTAATAACAAACCCACGCTCTTCCAAAAGCGCAATATTCTGCATCTGCACCGGAACATTCTGGAAAGTCTCAGTAGATTCGGGACTGACAACGGTAATCACATAAATCCAGATGCCGAGTGCCAGAAGAACAGACAGGCAGAATGTTAAAATTTTACTTTTCATTGTGTCTGCCCTCCTTATTCTGGAGCTTCTGCCGCAGCTTCAGCTTCCGGTCGTCCTCCTTGGTGGCTCCTACGTGGCACAGCTCATGACGCAGGAGCTTTTCCAGGGTTTGGGGCGCAAGATAGCGCTTGAGCACACCGCCGACAGCAACAGAAATCGCGCCGGTCTCCTCAGATACAATCACAACCACCGCGTCTGTAATCTCACTGATGCCTACGCCTGCTCTGTGACGTGTGCCAAGATCTGAACTGATGCGGGAACTGTTGGACAGCGGCAGCACACAGGAGGCGGCTGCAATTCTGCCCTTGCGGACAATAATGGCGCCGTCGTGCAGCGTAGCCTTTGGGAAAAACAAATTGCGGATCATAGGATCTGACAGCTTTCCATCGATGATAGTACCGGTTTTGAAATACTCATCCAGCCGAATATCCCGCTCAAACACGATCAGGGCGCCTACACGCTCGCGGCTCATACTTTCGCAGGCAGATACTGTCTGGGAGATTACAGAAAACATCTCCTGCTCTGGTTTTTCTCCGCCCAAGAGACGTTTTAGCCGCACGCTGCCAAGTTGGTCGAGCATCCGGCGGATTTCCGGCTGGAACAGCACAATCACAGCAATCAGACCAACCGCAAGAAACTCCGTCAGAATAAAGTTCAGCGCGTGCATATTGAGTAGTTCAGTAAGCCAGGTAACTGCAAGGATACCGGCAATGGCAACTACGATCCGCAAAGAGCCGCTGGAACGCAGCAGCGGAAACAGGGCGTAAAACAGGTATGCAACGACGATAATATCCAGATAATCCGTCCAATGCATCCTTGCAAATTGTTCTATAATCATTTGAATTACACTCATATTCCCATACCTCTTTTCCTACTATTTCCAACACACCTCGAAAAATGCGTATAACAACCTATTATCCTATTTATTATAACGGACAATCGAAATAATAGCAAGAGGTAAAGACACTTTTTACAGCTTATCAGCCACTTTTTCCAAGATATTTTTTACGTCCCGAAGTCTATTTGCAGTCACACCAATCCCAAAACTAAGACGTACCGTCCCGGTGTCCAACGTTCCGGCGCTCTCGTGGGCGATCGGCGCGCAATGAAGTCCTGCACGTACAGCAATTCCCTGTTTCGACAAAAGCTTTGCCGCATCTTCACAGTCACACCTGGAAACAAAGGAAATTGTACCAATTTGGTTGTCACCGGCAAAATGGGGTATGCCTTTTCTTCGCAAAACAGCAACAATTTCCTTGGCGGCATTTTGCTCGCCCCTGGCAATATTGTCCATACCACGCATCATAATATAGCGCATTCCTGCCCCCAGTCCGGCAATGCCGGGAACATTCAATGTCCCGGCCTCTCCCCTATCCGGCAGAAAATCCGGCATTTCCTGCAACGCAGAGAGGCTGCCTGTGCCACCGCAAAGAATAGGCTTGGGCAGACCTCCGCAAAGGAGAATGCCAGTTCCCTGTGGTCCAAGCAGTCCCTTATGGCCCGGCATCGCGATGAAGTCCGCCCCTGATTTCTTCAGGGAAACCGGCAATTTCCCTGCAGATTGCGCCGCATCAATAATGAATGGCACATTGTATTTTTTACATATTTTTGCCATCTCATACACCGGCAAAATATACCCGAAAACATTGGAGCAATGGGTAAAGACCGCTGCATCTGCACCGGTTTTTATCGCATTTTCAAAGGCGGACAGCGTATCCTCCTGATCAAACAGCTTCCGGCCCGCAATAGATATTCTTGCGCCTAATGCGTATAGCGGACGTGTGACTGCATTATGCTCAAATCCGGAGATAACCACCCGATCTCCCGGCTGTACAAGGGTACGGATCGCCATATTTAGTGCTTCCGTACAGTTCTTTGTAAATACCACCTGTTCCGGCGAACAGTCAAACATTTCCCCGGCTAAACAACGGCAATCGAAAACAGTCCTGGCCGCCCGGTCCGCAGCAGGATACCCGCCGCGACCGGGATTGGCGCAGGTTCGTAACGCGCGAATCATCGCATTTTCTACTGAGGCAGGCTTATAAAAGGATGTTGCGCCATCATCCAAGTAGATCATAGCGCCAACTCCTCCATAATCCCATCCTCTTGCCGAAGGTACGCACGATTATAGGAAACGTGATTCCCACGGAGTGTTGTCAGCGCTCTGGACAAATCCTCACAATCCACTCTTAACCCATTGCCGCAACCTTGTTCTTCCATCCACCTGGGTGACCTTTGCAGGCTACAGCGTATTCCTGCTCTTTTGAGTACACTTTCCGCCCGCTGCGCGGCTGTCAATGATTTAATTGTAATAAAACAGTATCTCATATAGAAACCCTCCCGAACATTCTATGCCCGGGAGGGTTTGGTGGTTATATTATTTCTTCCAAAAGACAAACACAGTGGCAGGCCATTCCGGAGCCATCTCCGGTAAAGCCCAGCTTCTCCTCTGTCGTTGCCTTGATATTCACTTGATTTACGGAGATATGCAGATCAGCGGCAATATTTTCGAGCATTGTTGGGATATAATCCTTCAGTTTGGGCCTTTGGGCAATCATCGTAACATCGATATTCCCCACCCGATAGCCGGCATCCGCAATTTTATTTCCAACGGCTCGCAGCAATTCCCGGGAATCTGCGTCTTTATAGGCAGGGTCTGTGTCCGGGAAATGGTAACCGATATCCCGCAGCGCAGCTGCGCCCAAAAGCGCGTCCATTACCGCGTGGAGGAGCACATCTGCATCGGAATGACCCAAAAGGCCAACCGGATGATTAATCTTTACACCGCCAAGTATCAAATCCCGCCCTTCCGCAAGACGGTGTACATCATAGCCGTGTCCGATCCTCATTTCTTCTCCTCCAAAAGTATTTCCGCAATTTTTAAGTCCGTAGGTGTGGTGATCTTAATATTCCGTTCCTCCCCTTCCACCATACGAACCCGCATTTTCATCCGTTCCACAGCGGAACAGTCGTCTGTAATCTCCGCGCCGTCCTTTATCACCTTTTTCAGCGCGCCACGCAGAATGTCAAAGTCAAAAACCTGGGGCGTCTGTACAGCCTGCAAGGTCTTTCTCGCCGGCGTAGACGACACCAAGCCGCCGCTGACGACCTTTATGGTATCCTTGACCGGAATTCCCGGCGCAGCAGCGCCGTAGCTGTGGGCAGCCCGTACCGTCCTATCAATAACTTCATAGGATACAAGAGGCCGGGCGCCATCGTGGATAGCAGCAAGCCGCACCTTGGAAGAAAGAGCGTTCAAGCCATTTTGGACAGACTCCACGCGGTTGTCACCGCCCACTACTACCGCTGTAACCTTGGAAAACTTGTGGCAAAGATCCGATACCGCCATTAACAGGTCGCTGCGGGTCACAATCACAATCTCTTTAATTGCTTCGCAGTCTTGAAATGCACGGACTGCGTGAACAATCACCGGCTCACCGCCGAGTAGCGCCATCGTTTTATCAATACCGCCCATTCTGGTTGCGTTTCCTGCGGCAACGATGACTGCGCCGCAGTAATCAAGCGGCAAAATGCGCCGTACTGCCCTCGTATATCGGGAAATCGACATATCAAAGCTCCTTAATGATCTTCTTGAAGAATGCGCCGCGAACGGCAAAGTTCTTGAACTGATCAAATGCCGCTGATGCAGGACTCATCAGCACCACATCTCCCTCTGCAGCTGCGGCCGCCGCTGCGCGAACAGCCGTTTCAAAGTTTTCGCACTCTACGATTTCCGGTTTTTCCTCCGAACAGGCCTCCACCGCAGCGCGAATCTTCGGACCGGTTGCGCCTCCAAGGAACAGCTTCTTTACGTGCTTGCAAATCTCGGGACCCAGCACATCGTAGGGAATCTTCTTATCGTAGCCACCGGCAATGAGGATTACCTTTTCCGGAAAACTGCGCAAGCCTGCAATGGTGCGGCTGGGAGAGGATGCAATAGAATCATTGTAGTAGCGGACACCGTCCTTGATCCGCACCAGCTCGATCCGATGTTCAACACCACCAAAGCTTCTTGCCACCTGAAGAATATCATTATCCTCCACAAGGCCCTCAATAGCCAAAATTGCCGCCATATAATTTTCAATATTGTGAACACCCGGGATCAAAATATCCTTCACAGGAAGAACAGGCTGACCATCACGGGTGATTACGCCATCTTTAAGGCATACATCCCCCTGGGCAAGCCGAGAGAACGTCCGGGTCGTACCACTGCTTCTAAGCTTAGCTGTGATCTCATTATCCGCATTTACCACAAGCCGGTCTGTTTCCTTTTGGAAACGAAATACCGCTTTTTTCGCCTCCACATACTCGTCCATATCCTTGTGAACGTCCAGGTGGTTAGGCGCAATATTGGTGATAACGGCAACATCCGGGCTATGGGTCATATCCATAAGCTGGAACGAACTAAGCTCTACCACCGCAATATCATCCTCTTGCATCTGTCCGCACAGCGGAAGCAATGGTGTGCCGATATTGCCACCAAGCCACACCTTCTTCCCTGCCGCCTTAAGAAGTTCAGAGATTAATGTGGTAGTTGTGGTTTTGCCGTCAGAACCGGTTACCGCAATTTTCTTGCAAGGACATAATGCAAAGAACACATCCATCTCGCTGGTAATTTTCACGCCTTGCGCCCGCAGCGCGCAAAGGGCGGGATGATTCGGGTGCATACCGGGCGTACGGAATACAAGGTCTGCTGAAATATTCTCCAAATAATCCGCACCGGTTTTGAGTATGCAGCCAAGCCGTTCCAGTTTCAAAACTTCCCCGTCTAATTTGTCTCTGGGTGTTTTGTCGCAGCCGGTGACAATACATCCGCTGTCAAGCAGCAAGCGCACCAGCGGCCGATTACTGACACCTAAACCAATAACAGTAATACGCTTCCCGGAAAGAGAAGAAAAATAAGCTTCAAATTTGTTGGACATATGGCCCTCCAAAATATGTTTTTCTTATAGTATAGCCGCAATTACAGCATTTTGCAAGAAAAGTTTGACAATAACCGTACATTGCTGTAAAATAGCTAAGCAACCAGGTTGGACAGCCGCGGATGGAAGGCGAAAGCCTCCAGATGAGGAAAGTCCGGGCTCCACAGGGCAAGGATAACGGGTAATGCCCGCCGGGGGTGACCCCAGGACAAGTGCAACAGAGATATACCGCCTCGTCAGTTTGTAAAAATTAACGAGGTAAGGGTGAAAAGGTGGGGTAAGAGCCCACCCGGCCTATGGAGACATAGGTTTTACGATGTAAACTCTATCCGGAGCAACACCGTGTGTGGGACAATAGGCTTGCCCGGCCGTCCCCAAGAGGTGGCTTGATCCCGCGAGCAATTGCGGGGCTAGATAGATGGCTGTCAAGACAGAACCCGGCTTATAGACTTGTGTTGTGTAAAAAGCACCGCTCTTATGAGCGGTGCTTTTGTTATTATCTATTTTCCTCCAACTGTACAAGTCCGGCAACGTCGGACACAGGAAGAGAAAATGCAATGCCTTGGGCAGCCTTAGCCATACCCATTTCCTTATAAATGGCATTGAGGACATTATCCCGAATCTCTTTTTCAACTACCATCATAAGAATTTCCTTTTCCGGGTGGAGATTGATACCAAAAAACGCAGCCGCGTCTTCCCGGGTGACACCGTGGGCACTCAGAATGGTGCCGCCCCGGACGCCCTGCTCCCGAGCTACATCCATCACATCCTCGGCAAAGCCGGAATTAACGATCGCAAAGATCACTTCGTGTTTATTTGTCTTCATCTTATTCCCTCCCCACGCGGTTATTACTCAAAAATTGGTATAGATTTACACCGATAACGCTGCACAGCGGTACAGTAAAGGCAATTCCCTTTCCGTTTTTGATAGTTTGGAACCGCTCCTCCAGAGCAGACAGCACCATAGGCACCATATCTTCGCGTACAACGCTGATAATGACCGCTTTGTGCTTGTTAAGTCCCAGCATATCAATAAGGTCAGATGTTGCCGTGCCGGAGCCGGGTATCACCATTTGGCAATTGACTTCGTACTGACTAATCACATCCAGATAAAACTCACCCTTGTTGCGGTCCACTACCGTAAAGAGGAGCTTCAGTTTTTTAATATCAGAACCATTGAATGTATTCGACATTTTGCCTCTCCTTACATAAAGTGAATAATCTGCTGATCATCAGCATCCAGGATTTTCTTCATCGCTCTGCGTTCACGCATTTTGCGATCCACAATGGAACGGAAGCCAAGAAGCTGAATGGTAATCAGCGGTGTCATAGCCACCAATGCGACTACACCAAAAGCATCCCGCAGTACAGCAGCTTCTCCCTGCAAGCATACGCAAACACCGGTAATAAAAGGCAGAATAAACCCGGACGTCATAGGGCCACTGGCAACACCGCCGGAGTCAAAAGCGATCGCTGTATACATAGGCGGCACAAAAAGACTCAGCGCCAAGGAAATAAAGTAACCGGGTATAATATAATACACCAAGGAAAAATCGTAAATAACACGAATTACTGATAAAGTGATAGACGCACCGACACCAATGCAAAGACCGGTAATCATTGCCTTGCGCGTCACAAGTCCGCCGGTTACTTCCTCAACCTGCTGATTAAGGACGTGGATAGCAGGCTCTGCCAGCACCACCAAAACACCCATTATAAGACCAATTCCGGTAAGTATCCACTTATTTCCACTGGCAAGGCTATATCCTAACTTATAACCAATGGGCATAAATCCTACATTAACACCGGTAAGAAAAATCACAAGTCCAATATAGGTAAAGACCACACCAAGCGCAATTTTCAGCAGACGGCGCTTGGGCAAATGTAAAAACGCAACTTGGCAGATCAGGAAAAATACAACAATCAGTCCAAGGGCAATAGCAACCTCCTTTGCCGTATGTGCAAAGGTATGCATAAAAGAACCAACAATATCGTTACTGACTGTATAATCCGGCACTTGATAGCTAAGATTGCTTCCGGAGAAAATGCCTAGGAGCAAAACCGCCAGAATTGGACCCACACTGCAAAGCGCCACCAAGCCGAAGCTGCTGTCCTTGCTCTTTCTGTCGCCAAGGACACCAGCAACACCCACGCCAAGCGCCATAATAAAAGGTACCGTAATGGGACCTGTCGTTACGCCGCCGGAATCGAACGCCATCGGTAGTAAATTCAGCTTTCCACTGACTGCCATAATCAGCGCCAGGGCAAACAGCAGCATATAAAACAGCATAAGAATTTGGGAAAGGGATCTCTTAAATACGATTTTCAGTATGGAAACAACCAAAAAAGCGCCTACGCCGATACCTACAGCATAAATAAGCAGTGTTCCGTTCATAACCGCGCTAACCTGCTTAGCAAGTACCTGCAAATCCGGCTCCGCAACCGTAATCAGCATACCAAGCACAAAGCAGACCGCAAGCAAGAGTCCTAATTTTCTTTGCTTAGCAAGACCGGAGCCTACGTGAGTGCCGATGGGTGTCATAGCAATATCCGCACCAAGATTGAAAAGACCAATACCCAAAATCAGCAGTACTGCGCCCACAGTAAATGTTATCAATTCAGCAGTAGTAAATTCAAACAAGGGCGTGAGTGCCAAGATATACACAATGGCAGTGATCGGCAACGCCGAAATCAACGCCTCCTTAATTTTTGCCCAAAGTTCCTTCAAAATTTATCACCATCCTATTATCTTCTTACATTATAACAGAGAGATACACCCTTGCCAATAGCAAATTATAAACTTTTTGCAAACAAAAATTCCCCGACCGAATGGTCGGGGAATTCGCGTTAACTATGAATTACTCGTAGATCTCGGTGACAACACCGGAACCAACGGTACGGCCGCCTTCGCGGATAGCGAAACGCAGGCCCTTCTCGATAGCGATGGGGGTGATCAGCTCAACGTTCATAACAACGTTATCGCCGGGCATGCACATCTCAACGCCCTCGGGCAGGTTGATGATGCCAGTAACGTCGGTAGTACGGAAATAGAACTGAGGACGGTAGTTGTTGAAGAAGGGAGTATGACGGCCGCCTTCTTCCTTGGACAGAACGTAAACCTGGCCAGCGAACTTGGTCAGAGGCTTGATGGAACCGGGCTTGCACAGAACCTGGCCGCGCTCGATGTCCTTCTTGTCAACGCCACGGAGCAGAGCGCCGATGTTGTCGCCAGCTTCAGCGTAGTCCAGCAGCTTGTGGAACATTTCGATATCGGTAACGGTGGTGTCCATCTTCTCTTCGCGCAGACCAACGATCTCAACCTTGTCGTCCTTGTTGATAACGCCACGCTCAACACGACCGGTAGCAACAGTACCACGGCCGGAGATGGTGAAGACGTCCGCAACGGGCATCAGGAAGGGCATATCAGCCTTACGGTCGGGAGTGGGGATATACTCGTCAACAGCGTCCATCAGAGCCTTGATGCAAGCGTACTCAGGAGCGTTTACATCGGTGGACTCGGAGATCAGAGCGTTCAAAGCGGAACCCTGGATAACAGGGATGTCGTCGCCGGGGAACTCGTAGAAGGACAGAGTCTC
>JAZOMT010000021.1:0-31552 GCA_045654085.1 Faecousia sp. | reverse complement strand
ATGGCCCGATCATACCACAAAGAAAACCGGTGTTCCGTGACAACATCACAGAACACCGGAAGACAGAAAAACGGCAGCTCAATGAGCTGCCGGTTCATCTGGAGGTGACGCCCGGATTTGAACCGGGGAATGAAGGTTTTGCAGACCTTTGCCTTACCGCTTGGCCACGTCACCATATTTGATTGAAATTAAGGAACGCTGTCGCGTTCCTTAATTGCCATTTTGGAGCGGGTGACGAGGCTCGAACTCGCTACCTCCACCTTGGCAAGGTGGCGCTCTACCGGATGAGCTACACCCGCATATGGTGCCTCCGGTCGGAGTCGAACCAACGACACGTGGATTTTCAATCCACTGCTCTACCAACTGAGCTACAGAGGCATATTGAGATGATTGCTCATCTCAATTAAATTGTAAATGGCGACCCGGAACGGACTCGAACCGTCGACCTCCAGCGTGACAGGCTGGCGTGCTAACCGACTGCACCACCGGGCCAGATAGTGGTGGGAACAACAGGGCTCGAACCTGTGACCCCATGCTTGTAAGGCATGTGCTCTCCCAGCTGAGCTATGCTCCCCTACCAGGCTCGCCGAGAACATCTCAGCGACGGGTATCATTATACACAGACATACCCCTTTTGTCAAGGCTTTTTTTGCATTTTTTTCAGGAAATTTTTAGCCCGGAAAAAGGGGCTTTTTCCGGGCTATTTCCCCTGTTTTAGAGACTTTTGAGGATACCTCTAACGTCTTCAGGCGTAAAGTTATAAACTGTATCGCAAAATTGACACTCAACCGGAAAGGTTCTTCCCTCTTCCATAATTTCCGTCAGCTCTTTTTTGCCTAAGCTGATAAGTGCAGCCGTCACCCGTTCGCGGGAGCAATAACAGCGGTATTCAATTGGTGTTGTCTCCATAAATGCAACGCCCAAATCGCCGAGTACAACGCCAAGGATATCCTCAGGCGTCATTCCCAGCTCCAGCATAGCCGTTACTGCGCCGGCCTTCTGAATCCCCCGCTCCACAATATCAATTGTCTCATCAGGCGCACCTGGTAGAAGCTGTATCAGATAGCCTCCGGCAACCTTGACAGACTGATCTCTGTCCACAAGTACGCCAAGGGCACAAGCGGTAGGCGTTTGTTCACTTTGGGCAAAGTAGCGGGTCACATCGTCCCCAATCTCGCCGGATACAAGGGGCACAGAGCCTACATACGGCTCCTTCATCTGCAAGTCGCGGATAACAGTTAACGTGCCGTCTGTGCCCACTGTGGCGCCCACATCCAGCTTGCCGGGATACTTTTCTACCAGTTCCACATTGGGCTGGGTTACATAGCCGCGGACATTGCCCATGGGGTCAGAAACACAAACGATGGAACCAATAGGGCCACCGCCTTTAATTTGCAAGGTCATAGACCCATTTTCCACCTTCTGCATATTGCCCATCATAGAAGCAGCCGTTAAAGCGCGACCAAAGGCGGCTGTTGCGTTAGGTGTTGTTTTCTGTATTTCTGCGCCGCGGCGCACCGTCTGTGTGGAACGGATTGCAACCGCCTTTACAAATCCATCGAGGGTCATTCCCCGTACTAAATAGTCCTGCATTTCACTTTTCCCTTTCTCGCTTTAAAGTAGATCCGCTGTTCGCCTGCTGCAGGTGTTTCCATACGGCCATCACCGAACACTTCAATATCCGTAAAGCCAGCCGTTTTCAGAAATGCTGTCAATTGTTCCTGCGAATAGGCATATTCCTGATGAATTTCTCCGCTGCGTTCCCACAACTGTCCCCTACGCTGAAAAATATCCATTCCGTAGGTGCAGATGTTGGTCTCTTCGTCAAACTCTCCCCGCCATACACAGTACACATCATCGTCTTCATCCAAAAAGGTCTGTCCGTCCATCGCCCGCAGTTTTTCAGGGGTATTTACATCGAATATGAAGCATCCTCCGGGGTTTAACGCCTTATAAATACGGGAAATTGCTTTTTCGCAGTCCGCAGGGTCAGTAATATAATCCAAGCTGTCCAGCGCGCAGACCGCCAAATCCACGCCCCGGGGTAACCTTAACTGCGTCAAATCCTGGCAGACAAAAAGCGGTGCATTCTCCATTTCTGCCGCCTTACTGGATGCAACCGCCAGCATATCTTCCGAGATGTCAACGCCAATCACAGAAAGCCCCTGCTGGGCCAGCAGCACAGAAACAGAACCCGTTCCACAGGCAAGGTCCACAACCGTTCTGGGCTGCAGTCCTTCCCTATTTAGAATTTCCTGATAAAAAGCAACTACGCGCGCATAGTCTACATCATTTGTCAGGCGGTCATAGCTTTCCGCCAAAGCGCCATAGGCATCCATAACATCCCTCGCAAAAAACATCCCGGGCACTGCCCGGGATGCCCATTATTTATTTCTTTTTGAATACGTCCAAGACATCATCGATTTCGGTCATCTCACCGAAGCCGGCAACAAAAGTTTTCTTGGGCTGAGGTTCTTCCTTGTGGTCAAAGCCGGTAGCAATAACAGTAACCTGAATCTCGTCCTCCAGATCGTCGGAGCAGGTAGCGCCGAAGATAATGTTGGCATCGGGATTTGCAGCTTCCTGCACAATACCCGCAGCAGTCTCAACATCGTCCAAGGTCATTTCAGAGGAACCGCAGACGTTTACAAGAACACCGGTAGCACCGTTGATGGAAGTCTCCAGCAAGGGGCTTGCAACAGCAGCCAGCGCAGCCTGCTCAGCCTTCTCACGGCCGGAAGCAACGCCAACACCCATATGGGCGCGACCAGCGTCCTTCATAACAGCAGAGACGTCAGCAAAGTCAAGGTTGATAATAACACGCTCAGAGTAGCCAACCAGCTCAGAGATGGAAGCAACAGCCTGCTTGAGCACATCGTCAGCAATGCCGAATGCGTTGGCAAAGGTAATCTTCTGATCGGTTACGTACTTCAGGCGGTCGTTGGGAATGATAACCAGAGAGTCAACGCGACCATTCAGCGCCTCAATACCGGCATCAGCCTGCCGCATACGGTTCGCACCCTCAAACTTAAAGGGCTTGGTCACGATGCCAACAGTCAGTGCGCCAGCCTCACGGGCAAGGTCAGCAACGATAGGTGCAGCGCCGGTGCCGGTACCGCCGCCCATACCTGCGGTGATAAACACCATATCCACACCTTCAACGATCTTTGCAATCTGCGCTCTGCTTTCCTCTGCAGACATTTTGCCAATCTCGGGCTTGGAGCCTGCGCCCATACCGCCGGTGAGCTTCTCACCAATTTGCAGCTTATTGGGGCAGACGGATTTATTAAGGTCCTGCTTATCGGTGTTGATAACAACGAAATCCACACCGCCAACGCCCGCACTGATCATACGGTTGATAACGTTATTGCCGGCGCCGCCGACACCGATTACTTTAATTTTAACTACGCGTTCCTGAAATGTCTCAGCCATTTCCGTATCCTCCTATGTATTGGCAGACGCATATCTGCCCAAATTACAATGTTGCTTCTATATTCTATCGTGAAAATATCATTCGGTCAATAGAAATTCTGCGATTTTTTCGAAAAATTTTATAGTTCTTCCAATATTAGTCAAATGCCTTGTGATAAACCTGATCCGGCCAGGTTGTAAAACTGGCATCGAGCACACCGGACTGATACTGGTCAAGCTGATGGATTGCCTGTACAACGGAGAACACTTTCTTTGGCATTTCGGTGCTTTCACCCAAAAGAATTTGGAATCTCCTGCCATACCAGACCTCGATATTCCCCATATCGGTTACATCTATGGTGGCAATGTCGCCCAGCACACCGTTTGTTTCCATTTCCTGGGCAATCTGCAATGCCGTTGTTAGGCGTTCCCGATTGTAGACAGTAACAGGAACGGTTGTTTCTTCTCCTCCCTGGCTATCAGAGGGATTTTCATAGGCCGCTGCCGTCTTACCTACTGTTGGATTATCCAGTAGTACACCCAAAATCCGGGGATAATTTCCGGAGGTGGATGCGTCGATCTTTTCTATCACCTTGCCTGCGCAGTTTAAAACCCACCAACTGCCGCCTGCATCCTTTGCCGCATATGCAACAGAAGATTCTGTTACATCAATCACCACCGTATCCGGCAGACGAATCCCGATGCGAATTTCCTTAATATAAGGGAGCTTTGCCAAAATCCGTCCGGCCACCTGCCCTTTATTGAGGGTAAGCAAGTTAGTGCCGGTCATAATTCCGGAGGCTTCCTGCACCTGCTTAACCGTATATTTGTCTGTGCCGGCAACCTCGATTTTCTCTGCCTTAAAGAAGATGGACATACCAAATACAATCGCCAGTACAACTGCCACAACAGTAGCAATACGGATCAGAAAACGACTGATATTGACCGGTTTTGCCTCTGTATAGACCGTTTCTTCGCGGTGCGTGTTCCCCGTGTACTGCGGACGGTGTTTGGGTCTTCGGTTGGTACTCTTTTCCATTATTTACTCCTCTGTTTTGCCAGCGCGTACATAATATCGCACAGTCTTTCCGCAGAATCGGGAACGGCGATTTTCAGCAGCGCAGACCGCATAGCGGATGCTTTCTCTTTGCTGTCTATGATGGTTTTAATTTCATCAAATACACCTTGGGCGGTACAATCCTTTTCCAGCAGCAGCGTTGCGCCGCCGTTATTGGAAAGAACCCGGGCATTCATTTCCTGATGGTTATTGGTCACATTGGGCGAGGGAATCAGGATACAAGGCGTACCGGAAGCCGCAATCTCATTGCAGGTGGAAGCGCCTGCGCGACCAATAAATACATCCGCCGCAGCCACCACTGTGGGCATATTGTAGATATACTGGACAATACGGATATCCTTGTTCTTAGATAAATCCACGCCCTTCTCTTTGACCAAATCCGGCATCCAACTCCAACCGTAGCTGCCTACTGCGTGGATATGCTGGAACGGAAATCCCGCTTCCTGCTCCAAGCGAAACAGCTGGGCCATCAGCTCATTCATCGCTTTCGCACCTTGACTGCCAAAGGCGGATACCACAACCGGTCGGTCATCCAATTCAAGCTCCTTGCGGGCTTTTTCCCGATCAGAGAAGATAAACTCCCGTCGGACCGGCATACCTACCACTTCTACCCTATCCGGATGCTTATAGTACTTTCTGCATTCCTCAAAGCAGACAAGAACTTTATCTGCCCACTGCGCCGCCATCTTGGTGGTGCGGCCCGGAACGGCATTGGACTCGTGCACACAGGTAGGAATGCCCATTTGGTGCGCTGCAAGAAGCGCGGGATAACTGGCATATCCACCTGTACCGATGACCACATCCGGGCAAAACTCCCGCATAATTTTCTTACAGGCCGGAACAGAAACCATAACACAGCGTACTGCGAGGACATTGCGCTTGATTGCTTTCCAGTTAAAGCCCCGGCGCATACCGTATGCATCGATGGTCTTGAGGGCGTAACCGGCTTTTGGCACCAATTCCTCTTCCATACTGTTCTTTGCGCCGATGAACAGTATG
Organism: Faecousia sp.; assembly: GCA_045654085.1. Lineage (GTDB taxonomy): Bacteria > Bacillota > Clostridia > Oscillospirales > Oscillospiraceae > Faecousia. The sequence goes on along the minus strand of JAZOMT010000021.1, from coordinate 26,064 downwards.
TTACTGTCCGGATAACGTTCTTTCCATATATTCGCTACGGAGATAGCCGGCATAATATGTCCGCCGGTACCGCCGCAGGTAAATATCACATTCATAACTTTTCCTCCTGTACGGCTGCCCGGTTACGATACCGGGAGACGCCGAGTACAATTCCCATTTCTCCTAAGTTCACCGCCAGTGCCGTACCTCCGTAGGAAAAGAACGGCAATGCAATCCCGGTAGATGGGAGCAAATTCGACACAACGCCTAAATTCAGCACTGTCTGCACGGCGATCAAGGTAATAAGTCCGGCAGCGAGCACTGTAGAAAACTTATCCGGCGCCCGCAGCGCAATCCAGTAGCCCCGCAAAATAAGCGCAGCAAATAATATCATAATGAGCAGTGCGCCCACAAGACCCAATTCCTCGCAGATAATGGCGAAAATATAATCATTATACTGAAAAGGCAGATAGAGATATTTCTGTCTGCTTTTTCCCAAACCAAGTCCGAAAAGGCCGCCGGAGCCGATGGCATACAGTGATTGCAGTATCTGATAGCCTGTGTCCCCAGGGTCTTGCTCCGGATGCAGCCAAGCAGTAATTCTGTCCCCAGCGTATCCCATAAAGCTGACATACACCACCAAAAACGCAACCGCTGCGCCGGCACCAGCCAAAAGCCATTTGGGATTTGTGCCGGCCACATACATCATAACGACTGCCACCATTCCCATCAGCATAATGGCAGATAAATGCTTTTCCAACGCCAACGGAATCAAAATGCCCAACAATGCTGCGCCAAAACCCAAAACACCAAAGCGGAATTTTTTTGCTTCCTGCCCAAAGCCCTTTGTCAGCTTGGCAAAGAGGACGATCATTGCAAATTTTGCAATTTCCGAGGGCTGAAACTGAAGTCCCGCAATGTTAATCCACCGCTTTGCGCCGTTGACCGACTGGCCAAACACAAGCACAGACAGCAGCAGCAAAATACTGACTCCATAAATGGGCCAGGCCATTTTCAGCCAAAATGAAGCCGGCACCCGATATAATACCGCCATTGCTACAAGGCCGATAACCGCGCACACGCCTTGCTTTTGTAGGTAGCGGGTGGACACCGTATAGCCGGTATCATATTCGCTTTGGGCATAACTTGCAGAGTATAGCATCAAAAGGCCTACTGCAAGCAATAGTAAAAGGATGATAAGAAAAGGAATATCAAAGCTTTCTCCCACCGACTGCAAGCGTCGGCGGCGGTTCTCTTTGGCATGCGAAAGACGTTCCGCAGCCATAAATCCTCCTTAGCCTGAGCAAGACAAACCGAATCCGCCCAAGGTGGCGTCTGATTCGCTCAGACTTCATTTTATTCATTGATGGGCGTCAGCCCATCTGCTTCATTAATTTTTGCCTGAACAAATCATCCATCCGCCTTGGGTCGTAGATTTCTGGGCAGCGAGGCCGCTCTGGGGCAAGGCTGAGCTTTGCAGGTGGGCTTTGTGCCCTCCAAAAAGCGATAACGACGCACCGGAGTGGTTTCGCGGCTCAGAAACGTGTTCGGGTTATATTGCTCAGGCTAACCAATAAGACCGGTAATACTAAACCAAGCAACTACGCACATCAGCGCAGACACAGCAGAGAACACAAGCACGATTTTAACCTCTTTCCACCCGCACATCTCAAAGTGGTGGTGGATAGGCGCCATTTTAAAAATCCGTTTTCCGTGGGTGATCTTAAAATATAGTACCTGTATAATATCAGACAGCGTTTCCACGATATATACAAAGCCCACCAAAATGAGCACAAGCGGCATATCCAGCGCAAACGCCAAAGCGCAGACCACACCGCCCAAAAACAGCGAGCCGGTGTCCCCCATAAAGACCTTTGCAGGGTGCCAGTTATAAATAAGGTACGCAAGCAATCCGCCCACTAAGGAGGCGGGCAAAATTGCCAGATCCCAGCGCTTCGTTACAACGGCAACCGCTGCAAAGAATACCATAACCGGAATCGTCACCGTTCCACACAAGCCATCCACACCATCAGTAAGATTTACAGCATTAACGCAGCCAACCATAACGAACATTGCAAAGAAAATATAGACAATGGGATGGATGTACACAGAAATATTTACAAAAGGAATATAGAGATTACTGGTCATAACACCGGATTTATACAGCGCATACAGGTAAATTGCGGAAACTGCCATCTGGAGCGCTGCCTTCTGAAATGCAGTAAGGCCCAAATCCCGCTTAAATTTCACCTTGCAGAAGTCGTCCAAAAAGCCAACAAGACCAAAGCAAAAACTCACTGCCAATACATAAAAGGCGGTATATTCCTCTGTTTTCGGTAGATTAATCAACAAACACAGTATGGTGGAGCCGACAAACATAAGTCCGCCCATCAAAGGCGTTCCCACCTTTGTGTTATGCCAGGTAGGTCCGATATCGTGGACAGACTGTCCTGTTTTCAGCGCCCGAAGCAGGGGCAGTAAGATATATCCCAAAACACCTGATGCAACAAAGCCAATCAGGGCAGTGATTAATACTCTTGTCATTCCTATCTCCTCCGTTTTTCTTTAGTCCTGCAAAAAAGCCTCCAAAATCAGCTCCATACGCATACCGCGGGAGCCTTTGAAAAGCAGCACATCTCCAGGCCGGGCAGCAAGCTTTAGGGCCTGTACCAGTCGATCTCTGTCAGTAAATGCTCTTGCTCTGCCGGTCATCCCTCCGGTGACGGCGCCGTTAAGCATCCGCTTTCCGGTAGGACCGTAAGCAAACAGCAGATCTGCCTTTTCTGCAGCAATTCTGCCAATCTTATAATGTTCCGCCTGGGCATTCACACCAAGCTCCAGCATATCGCCAAGGACAGCAATCCGCCTGCCTTCTTTACTCCCCAGCACATTCAGCGCGGCAGCCATTGATTCAGGACCTGCATTGTAGCTGTCATTGATTATGGTAAAATCCTTAACTTTGTAAATGCTTTGCCTGCCCTCCATATTGGAGAAAGATGCCAGTCTGCGTTGAATGTCAATGGGTGTAACGCCCATTTGCAGGCCAACGCTGATTGCAGCGAGGGCATCGGAAACATTGTGTATACCATCCAGCGGCAGCGTAACCGTAAACGCCTCTTCACCGGCCCATACTGCAAAGTTGGTGACGCCGTCACTTTCTGTGACCTGGCTTCCCCGTACTGCCGCATCCGGATTGTCCAGTCCAAAATACACCTTTTGGAAATCCTGCACAAGACGCTGCCCCCAAAGGAGGCTGTCATCACCGTTGAGGATCAATACGCCATTTTCCGGCATACCTTCCCGAATCTCCAGTTTTGCCTGCAAAATTCCTTCCTTCGAACCGAGATGCTCAATATGCATCGTACCGATATTAATAATCACGCCAATATCCGGCTTGCCAATGGCGGTCAAATAGGCAATTTCCCGGAAATGATTCATACCCATTTCCAGAACGGCCACCTCTGTATCCTCCGGCATTGCCAAAACAGCCATCGGCATACCGATGTCATTATTATGATTTACCGGGGTCTTTGATACCTTATATGTGCCTTCAAGAACGGTTGCAATCATTTCCTTTGTGGTGCTTTTACCCACAGAACCTGTAACCGCAACCACTTTCATATTAAGCCGCTGGCGCTCATGCCGGGCAATATCTCCCAACGCAATCCGTGTATCCTCTACAACAATTGCTGGGTAATCCCCGTCTGCGTGGGTGCAAAGCACCGCCGCCGCACCCTTTTCCAAGGCCGCGGGAATAAAATCGTGACCATCCCGAACACCTTGGAGTGCAACAAAAAGCTGTCCCTCCTGCAATTTTCGGGTATCATTATTGGCGCCCCAAAAGGCGACATCTTTATACTTAGGGTCGATCTTGCCGCCGCACCACTCGGCGGCCTGCTGTAAGGTGATCCTGCCCATCTTAATTCCTCGTTTCCTCCAGATGCGCTGCGACGATCTCTCTTTCATCCAAGTGATGTTTTACGCCGCAAATTTCCTGATATGTTTCGTGGCCTTTTCCTGCCAGTACAATTATATCATCTTTTTTCGCAATGTCCATAGCCAGTCTAATGGCTTCGGGGCGATTTTCTACAATCTCGTAATTATTTTTTTTCACGCCTGCCACAATTTGTCGAATAATGGACATAGGCTCTTCTGTTCGGGGGTTATCGGAGGTAATAATAGCGATATCCGCCATATCCGTACCGATTTTACCCATAATGGGCCGTTTTACCGGGTCACGGTCACCGCCACAGCCAAAGACTGCTATCAGTCTGCCCTTGCAGATGGATTTTAACAGGGTCAGCACATTCTCCAGGCCGTCCGGTGTGTGGGCATAGTCGATAAGAATTGTGTAATCCTTACCGGGCGTGGGAACGACCTCCACCCTACCCTTTACGCTCTTAGCAGTTCTGAGCGCTTCTGCAGCAGCCTCCAGAGAAATACCCAAATTATGGGCAATACCCAATACCGTCAGTACATTATAGACTGTAAACAGCCCAGGAATGACAACCTGTACCTCTGCTTCCTCGTTGCCGCATACAGCTGTAAAACGCACACCGTCTGCCGGCAAAGAAATATTCTTAGCATAAAGACCCGCTTCCTTTTTCACGGAAATCGTCAGTACAGGGCAAGCTGCTTTTGCGAACATCCTTTGGAACCAGGGATCGTCGCAGTTTCCTGCTGCGCTGTCACAACGGGCAAACAGTTCTGCCTTGGCATCGCAGTAGTTTTCCATCGTTTTGTGGAAATCCAGATGGTCTTCCGTCAGGTTTGTAAATGCGCCGGCGGCAAAGTGCAGTCCCGCAATGCGGTCAAGCGCGACTGCGTGGGAGGAAACCTCCATTACAACGTGAGTACAGCCTGCATCCCGCATTTGGCGCAATAAGCCATACAGATCAAAGCTCTCCGGTGTAGTACGGGAGGCTTCTGTGCGTATATCTCCAATCATATTTTCCATGGTGCCCATAAGCCCGACCTTTGCACCGATGGTATTTTCCAAAACATGTTTTAGAAGCAGTGTAGTCGAGGTCTTACCGTTGGTGCCGGTAACACCAATCAACTTCATATCCGCCGCAGGATCTCCATAATAATTTTTTCCTAAAAGTGCCAATGCAAGTCGGTCAGAGTCTACCAAGATATAAGGAATATTCTCCGCAGGCTCTACAGCCGTCACAACCGCTACCGCACCTTTTTCTAGTGCCATCGGGATGTAGCGATTGCCATCGGTTACAAAACCGGTCACTGCAACAAAGAGGTCTCCTTCTCCTACTTTTCTGGAGTCATAACAAACATTACGAATCTCCATTTCCATATCAACATTGGATTTATAAACACGTACGCCTTGCAGCAGTTCTCTCAGCTTCATAATTCTATCTCCTTTGTATACTCAGTCTCTTGCTTGTGTATCTGTGAAGGTAAGTTTAATCGTAGAACCGGCCTTAACTTTTGTTCCTTTTGCCTCTGACTGTGCAGTCACTACAACATTGGGATCTAAACTCATATTACCGGAAACCAAAATATATAGTCCTGCTTTCCCGGCTGCTTCCTGTGCCTGACTTCGGTTCATTCCCACAAAATCCGGTACTTCTGTGTAGGTAGTTTGCCCCTTCTCGCCGAAATAAAGAAGCAATTGGCTGTCTCCCGGTACGCTCTGTCCGGCAGCCGGAATCTGCCCGGTAACCTTCTCTTCCTCGCCTTGCATAACAGCAGTCAATCCTTGGCTTTTCAGCAGCTTATTTACCTCTTTTACCGTAAGCCCCGTATAATCCGCTACTGCAACCATCTTGCCTGCAGCGTCATTTTCTGTATAACTGTGTCCTACCCCAAGATAGGGTAAAATATCCGCCATTACAGCACCCACTGTAGGAGCTGCCATCACACCGCCGGAAATATAAATGCCCGTGGAGCGGGACGGTGTATCCAGCGCCACAAGTACAATATACTGCGGATTGTCCATAGGCGCAACCCCTACGAAGGAAACAATTTTATCCTGCACCCGCTGGCCGTTTTCGTCAAACACATCAATTTTCTCGCTGGTGCCGGTTTTGCCGCCAATGGCGAAGCCCGCCACCTGCGCATTTTTTGCTGTTCCCTCTGTCACAACAGACTGAAGCAGCGCCCGCATTTTAATGGAGGTTTCCTCTTTAATCACCTGTCGAACTACCGTAGGCTCCTGCTTTAAAACCACATTTCCGTCTCCGTCCTGCACCTCGGAAACAATATACGGTTCTAATAAATTTCCGCCATTAACCACCGCAGCGATGGCGCGGACAAGCTGCAAAGGTGTCAGCTTAAAAGTCTGCCCGAATGCCGCAGACGTAAGCGAAGCAGTTCCCCATTTATCGGTATTGACAATGATTCCCTTATCAAAGAATACACCTTTACTCTCGCCGTTTAAGTCAAAACCTGTCTTTTCCAATATGCCAAAATTCCGAATATACTCATAAAACCGCTCCCCGCCCAATTTCAAGCCAATATGAGCAAAGGCTAGGTTACAGGAATTTTGCAGCGCTTGGGGTGTTTTTTGCGAACCGTGGCCTGTGGAGCGCCAGCAATGGAGCAGCTGGGCTCTGCCGGGAATCTGTTCTGCGCCGCCGCAATGGAAACCGGTCTCCAAATCCACCGCGCCGCAATCCAATGCTGCCGCCAAGGTCAGAACTTTGAACGTAGAACCAGGCTCATAGCCGTCGGAAATACAGCGGTTGCGCCATTGCTTCAGCTGCGCCTCCGTCAGTGCTGTACTGTAAAGCGCCTTTGCGTTTTCGTAGGCCGCGCTGCCCGCTGGGCTGTTCTCATAGGCCTGACGCAGGATTTCCAGAGATGCCCTTACCTTTTCACTTGCGATTTCCTGGTAGTTGTTGGGATCGTAGCTGCCCAAGGTTGCCATTGCCAGGATTTCCCCGGTATTTACATCCATCACCATACCGAACGCGCCGTTTTGCACATCGTATCGGTTAATAGCATCTTCCATCTGCTTTTCAAGGATGGTCTGAATCGTTGCATCCAAGGTCAGGATTACATTGTTACCCTTTTGGGATGCCACAAACTTCTCATAGGAAAAAGGCATATCCATCTCGTTATTGCCCTTTGTGGTAATGACCTTACTGCTGCCGCCCTCCAGGAAGCTATTGTAGGCAGCCTCGATTCCCTCGGAACCTTGCCCGGAGTTATTCGTGAAACCCAGCACCTGGGCCGCCAATGTGCCTTGTGGATAGTACCGCTTGGCGCTCGGCTCCAAATGAATGCCGGATATACTGTTTTCATTAATAAAAAGACGGATTTTAGCCGCCGTTTCTTCATCAATCTGCGCGCCGATCTGCTTATATCGCTTCTTCGTATCTTTTCCCTGCTCTACGATCCAGGCCGGATCTTTTTCCAATATCTCGCCGAGTACACGGCCAATCTCTTCCAAATTGGCTTTGGACTGCTTCAGCTCATGGGGGTCTAAATAGATGTTCTCCACCCCAACCGAGGTAGCAAGGATATTCATATTTCTATCATAAATCAGACCTCTGTCTGCCATCACCCGGGTTGTACGGGTCTGATTTCTCAGCGCAAGGTCTGAATAATATTCGTAATTCACGATCATCAGGTTATATAGCTGCAGCGCTGCCGGAATAAAAGCCAATATGCCCAGCACGGCTGCCACCAGCAGAACACGGCGGTGTTGCCCGCTGTCTGCCCGAACCCGACTGTATACCTTCTTTTCCCTTTTTTTCTTCATAAAACCCCGACCTTTCGATTGTGATGGGCAGCAAAGGTAAACCTCGCTGCCCATCTATACTACTTTATCCTATTGGTCGGGGCAGTCTTTATGCAAAAAGTCCTGCTAAAAATGTTCCAATCTGCTCCCAAAGACTGGCAGATGTTACCGGCTCCTCAGGAACGTACATCGTAATACCGGTTTGGGGAGCTTCCAATTTGGGGATCATCCCCAGCGCCAGCGCCAGCTGCCGAACTTCCTCAAGATCGCAAACTTCACTAAATTCCGCCTGAAGCGCGGTATTCTTTTCGCTTAAGCTATCCACATACTGGGCCATTTGCATATTTTTTACTTGCGCTGCCTGTAAACGCAGCACGCCAATGCCCATAAATACAATCATACAGACCGCAACAGCTACACCTATGATTGCAAGAGGGTCAATCGTCACTACCCGGCGGGTCTTCCGCTTTGCACTCGGAAGCTGCGCCTTTTTCTTTTGCGCAGGCGCGAACTTACGGGCAGCATTTCCCTCCGTGCTGAAATCTATATATCTGATGTCGATCTGATTTGCCACGTGATTCGTCTCCTTCCTGAATATCAAAGCTTTTCACAGATTCGAAGCTTCGCGCTCCGGGACCGGGGATTTACCTCCAGTTCCTCCGGGGAAGCTACAATGGGTTTCTTAGTAATTAGTTTTACCTGCGGTTTCTTTCCGCATACGCAAACAGGGAAATTGGGCGGGCAAATACAGCCCTTGGAGGCCTCCACCATTGCGTTCTTAACGATACGGTCTTCCAAAGAATGGAAAGTGATGATTACCAACCGTCCGCCTTTATTCAGCAGCGGAATAGCCGCCTTCATCGCCTTTTCCACGGAGCCAAGCTCGTCATTGACTGCAATGCGAATGGCCTGAAAGCTGCGCTTTGCGGGGTGCTGTTTTTCCCGAAGCGCTGCGGGAGGCATCGCGCTTCGAATCACATCCACAAGTTCAAGCGTTGTTGCAATCGGTTTATTCTCTCTGCGGCGGCAGATAGCGGCTGCAATTTGGGGCGCGTATCGCTCCTCACCGTAGTCGTAGAGGATTCGCTTTAGTTCCTCCTGCGGCCAGGTATTGACAACCTCGTATGCGGAAAGGCTGTCCTCTCCGTTCATACGCATATCCAGCGGGGCGTCCGCCATATAGGAAAAGCCCCGTGCGCTGTCATCCAGCTGCGGTGAAGATACGCCCAAATCAAGCAAGATACCATCCACACCGTTAATCCCAAGGCTCTCCAGAACCTCTGCCATTTCACAGAAGTTGGAGTGAACCAGCTTTACATTGTTTGCAAAGGGTGAGAGCCGCTCCCCTGCTGCTTTCAGCGCTACCGGGTCACGATCAATACCAACCAGCAGTCCCGTATCCAAATGACGGACAATTTGACCGGAATGACCGGCGCCGCCTAAAGTACCGTCCACATAAATACCGTCGGGCTTAATATCGAGGCCGTCGATACACTCCTGCAGCAGCACGGAAATATGATAAAAATCACTCATAAGCCAATTGCCTCCAAAGAAGCCAGCAGCTTCTCGGGCGTAAGGTTTTCATTTTCAAAGGCATTGAAGGCATCCACATCCCAAATTTCTGCTTGGCCTGCTCTGCCGACGATCATTACGTCTCTGCCGATTCCTGCATAAGTCAGCAGGTTCTGGGTCAGGGTGAAGCGGAACTGCTTGTCCGGAACACATTCTACCGCATTACTAAAAAGCAAGCTGGTGGCACCGGCGCGCTGGGAAATAGGAAGCGCATTATAATTCTGCGATAATGTCTCCCAGTCCTTCGCAGTATAAATGGTCAGGCAGCTGCGGCCACAGTTGATACCCACAGTAACGAAAAAATCCTCGCCCATTTCCGCGCGAAGCTTTGCAGGAACGAATAATCTGTTCTTATCGTCCAGCTTTGCAGGATATTTTCCGATCACTTTGACCACCTCCTACTCCATTTTACTCCACTTAACTACCATTTTGCTCCCTTTACCGACAGTATAACGTATCAAAATCAAAAAATCAATCATTTTCTTCAGTTTTTTTCAAAAAAAGTGGAGAAATTACCGGTTTTTTATGGTTTTCGAACGGTTGTTCTATATAAAATGTCCGGTATTTCTCCATTTTTGTATTTAACTGCGAAAAGAGAGACTTCCATCCGACAATTTACCCCAAACTTTGGCAGGCTTTTTCACGCAGCGAAGCAAATAGGCCGCCAATGGTCCCTCCACTTTTTCCTGCACCGAGCGGCGTATTTGTCTCGCCCCATCCTGGTTTTTTGTCTCTTTACAAAGCACACACGGCAGTTCCTCCGGTAAGCTAAGCTGCACCCCGTTCTCCGCTGCACGGGCCGCTAATTGCCGTAAGCATTTCTCCGCAATACGCTCCATCGCAGCAATATCAAGAGGGTCAAAGCAAACAACGCTATCCAGCCGACCCAAAAATTCCGGTGTAAAGTGCTGACGAAGCGCCGCCTGTGTCTGTTTTTCCTTCCCTGCCGGCTGGAAGCCAAGACCGTCGCTCTTCTGCTCACCACCCAAATTGGAGGTCATTACAACAATGGTATTCTTGAAGCTGACCCGCCGCCCGGTGGAGTCAGTCAGTTCCCCCTCCTCCATAATTTGCAGCAGAATACCTGCCACATCCGGGTGGGCTTTTTCCAGCTCGTCCAACAACACCAAGGAGTAAGGTCTGCGGCGCACCGCCTCCGTCAGCTTACCGCCTTCCTCATAGCCTACATAGCCGGGAGGCGCGCCAATCAGCCGGGCAACGGACTGTTTTTCCATATATTCGCTCATATCCAGTCGAATAAAGGATTCCTTGCTACCGTATAATTCCTTGGCAAGTGTTCTGCAAAGCTCCGTTTTGCCTACACCCGTCGGACCGCAAAAGAGCATACTTGCCACCGGGCGGCTGCCATCCCTTAGCCCGGAAAGGCCGCGCCGCACCGTTTCCGCCACCTGCGCTACCGCCCGGTCTTGTCCCATTACGCCGGCTGATAAAATGGCTTCCAAATTCAGAAGCCGTTCCTTTTCATCTGCGGTCAGCCGTCCTACCGGAATCCCGGTGCGGGCTGATACCGCCCAGGCAACATCCCCGGCAACAACCGCCCTTGGACGGTGCGTTTCCGCAGGTCTTGCCGCCAGACGCTGCATCTTATCCCGCAGCTGCGCTGCCTTTTCATAGCGGCTGTCCCGCACCGCTTCATATAGCTCCTGTTCCAGTTCCCGACGGCGGATACCGTTTTTACCGCTTCGCATTTCCTCCATACGGGCATAGGCCGCGCCCTCATCCAAAAGGTCGATCGCCTTATCGGGAAGATACAGATCCGGCAAATACCGCTGAGACAGGCGCACCGCCTCCGTAAGGGCTTCCTCAGTCACCTTTAATCCGTGATGCTGCTCAAGGCCCGGTTTCAGCGCACGCAGAATAGACATTGTGGCTTCCTCCGACGGTTCTTCCACCAAAACCGGACGAAAGCGCCGTTCCAGCGCCGGGTCTTTTTCGATGAATTTCCGGTATTCTTCCCGGGTGGTAGCGCCCAGCATTTGCAGTTCTCCCCTACCGAGGGCGGGCTTCAGGATATTTGCCGCATCGATAGCGCCTTCTGCCGCGCCTGCACCTACGATGGTATGCATCTCATCTACAAAAAGGATCACATCACCGCTGCGTCGAATCTCCGCCAGCACATCCCGGAGCCGTTCCTCAAATTCACCGCGGTATTTTGTGCCTGCAACCAAATTTGCCATATTCAGGCTGATAAGCCGCTTGTTTTTCAGTTGGGGCGGCACATTGCCTGCCGCCATTCTCTGGGCAAGTCCTTCCGCAATGGCTGTTTTTCCCACGCCCGGTTCGCCAATCAGCGCCGGGTTATTCTTGTTCTTCCGACTAAGGATTCCTACCACCATATCCAGTTCCCGCTCTCTGCCGATTACCGGGTCCATATTGGCCACCTTGCTGATTAAATCCTCACTGAATTGTTCGAGTAGCTTCGTTGTAACCGCCTCCTTTTTCCGTTTCACATCCGGTTCTCTTTCCAGAAACAGGCTGTCCACCGCTCTGGAAAATAAATACTCCGTATCCACGCTGCTGAGAATCAGCAGCGCACGTGCCTCAGACTGTTCCTCCCGAAGAAGGGACAAGAAAATATGAGTCCCTCCAATTTGGCGCTGTCCAAGCCGCTTTGCCTCCCCGGCTGCATTTCGCAGTACGCGCCGTGCTTGCAAAGAGAACCCTTGGGGCAACGGAAGTCCCGGCGTGCCACGACCGTATAAAACCACCGCCATACACCAAAGGGTCTCTTCTTCCACCCCAGCGCCGCGAAGTATCCGTCCGGCAAATCCGTCCGACTGCGCCAGCGCCAGCAGCAAATGGGCGCTTCCCACGTAGCTATGTCCCAATCCTCTGGCTTTCTCTGCCGCAATTTGCAGAATTTTCTGCGCATCTGCGCTGTACTGCATCCCCCATCGCCCCCTTTTTCCCGGGAAATTTTTCCCAAATGGGCGAAAAAATATTCATTGGGCTAAAAAAGCGGTTGCATTTTCAAAAATCCGTGCTAGAATAGTCTTGCGTTTAGGCAAACGCAACATAACACAAATAAATTGGAGGGAATACTATGGCTTACAAAATTACTGACGCTTGCGTTAGCTGTGGCTCTTGCGCTGACAACTGCCCCGTAGAGGCTATCGCTGAGGGCGAAGACAAGTACGTAATCAACCCCGACATCTGTGTCGATTGCGGTTCTTGCGCTGACAACTGCCCCGTAGAAGCAATCGAGGAAGGCTGATTCTCCGACTTTGCATTCAGCCTGTGCTGCCGATTATGGTGCACAGGCTGATTTTTCTCTTTATGGAGGTCTTATGGAACAATTGCACAACGGCTATACATTGGAACTATCCCCGGATGCATTCCCTTTAAGTACCGATTCCGTTGCCCTTGCCCATTTTGTAAAGCTGCCGAAAAACGCCCGTGTACTGGATTTGGGTTCGGGCTGTGGCACATTGGGTCTGTATCTTTGCGCATTGGATGAGAATTGCACCGTCTGCGGCCTGGAGCTGACAGAAAGCGCCCATAAGATGGCGCTGCGCAATGCATCTGTTAACAATATCTCCCACCGTCTTAATAGTGTATGCGGCGACATACGAAACATTCCTGAAATTTTTCCCTCCGGGAGTTTTTCTTGTTGCGTTTCCAATCCTCCCTATTTTTCTTCCGGCCCCCAAAGCCAAAAAGCGCCCCTTGCCCGTCGGGAGGACTGCTGCTCCCTTACAGAATTGTTTGCCGCTGCCGGTTGGGCGCTGCAATATGGCGGTGACTTTTTCATCGTCCACCGCCCGGAGCGGCTGGCAGAACTATGCGCCTGCGGCGCGCAGCATAAGTTAGAAGCGAAAAAACTACTTCTTCTGCGTCATCGGGCAGATGGCCCGGTTTCCCTGATTTTGATGCAGTTCCGTAAGGGTGGAAGACCCGGCCTTATCTGGCAAGAGGAAAGTCTTTCCGCAACCGACGGTACGAAAACCGATTATTACCGCAGTCTCTATCACATTTAGGAGGTACTATATGGCAGGTATGTTATATCTTGTCCCCACCCCCATCGGCAATTTGGGTGACATTTCCATCCGCTGCCGCGAAACCCTGGAAATGGCGGATTTCATTGCCGCTGAGGACACCCGGGTCAGCATTAAGCTACTGAACCACTTGGGCATTAAAAAAAGCCTTGTCAGCTACTTTGAGCATAACAAGGCGCAAAAAGGCAATATGATTGTAGAGCGCATCTTAGCGGGCGAAACCTGCGCGCTGGTATCCGATGCCGGCTCCCCTGCCATCTCCGACCCCGGCGAGGATCTGGTGCGGCAGTGCGCAGAGGCAGGCATTACTGTCTGCGCCATTCCCGGCCCTTGCGCGGTTATTACCGCCCTGAGCATTTCCGGACAGAGCACCGGACGGTTCTGCTTTGAAGGTTTCTTGTCCACCGCCAAAAAGAGCAGACGGGAGCATTTAGATTCCCTGAAGGACGAAAAGCGGACGATGATCTTTTATGAGGCGCCCCATAAGCTTCTGGCAACACTTGAAAGTATGGCAGAGGTCTTCGGTGGCGAGCGGCCCATCAGCCTTTGCCGGGAGCTGACAAAGCTCCACGAGGAGGTGGTTCGCACCACCTTAGCAGACGCAATCGAGAAGTACACAGAGCAACCGCCCAAAGGCGAATTTGTGCTTGTTGTGGCCGGCGCGCCGGAAAAGGAAGCAGAAGCCATCACCGAGGATGTGATCATCGCGCGGTTACAAGCACTGATTGAAAGCGGTCTTTCCAAAAAGGACGCCATCAAGCAGACTGCCTCTGAACTCTCCCTCCCCAAAAACGAGGTCTACGACCTATCGCTGAAACTATCATAACCACCTTACCTGTGAAGTTGTGTGGTCATATAACAACAAAATCGGCGCATCGAGCGCCGATTTTGTTTCGGACAGTCGGGGACGCCTGTCCCTACAATGCACCATCGAAAAATCGTGTAGGGCGGGGCCTTGGTCCCGCCGTTTTGGTGCAGAAATGATCCGCGGCGGGAGCAAGCCCCCGCCCTACACCACGTTGTTGCGCTGTACGATGTCCGCACCAAATTCCGCAGGTGTCTGACCCGTGTCGTCAACGAAGGCGCAAATGGGGTCATTTGTTTGATAATATAAAGAGATAACCCCAGAGAGCGCAATGCTCTCTGGGGTTGCTGTATCGGTCAGTCAGTTTCGTACGACCTAAAAAACTCAATTGCCAATCTTCTGGACTCGCTATGTTGTACCATATTGCCTTTATAGTTGGCAATTTCTCCCTGCGGACCGTTATCCCATGCATTATGATCACCAGTATCGTAAAGTTTCAGCGTAACATTTGCACCCCCACGATCAAGCATACCTTTTAAGTATTCGCTATAGCGGTAGGAAACGGTTGCATCATCCTTGTTATGAATAATCAGTAAAGGGCAAGGATGGGTAGCTGTTAGTTGTGCATATAATGTCGCTTCCTGTGCATCCGCAACGGTTGCATTAGAAGGCAGTTTTTCGAAAATCACGGAAGGATCACCGGAGGATAGATTAGCAAATATTGGAGAATACGGGATCACCTTATCAAAGTTATGCCGGAAATAATCAATTTCTGCCTGCGTGGGCGTATGCTTGGTATTTGTAAACGCAGGCTTAATACCCTCAAACCCAAAATAAGAAGAGATCCTCTCGCGCTGGTATGTCCCATCCGCCCAAGGATTGCAGTACGCTTGTTTATACAGATCAATGACAGGACAGTTGGCGACCTGCGCCAGCACCGGGAATTTACCACTCTGCACAATTTGGAAGGAGGATAATCCACCCATAGAAGAGCCCAGCACAAATACACCGTCGGTCTTCAGATTGAACCGCTTCATTACATATTCGTAGCCTTTTTCATAGCACTCCAGTACAGTCGGATTTCCGTAGTGCAGTTCTTCCCCATCGCCAAGAGCAGGCGGGCAGGCATACATATCCATAATGGCATAGCCCATATCCAGCCAATAGGTCTGACTATGAGATTTTGTTTCGAACGACTTATATGTATCCAGTTCAGCGCCCGCGCCGTGACAAGTAATCACCAATCGGGTGGGCTCGCCATCCCTTGTATAGTTCTCAGGAAGCATAATATAACCATAGTCGGTTGCCTCTACAATAACATCTTCTCCAAGGGCGGGGGCAATATTCACTTTTACAGTAAATGCATGCGTTCCGTTGGCAGGCCGATCAAGCTTTTCCGTAATTTGCTGTGTTTCCTCAATCTCGCTGCCGATAAACTCAACATATCGGAACATTTCAGCATTATCCGCTTCCGTTTTCCAATCCTGCAAATAACCGTAACGAAAGATTGTCGCATTCTCAGGAATGTCCTCTGTAATCCATTGGTATCCCACGACGGGGTCACAAACACCGGAAATATATCCGTTATTGCTAAAAAATGCAGATCCCCATCTTTGACCAGTTTTGAAGGTTAAAAAACGCACTTTCTCCGCTCCACTTGGGATCTTGATATCGGCGTACCAGTTGTTTTTAAAGGTAGTATTCAATTCGCCTGTATCGGCATTTACACCACCCTGCTGCCACACCAAATCGGAAGCAGTAATTCTTACACTACCTTGCCTTAACGCAAAGAGACCTAAACTAATAGTGGTTTCAAGGAAATACGTTTCTGATTCGTCAACAAGCGATGTAGCAGGGTCATCCAGCATTGCTTTCAGGGCTTCTCGATCGGTTGCATACACGCCCTTAGGAGCACCTTTATGGAGGGCGACGAAGCGGTCGCCGGATTGGTAGAGCATATATTCGGGAGCGGTGTCGCCGTTTTCGATCATATATTCCGTGTGGGCGTTCTTGGCTTCCTGTAAGGCTTTGCTGTCGTTTGCTTTGCCGACGAGACCGCTGAATGTGGGGATCAGCACCGTGGCTAAAATAGCGATCACCGCAATGACGATCACCAGTTCTACTGTGGTAAAGCCGTTTCTCTTTCTGTTCATAAAAATCCCTCCATATAAAAAGGTGCGTAGCGGTCGCCACGCACCGAAAAATGCATAGCCCCAAATGCTGCGACACATCTTTCACGCCAAAACAGGTGCAAAAACGAGGATGCATTTTTACAAAAAGTAAAATGCACCTACTTTGGCAAAATATTCAGATGTGTCGCAGGTAAATCATACCACACCGAAAAAGGAAATGCAAGTGTTTCCTGTCGACTGCTTTATAGGCCTTCTTACGCGGAATGCATAAATGCATTCCCTACGGCGTTAAACGAAGGTGCGTATCAGGAGATTGCCACGTCGCTGCGCTCCTCGCAATGACAACGAGGAGGAGTGCGGTTGACCTTGACCTCATCCGTCAGCCCTTACGGTCTGCCACCTTCCCCAAAGGGGAAGGCTTTTTTTGTACTTAGCAAAGTCTTTTTTGCGTAGAGTATTATAGGAGGGATCGGTATGATTATGAGTTATATTCTAATCGGCTTTTTTGCTCTTTCTGTCTTTTCTGCCTTGCTGACGGGAAGCGGGGCGGCGTTGGGGTCAGCGGTATTTCAAGGTGCGCAGAGTGGTGTTACCCTCGCCATCTCTATTGCCGGGGCGCTGTGTCTTTGGTCTGGTGTGGGGCATGTGATGGAGAAAACCGGCATCAGCAAGGGACTGAGTAAACTGCTTTCTCCCCTGCTTCATCGTATTTTTCCTTCTTCACGAGAAGATGCCATCCTCGCAGGTAGTTTAAGCGCCAATATCTGCGCCAATTTCTTGGGACTTGGGAATGCGGCGACCCCGATGGGTATCGCTGCCGCAGAGCGACTGGCAAAAAACAAAAACGGCATTGCCTCCGATGAACTGTGCCGTCTC
The DNA here is from genome assembly GCA_045654085.1 of Faecousia sp. Taxonomy (GTDB): domain Bacteria; phylum Bacillota; class Clostridia; order Oscillospirales; family Oscillospiraceae; genus Faecousia. The sequence continues at coordinate 8,982 of JAZOMT010000021.1, read as the reverse complement.
ATCGTCCTCAATACCGCTTCTATTCAGTTCATTCCCTCCACCGTGGGGGCGCTGCGAGCATCTCTTGGCTGCGCCACACCCTTTGATATTCTGCCAGCGGTGTGGATCACAAGCCTTTGTTCTGCCGGATTGGGACTTACCGCGGCATTGCTGCTGGGAAAGGTTTGGCGCAAATGACCGATTACATCGTACCGCTGATTTTGCTTGCTACCGCCCTTTGGTCGCTCCGCAAAAAGGAGAATACATACGATTTACTCCTTACCGGCGCATCTCAAGGATTAAAGTTGCTGATCACCCTGATTCCCACACTTATCATTTTGCTTACCGCGGTGACAATGCTCCGGGCATCCGGCGCACTTATGCTTCTCAGTCGTTTTCTTTCTCCCATATTCCGCTTTTTCGGCATCCCACCGGAAACTGCCCTTTTGGTGTTAGTGCGCCCCATCAGCGGCAGCGCTGCCTTGGCGGTTGGCGCAGACCTGATGGCGCAGTATGGCGTAGACTCCCAAATCGGGCGAACAGTTGCGGTGATGCTTGGCTCTACCGAGACTACCTTCTACACCATCAGCGTCTATTTCGGCGCGGTGGGCATCCGCAAGACCCGCTACACCGTCCTCGCCGCTCTGATTGCCGATTTTGTCGGCTTCTTCACCGCCGCCTTGACAGTCCGTCTATTCTTTCCCCAATAACAAACGCCGCAGGCATCCGCCTGCGGCAATTCTTGTTGGTTTTCTATGGTTAGCGCAAAACAGGGGCGATCTGCGATCGCCCCTTGGTTATCAACTGATTGGTATGATGAGCATTTTGTCAGGCGCATAGTCGTCAACCATGTTGTTGGCGGCTTTGATGGCGGAGACAGTGGTGCCGCAATTTTTAGCAATGTCCCAAAGGCTTCCCGTACCGCATCTTCTAAGCAGCAGGCTGGGACGGTCCGGGTCCTTCACGATTGGCTCTCCCAAGGTGATGCCCGAAATGGTGGGTACTGCCCAGTCGTTTACCGTCATTTCCCGGGCGGTAAGCTGGCAGTTTACCGTCACAGACCCGCCTGTAGGTACAGCCTGCGCTTCCCCCGCTTCCCACAAAAGGGTGGGCGTAACGCTGTCATCTGTGGGCATTGGAACACTGCTTTCAAAACGTCCCTGCTCGCCCCGGAGATTGCCCTCGGGATCAGTATAGAGAATCTGACACCAGCCGGGCTGAATAAAGGCCTGCTCACTCCGATCCATCATTCCCTGACCGGGATAGACAGCCGTATCCAGCACCGTCATCACATCTACGGGAATCGCCACTTCCATAGACGCATTATGCCCGCCCATTTGCAGCACGGTGGGAAGCATCTTCTCCTCCCGGTGCAGCTTGGTTTCCCGGCTGAGACTGTAGCCATCCTCCGGGACAGTTACAAGCTGCTGGTCGGTAACCATATACTGTCCTGTCAAGGCGCATTGCAGCTTCCATTTGCCTTCTTCATCCCGGTTTACCTCCATAGAAGTAACCATCGGCACCATAAAGGCATCTGCGGTGTCCTCATAGTTTTGATCCAACTCTGCAAACTGGGAAAACGGGATCTCCCCGTCCCAACTTTCTACTTTTCCATCCCGCATTCCCAGCATATGGAGCTTCGCATTGCCCCGGAACACCAATTTATCCCCCATCACCCGCTTTTCGGTAATTTGGGGCGTTACCTCGTAGCGAATCCACCCATCCATAGGCGGTAGGGACTGCCCCTCCTCCACCGCAAAAGTATGCTCCCCGGCTTCCCGGATAAGGGTCAGCGGGTATGTATTTGTCAGGAGTTCCACATCTTCCAGGCTTTCACGGGGTTGAGGGAGATCAACGCTCTGTTTACAATAGGCCTGGGCGGTAACGCAGACATTCGCCCGCACCATAATCTTTCGGTCGGAGATCAACCGCGCCTCCAAATCGGTAAGATTCCCCCAAGCGCAGATCTTCCCTTCCCGACCGGGGTCAGGAAAGTCCCATTTTATCTTGAAAGGAATCCATTCCTCCAAACAATGCTTTTCCCCTGTTTCCGGGACACTGTAAAGCACAAAAGCCAAAACACCGCCGCTAACAGTCATTCCACCGCCACGCCATTCCTTACTGCGAAGCAGCACCTGCCCCCAAGCAGCAATCACCGCAGCCGCATCGGGGGCATTCTCCCCAAGGCGAATCTCCCGGGTCTCCTCGCAGTATTTGCTTTCACTCAGGCTGCACTGCATAAGCTGCAGCGGCATTTTTTCAAATTGCAGATCCATAATAGGCTCACTCCTTATCCGGTTTTCTATTAAAGAATATTCACACAAGGACAAGGATATGTCATTACTTTTTTCCAAGACCGCAAATGCCCGCAAGAATCATACCGATTCCAAGACACCAACACAAAAAACCGCCCTCCAAGCCAAGGCCTACCAGTACCCCAAGTCCAAAAGCTATCAGACAGAAGCCTAAAAGTTGATTTTGTCGACACACAAAAACACACCCCCTTGGGAAAGCCTATGCATCAGCCGAGGGGGATATGAGGAAGAATTGATAATTGAGAGTTGATAATTATGGTGTCTGCTATGCAGACATACTTAAATTCATCACACAGTGCTACCTCAACTATCAACTATCAACTATCAACCATCAACTGTCGACCAAACAGTCAAGGATACTTGCTGCAATAGGGAGACAAACGGAGCCACCGGAGCCGCTGTCTTCTACGATGATGAGAAAAGCAACGGGATAAGCGCTATCGAGAGCAAAGCCGGTAAGCAATGCGTTAGGCCTTCCCGCCCCCACCTCCGCTGTGCCGGTTTTGGCGCAGGCCACAAAGCCAGGAAAATATTTGTCCCCGTATTTTTCTGCGACGTTACCGCGGAGATACTTCCGCAAAACAGCGGTAGTTTCCGGGGATAGGATTTGTTCCCCTTCTGCCAGTCCTGCACGATATACGGCTTGGCCGCCTTCGCGAATTGACTCTACCAAATAAGGACTTATCTTCTGCCCACCCCTTGCAACCGCAGATACAAAGGCAAGAAAGCTGCCGGGATTGATTTTCGTATCTCCCTGTCCCGCGCCGCTCCAAGGGAGACTAACATCCGCGTCATATCGCCCTGCTGCGGTGGTAATACCGTCGATAGTCATTTTTTCTGTCAAACCGAATTTATCTGCATAAGCGGCCATTTTGTCCTCTCCAAGTTCTGTGGCTACTGCGGCAAATGCGCAGTTGCAAGAGTTAGCAAAGGCCTCTTGCAGGGTCTGCTTACCGTGGCGAACCGGACAGGTAACTTTATCCGTTCCAAAATGCGCTTCCCCTGTACAGGTAAACATCCTGCTTTCAATTTCCGGTATTTCCTCCAAAGCAATCGCGAGTGTCACAATCTTGTAGATAGAGCCAGGGGTATAGAGTCCCCGGGAAAAGCGATTGACGAACATAGTATCCACCCATTCGTCCTCACTATCCGGGTCAAATGCAGGACTTGAGACCGCGCAGAGTATCTCTCCCGTGCGGTAGTTCATCACCGCAACCGTGCCTTTTTTATCGCCCAATGCCCGCAGCGCTGCTTTTTGCAAAGCGGCAGAAATGGTGAGCCGGGCTTGGGTACGGGAGTGTCCGTAGGAATAAAAGCCGTTTAGGAGATTGTATGCGCGTTCTTTGACAGCGTAGTGGGCCAGCAAGGGCGCAGGTACATTCCCCTGCCGATCACCTAATAAATGGACGGTGGCTTTCCGCAAACCGGCATCAGAGGAATAGGTCTTGACCTCTGCAAAGGTCAGCAGCCGCTCCCCCTCCCGGTCGGTTATGATATCCACGCTTTTTGCGCTCCCGTGAGAAGTCGCCCAAGTGTAAGCGCAAAAGCCATATTGTATAAGAAAAATGGTAAATAATAGGAGAAAAATCCCCAAAAGGAGCAAAACGGCTAAGCTCCTTTTCCGAAACTCAGCCATTTATATCCCCCCTTTTACTGTAACACTTCCACCCGGACAGGTATCTGCCGCAACCAAAAACGCCAGTATTCCCCAAGCGCAGATCATTGCTGTACCACCGTTAGAAACAAAGGGAAACGTCACACCGGTCAGCGGCAGGATGTCCACCATACCGAGAAAATTAAGCATCGTTTGCACAGCAAACAGCATTGCCGCGCCCAGCGCCCCAATGGCAAAAAAGCTGTTTCTCGCCACATTGGCGCAACGGACCGCAAAGGCTGCTAACGTCAGAATTGACACTACCGCAGCAATGACTGCCAATAGACCCCACTGCTCTCCAAGGGTTGCGGTCGCCATATCAGAAGCGGCAGAAAAGATATTTTTTGCCTCTCCGTCGGCTGCGCCCAGTCCCAGAAGTCCACCCACAGCAAGACAGGAAAGCGCCCTTGTCTGTTGATAGCCTCTGCCTGCTGTATCCTCCCAAATACGCCCCCACGTGGAAAACCGTTCTTTTACCCGAGGCACAAAGGTCAGCACTGCGCCACCCGCAAGCGCGCCGCTTACAAGCACGCCCGTTCCCAAAACACCGGAACGAAGAATGGCCAACATAGCGAATACAAGAAAAAATACCAGCGCCGTACCAAAGTCATTGGATAGGCCAAGGCAGATACAGCAAAGGATGCCGTACAGGCAAAATGCAAGCAATTCCCATTTATTCTTCCCTCTGTCCATAGCTGCCGTACCGGCAAAGACGAGGGAAATTTTCGCCAGCTCAGATGGCTGAATTGAGAAGTTCCCGAAATAGAGCCAGCTCCTTGCGCCATTAAATTCTCTGCCAAACAAAAATGTTATCCATAGAAGCAAAATACCTGCAACGGCAAAAATATAGCGTAATTTTTTCGCGCGCTCCAGATTCCAAAGAACCCAACCCAAGAGAAAAAACAGGCAAATACCCAGAAACACAGAAAAAAGCTGCTTGACAGCTTCCTCCGGGCAAACTGCGGAAATTACGCACATACCAAGGGTGCAAAGATACAGCGCCAGCAATTCCAATTCGAATGCGGTACGCCCCAGGCAGTAATATAAAAACCGCATCAACCATCCCGCAGCAATTAAACCGCCAAAACCAAACAGAACAGAAAAAGCAATCTCCGATGGCCTGTTTAATGCATAGCAAGACGCAAAGAGGATTTGCAGCACCGTTAAGACCAGTAAAGAAATCACGCTATACCAATAAGAGGGCGTTTTGGTACAGAGAACAGAATAATGGGCCGCCTGCTGCTGTGTGATGGGCGCAAAATGCAATGTCTCCTCTCCCAATTTGATATGATCGCCGGCGTTCAGCGCAAAGGCTTCCGTCCGGTGGTTGTTTATCCGAACGGAAGCTTTACTTAAAGAAAGGATACTCCAGCTTCCGTCATCGTAACGGGTAATAAGGGCGTGGTGCTTTTCAATACCCGGAGATGTCAGTCGCAGGTCACTATACTTACCGCTGCCGATGACTGTTTCCCAATGTGTGATGGGATGTTTTTTTCCGTCGGATGTATAGAGCCAGCCCCAAATCTCCGATTCCCGACGAGAGAAAACGAGGGGCCTTATACAGCGGTATAGAAGTATTGCGGTCAAGATCGGTACCACGTATCGCGCAATGGCAGTGAGCACGCTGCTATATATCGCTGCTGAAGGCATTACAGCGGCACCTACCTTTCAAACGAAAAGTGACAAATTATAGTTGCTGCATTAACACCTGCAACAATTTATAATTTGCCACTTATCATTCCTATTTATTCGTTTTCCATCCCCCGGAGCATAGCGATTTCCCTTTCGTAGCCCGGCAGTTCGTTAGGCGTCTCCAAAATCATGGGTTTTCCCCGCAGTGCAGGGTGATTAACCACATTTTGGAAGGTAGAAAGGCCCAAAGAACCATCACCCAAGCATTCGTGCCGATCCTTATGACTGGAGAAAGGATTTTTGGAATCATTGATATGGATGGCTTTCAGCCTGTCCAATCCGACCGCGCGGTCAAATTCCCGAAGGACACCGTCCAGGTCATTTACAATGTCATAACCCGCATCATAGACGTGACAGGTATCCAAGCACACGCCTACATTGGGATCGCCAACACCGTCAATGATTGCCCGAAGCTCCTCAAATTTACCGCCAATTTCACTTCCCTTGCCTGCCATACCCTCCAAAAGCACTGTTACAGGATAGCCGGGGGCAAGGGCCGCCTTCAAGGCATCCACAATTTGGGAGATGCCGGTGTCCGTTCCCTGACCCACATGGCTGCCGGGATGGAAATTGTAAAAATTACCGGGAAGGGCCGCCATTCTGCGAAGATCATCCGCAAGGATAGACGCAGCAAACCCGCGGGCAGAAGCTTCCGCAGTACATAAATTCATCGTATACGCGCCATGCGCGACCAAGGGGGCAAAACTTAGTTCCTCCATCAGTTTTACAGCCGCGGCAGCATCAGCAGGGTCTTCCGCCCGTGCCTGCGAGCCACGGGGATTTCGTGTAAAGAAAGCAAATGTGTTAGCGCCAATAGAGTGGGCTGTACGGACAGTATCGGTATAGCCTTTGGATATGGAAAGATGACAGCCAAGAGCAAGCATAAATAGTCTCCTTTGAAATTACGAATTACAAATTACAAATGACAAATTATGGAGAGAAAACAATTTATAATTGGTAATTTGTAATTTATAATTCCATTATACCACATTTCCAATGCAGTGCAACAATATTTGCAATTTCCAATACTGTGTGATATAAATAAAACAAAGGAGGCGATACTATGCCCAAGTCTGATAATCAAAAACTGAAAATACTTTATATTTACGACTATCTGCTAAAAAACTCCCACGAGAAGAATCCCGTGAGAGCAGCAGAGCTTATAACGATGCTGGAAAACAAAGGCATTTCCTGCGACCGAAAGACAGTTTACTCCGATATTGCCGCGCTTACAGATTACGGTTTGGATATTGTCACCCTCCCCGGGCGCAATGGTGGCTATTATGTCGCCTCCCGAATCTTTGAACTCCCGGAACTGAAGCTTCTCATTGACGCAGTACAATCCAGCCGGTACTTAACGGAAAAGAAATCCCGGGAACTGATTGGCAAGCTCTGCGCCCAATGCAACGAAGAAGACGCCCGCTTTGTCCGCCGAAACGTCTATGTATCCGGCCGCGTCAAAAGTATGAACGAGTCCATTTACTATAATGTCGATGCCATTCAAGAGGCCATCAGTGCGCATAAGCAGATCACTTTTCGCTACTTTGACTGGGATATGAAGGGACAGCGGCAATATCGGGAAAAGCCTTATATTGCCAGCCCCTACGGTCTGTCTCAAGATAATGAAAACTGCTATCTTCTTGCCTATTCGGAGCGCCACGGTATCACCTCCTACCGGGTGGACCGGATGGCAAATATTACCATACTGGAGGAAAAACGGCTTCCCTGCCCGGAGCTGGCGGACACAAATCTGCAGCAGCACGCAAATCGGATGTTCCAAATGTTTGCCGGCGAGATGGCAGATGTAAAAATGCGTTTCCATAAAACCCTCCTCAACGTGGTCATCGACCGCTTTGGAAAGGAAACGATGCTTATCCCCGATGGCGACGAGCATTTCATATTTACGGTAAAAGTAGCGGTTTCTCCTATGTTTCTAAGCTGGGTCATTGGCTTTGGAAAGATGGCAAAAATCCTCCACCCCCAATCGGTGGCAGAGGAATGTATCGCCCTTTGTCGGGAGTCGGTCAGTCAATACGAAGACTGACCGAACGGAAGAGATTCAGCCACACATTGGAAAGCTGCCCCGCAGATGCGCTGTCGGCCATAGCAGTAACCGCATAGTGGAAATTCCCATCATCCAAAATGACAGTTCTGGCAATTTGATCTCCTCCCTCACCCGCAGCCGTCCAAACACAGCTATAACTTGAAAAGCCGTCTTTTTCCGTTTCCAGCAATGTCAGGCGGTCAGGCAAAAAGCCGGTAACTTCCCGGACAGTTTCTTTCAGATTCCCACCCTGGAGGGTTTGAACCGTAACAGTGTACCCATCGCACAGGTAGAGCTTCCCGGCATCGCTGCTGATAGTCTGGACTGCAGCATCCGGTGGTAGTGTCACCATTACCTCCCTTGGTGTCTGGGTCACAGGGGTATACACATCCCCCACAGTCTCAAAATCTTTTTCTGCGGCGCAGCCGGAGAGAAGCAGCAGTAAAATCAAAAGTACAGTCCATTTTTTCAAAGCGGTCAACCTCCCGGAAAGGTAATTTTATGGAGTTTTTCTTTCTATATCTGTTTTTAATAAATGCAACGGGGTTCTTTCTTATGCTTACGGACAAGCACCGGGCGAAAAATAATCTTTGGCGAATTCCGGAACGTTGGCTTTTGACTGTGACCGCTCTTTTCGGCAGTTTTGGCATCTTATTGGGTATGAAACTGGCGCGGCATAAGACGAGAAAGCCAAAGTTTTCCATCTTGGTACCAATTTTGTTTGCATTGCAGGTAATTTTGGCAATTTTCCTATTTTTTCTTAAAGAATGATTTGACAATTTAGAAAATATGTGATTTAATAGACTCTAGAAAATTATGTAATGGGAGGAATGTTCTGTGCCCGGACAAATTGACGGTGTTGCTACCGATATTGTAATTCTCGTAATTGCCTTTGGTGTTGCTTGCTTGCAGTTCTTCTTTAGCTGGAAGTGGGACAATCTATTTGCAAAGCTGGCCCCTACCCTCGTATTCGCTGTAGCTATGATTTTCTGTTTTGTAATGATGTTCCTCTTTAAGGAGCATCTGGATATCTGGGGCTGGTGGTGCCTCACTTTCTTGGCTATGTTGGTTGCAGACGGCGCCGGTTGGCTTGCCTATGCCATCTACCGCGTAATTGAAGAGGGCAATCCCAATATTCCGGAAGGTATGTAAATACATAATCATAACCACCGGCCGTGCCGGTGGTATGCACTAGCCCCCTTGGGGCATGCCCTTGGCTGAGCCTATAGGCTCGTCGAAAAGTCTGCCAACCGCGCAGATTTCACGGGCTGCCCCTAAAGGGGCTTTTGTTTATTTGC
>JAZOMT010000020.1:0-106158 GCA_045654085.1 Faecousia sp. | reverse complement strand
AGTTCACGAATATTATCAACACCGTTATTTGATGCAGCATCAATTTCAAATACATCCATGACGCTACCGGAAAGAATACCCTTACATATTTCACATTCGTTACAAGGATTACCGTCAGTGCTGTTCGGGCAATTTACAGCTCTGGCAAGAATCTTTGCGCACGTAGTCTTGCCCGTGCCTCTTGTTCCGGTGAACATATAAGCATGTGAAATCTGATTATTGATAATTTGATTTTTAATAGTACTAATAATATGTTCCTGACCAAAAACATCTTCGAATATCAAAGGTCTGTATTTACGGTAAAGAGCCTGATACATAAAACACCTCACAAAAATTTGTGGCATGAAATGAAATCACACAGCTTCAAATCGAACAACTACAATACGAGCTGAATACAACGCAAGCTCAAAACAGGCAGCTCGACGGCACATATCAAAACTTTGCTTAATGCTGCTCGGTTCCCCGCCTGACATGATTCACAACATGATATTGCGTCGAACCTGTCTCTCAACACTTGCATAATACGGCTTACCGTACCGAAAGATGCCCTCAATGAAGCGCTCTCCCCTGCTATAGCGGATTGCAGGTACAGGGCACCGCTAACTCCCCGGTTAGTGCGACCTTGTTACAAGCCGGTCGCTGCAACAAGGGTATTGATTTCTTAGTTTACCTTAGAGTCGATAAAATCAGCCAGCTCCTGGAAGGTGGTGATCTTCTGATCTTCCATTTCCAGTTCAACGCCCAGCTCGCTCTCCAGATCCATAATCATCTCTACGATGTCCAGAGAATCGATACCAAGGCTTGCAAATGTAGTATCCGGAGTAATGTCGTCTGCATTAATCTCCAGCTGCTGGGATGCATAAGCGACAAGTTTTTCGTACATATCTATTTGCCTCCAATTCTTTTTGCTTATGGATACGGGGATATTTTATTACATTCCCCCACTTTTGTCAACCGCGTTTTACAGAACTTCCGGCTGCGTAAGCCGTCGCCCAGGCAATTTGCAGATTAAAGCCGCCGGTATAGGCATCACAGTCCAGAATTTCCCCTGCAAAATACAGTCCCGTCACCAATTTTGACATCATCGTCCTGGGATCAACCTCCGAAACTTTAATGCCGCCGCTTGTGATAATTGCCTCGGAAACGGGTCTTTTTCCTGCGATATCCACGGGAAATGCCTTCATTAGGGTAAGTATCTGCCGCCGCTGCTGCTTCGTCAGGGCATTTGCTTGCAGGGATGGAGAAATTTCCGCGCGGCTGAGAATCACCGGAATCATAGACCGGGGCAAAATATCGGTCAGGGCATTTTCCATCGAACGGTTTTTATACTGCTCCAAGTCGCGCAGCAGCCGGGCATCCAATTTTCCCTCGTCCAGAGCCGGTTTCAGGTCTATGATAAGGCGGCAGTTTTCGCCCTTTAAGTGGGCGCTGGCAGAAAGAGCGGTCGGCCCGGACACACCAAAATGGGTAAATAGCAGCTCACCAAAGTCCTTATAAAGCACCTTGCCCTTGCTGTCTGTCAGTTTTACGCCTACATTACGCAAGCTGAGGCCCTGCATCTGGGCGCAGTCCTCCCCTTTTTCCTCCAAGGGCACCAAAGAGCCTTCCGTAGGAACAACGGTATGTCCCAATTCCTGCGCCATTTTATAGCCATCTCCGGTAGAGCCGGTGGTGGGATAAGACAGACCGCCGGTGGCCAAAATCACCCAAGAGGCAGATATATCCTCTCCCCCGGCACGGACACCACAAACGCAGCCGTTCTCCGTGAGAATTTTCTCTGCGCGGGCGGTTTTTACCGTTACGCCCAAGCGGTGCATTTTGTTTCTTAGTGCTTCCAGTACGGAAGAAGAACGGTCGGTCACAGGAAAGACCCGGTTCCCTCGCTCGGTTTTCAGCTTACAGCCGTTTTCTTCAAAAAAGGCCATTACCTTTTCCGGCGGGTAGCCTTCCATTGCGCTATACAAAAAACGGCCGTTTCGGGGGATATTTTCCAGCACCTCCCGGGCGGTGCAGTCATTTGTCACGTTACAGCGACCCTTGCCAGTAATGAGCAGCTTTTTACCCAAACGGTCATTGCGCTCCAGAAGCAGCACCCGGTTGCCCAATTCTGCCGCCCGGATGGCCGCGAACATACCTGCTGGGCCACCGCCTATGATAATTCCATCATATGTCATTTTGTCACCTCAGCAATTTCCTCGTTCGTCAAGTACCGCCATTTTCCCTTTGGCAGTTCACCTAAAGTAAGGCTTCCCTCCGAAATCCGACGGAGCCGTGTTACGTACATACCTGCCAACTGACACATTCTGCGAACCTGCCGGTTACGCCCTTCGTGGATTGTGATTTCCAGCAGTCCCCTGTTGCCCTCCCGGTGCAGAAGCTTTACCGTAGGTGGGGCAATCAAATAACCGTCTAACTCTACCGGCTTCTTCACTTTTTCCAAGCCTTCATCCGTAACCTTTTCCACCCAAGCCTGATAGGTTTTGTCGATTTGGTGCTTCGGGTGCATCATCCGGTTGGCAAATTCGCCGTCATTGGTAAAGAGCAACAAGCCCTCGGAGTCCATATCCAGCCGACCTACGGGATAGACTCTTGTACCGCAATCTATAAGCTGGGCGGCATTCTTTCTGCCCTTTTCGTCACTAAGCGTAGTAACAAAGCCCCGGGGCTTGTGGAGCATAATGTACACCGGCTTTTCGCCGGCGGGAATCGGTTTTCCGTCTATGCATATGGTGTTTACCTCCGGGTCTGCCCGGTCACCCACAGCGCACACGCGGCCGTCACAGGTTACCCGACCGGCCGCAAGCAATTCCTCTGCCTGCCGTCGGGAGCATATCCCGCGGGCAGACAGTATTTTTTGTAAACGTTCCGTCATCTTTCTATCCTCCAAACAACCGTTGCCAGAAGGAGCGTTCCTCTGTCTCTTCCCGTTCCACGGTTTTTCCGTACACTAAGGGGATTTTTCCTACGGTTTTCTCCTCTAAAAGCACATAGGCATAGCCCGCCTCCTGTCCCTCTGCAATAGGCGCGTACACAAAGTCCTGCCCGGGAACAACAATCCGTGGGCTTTCCCCGGGCGCAAGGGCATAGGAGAAATCCTTAGCAGCAAGAAGCTCTACTGTTCCCTCCTGCCCGCCGACGATCTCCTTTGTCTCCAAAACCGTGTCTTTTTCCAGGATTTGCGTCACAGAAAATTCAGAAAACCCCTTTTCCAGCAATGTCTTATGGTCCTCCCAATCGCTGGGGGCGTCAATGGTCACGGCAATCAGCCGCCGGGAAAGGCGGGTGGCGCTGGAAACCAAAATTCTCCCTGCCGCCTTCGTATAGCCGGTCTTTACACCGTCTGCCCCCTCCACACGCCATAATAGCTTATTGTGGTTTGTGAGATACCGCTCCCCTACCTTAACGGTCTTTGCAGATACCGTCCGGGCAAAAATGGGATCTTCCATCGCATAGGCGGCAAGTATCGCCAAATCTTCGGCTGTGGAATAATGCCCGGGGGCATCCAAGCCGTGGGGGTTTACAAAATGGGTATTGTTAAGACCCAGCATATGGGCTTTATCATTCATCATCTCCGCAAAGCCCTCCACCGTACCGCCGCAGTATATAGCCAGCGCCACCGCGGCATCGTTGCCGCTATGGAGCATCAAGCCATAAAGCAGCTCCTGAATGGTCAGGATTTCCCCTTCCTGCAAGTACATCGAAGAGCCTTCAATGCCCACCGCTTCTTTGGGTATCCGCACCCGGTCCAAGACATTGCATTGCTGCGCCACCACAAGGGCGGTCATAATCTTCGTAGTGCTGGCAATCAAGCTTTTGGCATCCGCGTTTCGCTCAAATAATACCCGCCCGGTTTGGGCATCCAACAAAATCGCGTGTCTTGCAGACAGCGCATAGGCCTTGGGAGAAAAAAGCAGGACGGCAGCCAGTAATGCAGCTGCCATCCCGGCAATTCGTTTTTTCACATTGCTCACCTCGGTCTATTTTCTGCCGAGGGAGGAAATTTTATTCTGCTTTCGTACGGCTATCAATAAAAGCCGCGATTTTATCTAAAGTATCAGGCACCATCTCTACGAGACGGTCAGCGGTGGTGCTGGCAGGGGCCGCTACAGGCAGCATCCGTACATTTCCCTCTTTGATAATTAAGAATGCCACAGGAGTCACCTTGACACCGGCGCCTACGCCGCCGCCAAAGGGATTTTCCTGACGGTTCACATTCTTGGAGACGAAATCAGAACCACCGCCGCCAAGACCTACGCTGATCTTGGAGATGGGAATGATGGTCACACCGTCTTGGGTCACGATGGGCTCGCCCACCACAGAATTGGAATCTACCATCTCACGGATTTTCGCGATGGTGTTCTCCAGCATATTCGGAAGGTTTTTGCTCATAAGTTTACTCCCCTTTTCGTTTTTTTAGTATCTTGAGATATTCCCGGAAGCCGTGGGTGCCGTGCAGGATGACGAGCCACAAAAGTCTTCCCAGCAATATGGTAATGTCTGCTCTGACATAAATGACAGTCTCTTCAGCGGTAAAGTCGCAAGCGATCTGCACATCCCGCTTTTTGATGATGAAATGCTCTTCGAGGATGGGAATTAAGTTACCGGTGGCTGCCCACGCATTGCCGTAACCCACTGCCAAATCGCAAGGGTCATCTCCCGCAAGGAGCATTTTAATTTCCAGCCAGCGAATACGGTGCTTTCGGAAAATGCCGTAAAGCAGTTTCCGCGCAATGTCCACAAAGGGGAGGAAATCGCTCAGGCTGCCGCCTTCCTTTTTTTCCTCTTTCGGCTTTTTGGGGGCGGTATTTTTCCCCTGTTTATCGGCCTTTATTGCACCTTTTTCCGGCTTTTTCGCCCGTTTATTTTTTGGATATACCTTCACCGGTACCGGGCCGACCAGCAGCCATATCCGGCAGCCCTCACTGCTGTAGATCAGGCGGATTCCCAAGGGAAGCAGGTACAGCAGTACTAAGATGCCCAGTATAATCCAAAAAATCATTTTGTCTCCTCCGGGGCAGGCTCGGTAATGGTTAGCTGCTCCTCTTCTACCAAGACCGGCTCGCCAAAGTCCACCTTCTCGATGGTCGGTAAGTCACTCAGGCTTTGCAGGCCGAAGGTACGCAGGAAATTATGGGTGGTTTTATAGACAATGGGACGGCCGGGCACATTCAGTCTGCCGGCCTCCTCGATCAGCTCCTTTGTCAGCAGCGCGCCCACAGAGTAAGCGCTGTCCACACCGCGGATCTGCTCCACCATTGCCTTGGTGGCTGGCTGATAGTAGGCGATGATGGTGAGCGTCTCCAACTGAGATGCGGAGAGCTTGGGAGGCTTTCGGGTCTCCAAGCATTTGGTCACATAGTCTGCCATCTCACTGGAGGAGACCATTTGATAGGCCTTTTCCAGCTTCAGGATGCGGATGCCGCGGCGGCCAAAGGCCAATTCATCTGCCAGCGCATCGGCGGCGGCGATAATGTCCGCTTCGTCGGTTTCCAGCGCCACAGCAAGGCGGGCGGCTTCTACCTTTTCACCGGAAGCAAAGAGGATCGCCTCAATGGCGCGCTGTAATTCAGTTAGTTCCATAGGTTTCCTCCAAATCTTCCTCCGGGTTGCGGATCAGTCGTACATCGGGGTTTTCACCGGAAAGGTCGTCACCCTCCAGCACCACAGAATTGGTTTTACAAAGCTCCAAAATAGCAAGGAAGGTCGCCACCACCTCGGAGCGGGATTTATTGCCCTTAAAGAGGGATTTCAGCTTCTGAATGCCACGGAGCACCAGGGAGCGAATGACCTCCGTTGCCTTTCGGGTCACGGGGTACGGCTCTTTGCCTACGATGCCATGGAAATTAACGGTGGGCGGCGGCAGACGGCGCTGGTCGCGCTCTGCGATTTCTTCCAATGCGCGCATTAAGTCGGTTGCCGGGTGACGGTATTGATAGGTTCCGCTGCGCTTTAGCGGCTCGGGCTGCTTCACAAACATACCTCTGCCGATGTCGTTTCGTGGCTCTAAATAAGATACTGCGATGCGAATTTGCTCAATGGCTTCCCGGCGCTGACGTTCCACAAGGGATTTACGCAGCTCGTCCAGCTCGGACTGGGCTTCTGCCGCTTCTGCGGCGGAGAGTACCATTTTCGTCTTAATGAGCATCAGGTGGGATGCCATGGCGATAAACTCGCTGGCGATCTCCATATCCATCCGCTTCATCTCGTCCAAGTAAGCAAGATACTGGGTCAGAATGGCGGTGATGGACACATCCTGGATCTCTATTTTATTTTTGCTCAGCAGCAGAAAAATAACATCCAGCGGGCCTTCGAAATCCTCCCGTTCTTCGCTCCGAGAACGGACGATGCCCTCAAGCTTATACTTCGGTTGTTCCATACTTACTCCATACTTTCCCAATTATACGTAGTATTATAACACTTATAAGCCAAAGGTGCAAGTATTTCCAATAAAATTTAGCACAAAAAGCCTCCCCTGTGTAAGGGGAGGTGGGCAAAATCTTTGATTTTGCTCGGAGGGGTTGTTGCAAAGCGCAGCGTAATAAATCTCAATGATTGCCAGTAGCAGTCATACCACAATTAAGGTCAATCCCTCAGTCACGCTGTTCGTGTGACAGCTCCCTTTACACAAGGGAGCCTTTTATATAAAAACCGGTGCAGCGATGCACCGGTTTTTATTTCGGGTCGTCCAGAGGCCGACCCCTACATTTGGTGTGGAAGACTATTCTCTGTTTTACAGAAACACCCCATCAAATTTCATATCCGGAATATTCAGCCCTTGAAAATCGTGCAAACCATTTGGGATGCATAATTGTTCTCGCACTATTTCGCAAATACAAACTATATGGCATACCAGCATTTTTTTAGACAAACCATTGTTACGCAATTTTTTCTTCAAAGCTTTATGGAATTTTTTAGATTTTGACAAAAAACAAGTTTGTTCAATTTGATTATTCTTCCATTCCTCAAGTTTCACTCTATAGAAATTATCCACTAATTCATATTGAACCTCAAGGACATAATCTCGCAGAGGGATGATATATTTCATCATCCCATTGGAAATATAAACGCGCACATCATCTTCCTTTAAATAGGAACCTAAAATTTCTTTGATGATTCGAATATTGGGGGCCGCTAACATACCACTTTGTTGAGACATTGACAATTCGTGATTATCTTTCTGCATCTCATCTCTCGCCTCACTAAGCGTCAGCGAAATAATTTCTAATAGTTTTTCAATGGTGTCGTCTTTGCCGGCAATATGGTATGTATCGTTACAGATAAACTTATTGTTGCAGTATATTTCGCCGCGATCTGTGGCAAATTCATAATTTTGGCCATTGCATTCTACCACTGCAATCATATTGCCAAATGCTTTCCTGTCGTACTGAAAAAGCAAAAGCTTTCCTCCAAAGGAAGAAACTAACTCGCAAATTCGTTCTTTCTTCGCTTCTTCCTCCATATGCTTTTTCCTAAACAATTTCATAGGCTTTCCTCGTCTGTCTCTTATTTATAGAAGGTATTTCCGCCAATAAATTCCCGGAGCAGGCTGGTGGGTGGGATTTCGTCGTCCACATCGGCTTCCTGGACATAGTTGAGAATTTTTACCAAGCCGCGGACCTGCTCGTAGCAGCTTTCCTCCGGCTGGACGGCTGTCAGCAGGGGGAAAATGTGCTTTTTGATAACTGCCAGTTCGTACAGCGTAGAGGTATTGAAAATCACATCTGCCTGCTCCCGGAAGGGGAAAATCCACCGCTTTTCGCCACGGCGGACAGAGTCCCACATAGACATCGTCTTTTGCACCGTTGCGCCACGACCCTCCAAGTCCCGGACAATTCGGCGCAGCAGCCGCAGGTGGCTGGCCGGAATCCGGTTATGGTCATCAAGGCTCAGGGGGATCAGGGGGCAGATATAGAACTTAAAGATGCTGTTTTTATCCAGTTGGGGCGGAATCAGCATAGGATTCAGGGCGTGCAGTCCCTCCACGATGATGACCGTATCGTCACGCATTTGGAACTTATGCCCCTTCCACACACGTCTGCCGGTCTTAAAATCGAAGGTAGGAATTTCGATCTCCTTGCCCTCCAAAAGGTCGGTCAGATTCTGGCGGAACAGCTCGGTATCGATGGTGTTGATATGTTCAAAGTCAATCGTACCGTCAGGACCGGGGGCGATCTTATCCCGGTCAATGTAATAGTCATCCAGTCCCATCAGCACCGGCTTTTTGCCGTGGACACGAAGCTGGGTGGCAAGGCGGTTTGCGGACGTAGTTTTACCCGACGAGCTGGGACCTGCCAGCATAACGGCTCTTGCGCCCCGCTGGCAGACCATATCCGCCACTTGGGCATACCGTTTTTCGTGAAGCGCTTCGTTGACACGGATCAGTTCCCGAATTTTGCCGCTTTCTGTCAGGGCATTCAGGTCTGCCACCGTCTCGCACTCCATCAGCTTACACCAGCGGTCGCCCTCCATACACACATCGAAAACCCGGGGCGTAGTCTTATACTCCGCCACCTGCTCAGGGTAGGCATCGTCAGGATAGATAAAGACAAAGCCGCCCTCTGCGGGCAGAATTTCCCACACCTGCACATAGCCGGTGGACGGCGCCATCTCGCCGTAATAGTAGTCAAGAAAATCCTCATAGCCGTAGCAACCGAAGGTCTCCTCTTTCCGAAGGGAAAGAAGCCGCGCCTTGTCGGTCTTGCCCATTTTGGTAAAGGTTTCCACCGCATCTGCGGTACTTACCATTTTGCGGTTTAAGGGAATGTCTTTTGCAATCAGGTCTGCAACCTCCCGGTGCAGACGCATCCAAGAGAAGTTTTCATCTTCTACGGAGATATAGGTCGCGGAGCCTAACGTTGTACCCATCTTCGCCCGGGCATTGGGCCATAGGCGGTGCAGCGCCAAAAAGACCACAAAGCGGGCAGTCCGCTCATAGACCTCCTTGCCCACTG
Source organism: Faecousia sp. (assembly GCA_045654085.1). Taxonomy (GTDB): domain Bacteria; phylum Bacillota; class Clostridia; order Oscillospirales; family Oscillospiraceae; genus Faecousia. The sequence goes on along the minus strand of JAZOMT010000020.1, from coordinate 97,207 downwards.
GGTCGGTATAGCGCAGAAGCTCCACTTTTCCCTCTGATGCTGCCATTGCCCGACGGATGGAGCTGCGCTCCAAAACGTCCTTTTCCCGCAGTGGGATATAGTTTAGGTTAAAGACCTCGCCTGCGATTTTAGCAGCAATGGGCCGCGTGGTCAGGCTTTCGTTGTCCAGACCCATTTCCGCCACGATCTGCCGCAGGGACTGACCGGTCTTTGGGGTCACTTCTCTGTCTTCGATTTGCAGCTTCATTGCCACACCTCCAAACTTTTTATTTTTCTCCCTCGGTCTCCTGACCGATGGTCATAATGTCATAAGGCGTTGTCTGATAGACAAAGTAGTTAAGCCAGTTGCTGAAAAGCAAATTGGCGTGTCCCCGCCAGCGGACAATGGGTTCTTTTGTATCGTCGTCGTCGGGGAAATAGTTCTTCGGCACGTCGATGGGAAGACCTTGAGACTTATCCCGAAGATACTCTTTTTTCAGGGTATCTGCGTCGTACTCCGAGTGGCCGGTGATGAAAATCTGCCGCCCCTTTTTGCTCATTGCCGCGTACACACCGGCTTCCTCAGAGGACGCGAGAATTTTCAGGTCTGTTTTCTCAATATCCGCCCGCTCCACGGTGGTGTGCCGGGAATGGGGCGCCCAAAACACATCGTCAAAGCCACGCAGCAATATGGAACGCTTATAATCTGCTTGATGGCGAAATACGCCAAAGAGCTTCTTATCAAGGGGTTTCTTTTGGACACCGTAATGGTAGTAAAGACCGGCCTGCGCGCCCCAGCAGATGTGTAGCGTGCTGTGGACATTGGTTTTTGTCCACTCCATAATTTCGCACAGCTCCTGCCAGTAGTCCACGTCCTCAAAGGCCATATTTTCTACCGGCGCGCCGGTGATGACCATACCGTCAAATTTCCGATGCTTCAGCTCGTCGAAGCTCTTATAAAAAGTGAGCAGATGGTCCTGCGATGTATTTTTGGATACATAAGTGCTGGTTTTCATCAGCTCCAGCCGCACCTGCAGGGGCGTGTTGCCCAAAAGGCGGCTCAGTTGGGTCTCGGTGACGATTTTTGTGGGCATCAAATTCAGCACCACGATTTCCAGCGGACGGATGTCCTGAGTGCTGGCTCTGCCCTCTTTCATAACGAATATATTCTCCTGCTGCAGCGCCTCCGCTGCCGGCAGGTCATTAGGGATTTGAATGGGCATACTGTCGCCCTCCTTGCTACTTTTATCTATTTAATCATTTTATCCCAAATCGCCAATGTTGTCAATTCCCTGCAATTTGGTTCCCGGGTAGTAATAGGCAAGTATTTCGGCATAATCACTGCCGCTTACCGCCATAGCCTCCGCGCCATCCTGGCTTAGTCCCACCCGGTGGCCGAAGCCCTTGGTGGTGATGGATACCGAGCTTCCCACAATGGTGATGATAAAGGCGGTAGAGCGCAGTTTTAGTTTCTGCCGGATGGTTGTGCCTTTGTACTGCGTTCCTCCGATTTCGATGGTAGCTACACCACCGCCCTTTGTATAGGTGATTTTTCCAATCCAAGAGCCGGGGGTGCCGGATAGACCGTCAAAAGTAGCCGCAAATTCCCCGGCGGACATAGAGACGGTTTTCATATAATCGGAGGATTTTTCCTCACCGGGACTTACCACAGACTGCAAATAGGGTACGTCCGCGCCCCAAACAGCAGCCGCGTCCTCCGTTCTGCCACCGGAACAGGAGAAATAGGTGGCTTCAATCAGTTCTCCCTCATAGGTCACCACCTGTCCGGCAGTAGACAGCACCGCTTGGCGCACCTTTTCACGCATTTTGGCACTACCGGTATAATCCTCCGGCGCTACATAGGCCTGACAGCAGCCGTAATACGTGCAAATATCGGCATTTTCGTGGCGTTTTGTCCGCAGCGCATAGGTGCGCGCCGCCACAGCCTGGGCCTTCAGCGCTTCATTTTCATAGCTGGCAGGCATTTCCGCCAGCACAACGCCCCATATGTAGTCCTCCAAATCCATTTCCTTTACGCCGCCGTCTGCCATCAAGACCTGAAAATCTCCCGTGGATGGGGCTGGTTCTGTGGGAAAAATAGGCAGTAGTTCCCAATTGGGGCGGCAGGCAAGCAGCATCGTCAGGCACGGCAGCAGTACGCCCAGTATCAGCGCGATATGAAGTTCCTTATTTTTCATAGTGATCCCTCCCGCTTTTATTGTAACGGTCTGCTTGTCCGCGTGTAGTCGAAAGGACTAAGTTACATCGTAAAGATTTATCGCAAGGGTTGACAGCGACCTGTATATTTCGTATAATTTAGACACAAATTCCAAAATGGAGTGTATTATGAAACGGTTTATTAAAGCGCTTACAGTGATCCTCCTTGCCGCGGCCATCGTGCTGGGCACTGTGTGGTATTTTTTAGAATATGACCCGGATTTTACCCACGATATGCTGGTTCGGGGTGCCCAGTTCTTTGAGGATCAGGGATACCCTGCCATTTCCACCTGGATGTATGACCGCGCCTATAAGTACGGTCAGAGCATCGAGCAGATCTCTCTGGAGCTGGCAGAGTACTATGGGTCTGTGGGGAATTACGCAAAGGTGGAAGACACCTTACTGCGCGCCATCCGGGATGGAGGCGGTGTCAATGTCTATATTGCGCTGAGCCGCGCCTTTGTTGCCCAAGATAAGCTATTGGATGCCCATCAGCTCATTGAAAACGCCACGCCGCAGATCAAGGAAAAGCTAAATCTCCTGCGTCCGGCTTCGCCCGCGCCCGACTTTCCTGCCGGTCACTACGACACTTATCTGTCCCTGCAATTCCTTGCGGAAAGCGGCAAAGTCTATATCTCTTCCGGTGATTTTCCCTCTACCGGCCGGGATTTACATACAGCGGCTGTGACCTTAAATGCAGGCGAAAACGTGTTTTACGCCCTGACGGTAGGCGAAAACGGCTTGGTAAGTCCCCTTACCGAGCACCGCTATACGGTAAAGGGCGTTGTGGAACAGGTGGTATTTACCGACCCGGCAATGGGCGCCGCCATCCGGGAAGCTGCCGGTTTCCTGGAAGGTACGACCATCTACACAAACGATCTGTGGGAAATTAAGGAATTTACCGTCCCCGCAGGTGCTATCAGTCTTGAGGACCTGAAATACCTGCCCTATTTGGAATCCCTTACAATCGCGAACTGTCAGGCGCCTCTGACACCGCTGGGCAACTTAACAGAGCTGAAAACTCTTTCCGTAAAACGGTCCATCGTGGAAGCAGAGGGTCTTGCCGCCATCTTCGGCCTTTCCAAGCTGGAGGCTTTGACGCTGCGGGGCTGCAGCCTCTCCTCCGTTTCCGGCATTGAAGTGCTGACACAACTGACTGCGCTGGATTTGGGCGAGAATGTTCTGCGGGATTTGACACCGCTTGCCTCCCTGACCAGCTTGCAGGTTTTACTTTTGGACAACAACGCAGTCACAGAGCTTACTGCCCTTGGCAGCCTGAAAGCCCTACGGGAACTGAATCTTTCTTATAATTCTATCACAAATGTTTCCAAGCTTCAAGGTTTAACCGGTCTGCAAAGCCTGAATTTGAGCAATAATCAGGTAAAAGATGTGCAAACCCTCAGCAAATTAACGGAACTGACCCATTTGAATCTGTCCTACAATAAGATTTCCTCTGCAACTTATCTGTCTGCCTGCAAGAAGCTTATTGAACTGGACATCTCCAATAACACCATTTCCAGTATCTACACCTTTAATCAGCTCACCGCGCTGGAAGTGCTGAATTTCTCCTACAATAAGATTTCTTCCATCCCCTCTTTCCCCAAGGATTGCGCGCTGACCACCGTTGTAGGCACCAAGTGCTCGATTACCAGCATTGAGAGTTTGGCAGGTCTTAAGAATCTTAACAGCGTTACCTTAGACTACAACACAAACCTGAAGAACATCAAAAACCTGAGCAAATGCCCCCGGCTTATTATGGTCAGCGTTTACGGCACCAAGGTCAAGGATGTCAAAGCCCTGACAAATAACAGTGTGGTTGTCTACTATACGCCCTGAGAAACAGCGAATCGCCCATCTGCCTTGTGCAGATGGGCGATTATTGCATTATAGGATCAGGGCGCGCTTGTAATGATGCCGTTACTGATCGTAACACCCCAAGCGTTTGTGGCTGCAGTTTTCGGCTGGCTTTGAATTGCTTCGCCAAAGACTTTGATCTCCTGCGTGGTATTGTCTGTATCGTCCTGCAAGGGGGTCAACTCCGTTCCGGCTTTCAAGAGTGCGATGGTCTTTCCGGGAGCAACCGGTTTTTCGTAATAATAGGTATTATCACTGCCGGCTACCCATCCATCGGCAAGCTGCACGGTCAACGACGGAGAAGGTTTGTCTACAATTTCTCCGGAAGCATTGACCCAATATACAACCAATCTAACACGAAGATACGCGTCAATGGAGCCGGTATTCTTTATGCTTACCGCACCGTCCACCATTGCACACTCGACCACAGCAGGTTCAAATTGGTTTTTGATCTCAGAAGTACGTTTGAACATATAAGCCATTGATGTACCTACCAATCCCAAGAGCAAAAGCCCGATAACAATGGTAAAAGCAAGGTCTTTTCTATTCTTCATATTTTATTACCTCGCCTTCATGCGCCCGGATTTATGGGGCTGTTACCATTGAGCCAGCGATCATTCTCTACATCGCCGCCAAAGGTCAGTTCGGTCTTCCCTGTCAGTTCGCACGCTTTGCTTTCTTCCGCATATCGCCAAGACCAATCGCTCTGCTGAACCACCGTATACTCGCCTTGGAGCATATCTTTGATGGTTACGGAGCCGTTTCCACAAATAGCAACGAAAATAACATCCTTCGTTTCCTTGTCGATGATCTTATAGACAAACATCTGATGCTGATCCTCTGCGTTTTCCCGTATGATGACCAAGTCTGCCGTCAAACGCTCAAACTTTGCATAGAAACAAGTTGCTGTCGATTCATCAAGCATACTGACCTTAGGCGTCAACTGGCTTTCGCTGGTGATAAGATTCGTACAGGCAGCATCGGTATACCAGCCTACAAAACGATAGTATTCTTTTTCCGTTGCCTTAGAGCCCTTAAATCCACTGGAACCATAGTATGTGGTTTCTGTACTCAACGACAGCATACCACCCTTTGTACCGACCGACTGCTGCACCCCTTTATCAAAGGACACAGCCACATACCTCATTTCATACTTTATGGGGTCGTATTGGAACACGATGACGTTCTGTTTGCTATCCTCCGTAATAACGACGGATCCACTGGTTGCACTGGGTTTGTAGCCATCAAAAAGGGTCTTATCTTTATCGGACAGATTGTAGATTGCAGTTGCTCCGTATTCCATTTTGCCAACGTCTTTGAACGTCTCCGTATTGCTGCCTGCAATAATTTCTACCGTATAGCTGTAGGATTCTCTCTTGTAGAAGACATTGACCTCCGTGCCGGTTTCCGACACATCGAATGTGACTGTCTTATTGTCAATGTCTATGCTCGTACCACCGCTTTGAGAATCCACAACAAAGCCGGTAAAAGCGGGCAATGCGATCTGGTGGGACTGGATTTTAAACGCACTTTCCACGCTGCTTGCAAAAATGCAGTTATCGACAGTAAGCGGTGCGTCGTTGTCCAATTTTTCCAGATAGAAGTTTACAATGTAATATCCGGTCTTTTCTTCCTGCTTGGTATACTCGAAAACGATCACGTTTTTGTCCGCATCGTTAACATAGTTGCCATCTGCGTCTTTTTTAACGGAAAGCACCAAGGATTTCTTGTAGGAGTCAGGAATATAATAAGCATCGTAGGGATAGTAGTTTTCTGTTACATAGGAGGTGCTTACTGCCTTAGTGATCTCGCCGTTGACAATTCCATTTTCATTAATAGGCAGATTAAGGCCGGTTGCTGCATCCACATATCTTACCGTATAACTAAGGTCTGTTTCTACATAGTAGTACTCAAAGGTATAGGTATTGTTATTCTCTCCAATAACAATGGAGTGAGATTGCGTCAAGGGATAGTATTTGGTCTGATAGTTGGCATACAACTCCGCGCCACCCTTTGCCAGGAAGGTCTTTGTGGAGTTTTGACGGGCATAACCGGTAATTGGGTCTGCAACCTCCACTTCAACACCCTGACTGTCCTTTGTCACAAAACGGACGGTATACTGGCGCGGGGTGGTACCTTCCCACATAGCGAAAATCTCAAGATTTCCTTCTATCGGGGTGATCATAGGATCGAATTTCTTTCTCTCCGTGCCGTCCATATAGAACCAACCGATGAAATAATCATTGGCATTGCCCGTAGTCGGATCGTCGATAGCGATGTTTAAGCTGTCACCGTGGGTGATATCCTCATAGGTACTGACCACACTGCCGCCAACACTATCCAGGAAGGTAATATCGTAGGTTTTCTTTTCCCAGTAGGCATACAAAATTGCATTGCCTTCAGGGATGGTGTAGGTGTTGAGGTTTACGAGGGTATCTTCGGTGCAGGGATAAGAGGTACACCAACCACGGAATGTATAAGCGCCCGCTTCCAAAGTGGACGGATATGCCGGAGCAGACGGATCAAAGCTGCCCAGGCAATTCTTCAGCAGTGCTCCATAATGCTGATCCTTGACCACAAACTCTGTCGCACCTTCGTTTTTGAAGGTAACCGTCTGGTCATCCACAAGATTGTAGTAGAAGTAGTAGTTGTAAGTAGGAATTACCGCACCCGCTTGGGTTGCATCTTCATAGCTTACATCTACACACTTATAGCCCTTCAGGGATATCTTTGTCTGATTGTTAACTTCCGTCAGGTCAGAGTTATCATAAACATCAAATGTTTCGCTCAGCACATAGGCGTTCGTAGTGGGATCCTTTTTGTAAATATGATACACGAACTTCTTGGGAATGCTCCAGGATACGTCTGCGCCATTTTCCCAGAAACAGAGGTAATTGACAAGATAGGAGGACCGCCCCTGTTCATCCGTATATGCCTCCTGACTATCCTCATATGCAGAATTAAAAATCAGGTTCTCGTCCAAAATCGTATACTTACCTTTAACCGTCGGGTTATCGTTTTCCTGCGTATACTTGACTCTGTCCTCGCCGTTCCAGGCGCTGAAATAGGCATAGTTGCCATATTTACATTTGCTCGTATCGTCCGTAGAGCCAACCGTGTGTCCTGTATGGGTCGTCTGGATTTCTACGGAATTAAACTTATCTACCGGCCAAAGGCTGGATATATCACTGCCGAAAGGCGCAGTAAATTCGAAATAATAGTAGGTATAATTCGTTCCATTCTTATTAAACACATCTGTGCCCGTGGCAAAATATTTTTTCCCAAGGGAATCTGTTTGCGCCAAATATGTAGCATCTACGATGGGCTTGGAAACAATACCCCATTGGTCCTCTGCAACATTTTCCAGTGCCGTTTCCAAATTGGTCTTGGGACTTGTGTTTTTGGGATAGCCAAAACTCCATGTGGTGCCGCCGACCACCTGATAGACCGGCAAATTGCCTGTTCCCACATAGCTTCTTGCATAGTAGAAGCGGAGCGTGTAGTTCCGGTGAGTATAATAGACATTAACCACCGTGGTGCCGTCGCCTTTTACGGTAACATTCTGATCCGCTTCCTTGAACAACAGATAGTGTGATCCGGCGTAACAGCTGTCCGTATGGGTATGGGCAGGCTGTCCGCAAGCGGTGGGACAATTTGGCAAGACCTTAACGGCATACTTATACGCATAATAGCCGTTAACACTTCCCGTGGAAGCGATCGGTGTATCTACATCCACAACATAATTAGACAAGCCACTTTTAGACAGCGCATAGGAAATCTCATACCACTGATCATAGACATAATACTTCAACCAGTATTGTGAATAATTGATATCATTCTGCGTTCTAATTACATAGACATATCCGCTTTCCAGCGTACCAAGCGCAGCAATGGCATTCTCATCATTGATATTCAAAGTTGTGGCAGAAAATGTCGTCGGTACACCACAGGAAAGGCTATGTACCGTATGGTTTGCATCTAAGCTACAGCTCGCATCGTGGGTATGGGCCTGCTTGTTACAAACAAGGCTGGAGACAAAATCGTCGCTGCCACTTACGGTCGCATCCGGGTCCACGCCGGTGATCACCTTGGAATCTAAAAGATACCTCTCTCCCGTTGCTTCATATGCCCAGTATGCCACTGTGTAGCTTGCGCTGCCAAGATTCTTTTCCCACTGGGCCTTATATTTCAGGTTTACCGTAGGAATGGTGGCAGGGATATCCTCATAGCCGTCAATGGTATGGGCTTTCACCCAGCCGGTAAAGGTATAGCCCGGTCTGACAGGTACACCAACGGTCACATTGGCGCCATAGCGGGCGTAAATGGGATCAACACCGTAGCCGCCGTCCAGATCGAAATCGATGGAATAATACTGCCGGTCAAAATAGGTCTGGAAAACCGTACTGCCGTCTGCCGCCACCATATCTGGAATGGCGTGGAGCAGGCGGTAGCCCTTTTCAAAATCCGCAGGGAGATTTGCATTACCGGCAACCATTGCTGCCAGTTGGTCATCAGAGAATACAGTTCCCGTCTTTGCCTTACCCGCTTGGGCAAGGGTAGCCAGCTCCGTATAATTATCGTTATCTACATTTTGGAAATAGTATTTTACGCGATAATTCACATCAATAGCTGTGTAATACACATAAAAATGCAGCGGCAGCTTTGCGCTGTCGATTGTCATATTATCGAATTTTACAACTTGTCTGCGGTCAACGGTTTCGACGGAAGCGCCTGCTACATTATCCGCCGGGGTTTCCCCCTTTGTGATCTGCCTATCCATAATCACAGTCGGCTCATATCCCACGAGCTGCTGAATGACAAAAGTCTCACTAAAGCTTTCTTCCCCGGAAAGGTTGATCTTCATAGCGCTGGGCAGGTTAGCCGCGATCGTGCCCTCGATGTTGGGATCATACACAAAATGGATGGTGATATCTGCATCATCGGCAGCAAGGACAACCACACCGGTGACCATACACAGAGCCAACAGCGCCAGGCAGAGTGTCAAAGTCAGTATTTTATTTTTCAAATCAATGACCTCACTTTCCTGATACGGAATCCCACGCAGCTTCTGCGTTTTCAAAGCCGATGCTCTGAACCGCCGTTGCCCGGAAGGTAATGGTAATACCTTGCAGCTGACTGCCCTTAATATCCTCGGCAGTGATCTCTTCACTGACATTTATGGTATCGTGCATAATGAGATTACTGCTAACCGGTGTTACGGGCGCAACCGCAGCACCCAAATAATAATAAATATGGGTATTTCCATTGCTCTTCAGGTATACCCATTCCTCGCTCACATTCCAGCTTAAAAGCTTTTCGCTACCCTTGGATACATAGAAATTCCGATGGTCGATGGTCTCCCATCCGTTTAATTTCATTTCTGCAAAAACATAGGTTGCCGATTCACTGCCTTCAAAGTCTACACGGGCAGCTTTATGAATGGCTACACCGGGAATGATATAGAAATTTCCCTTTGCATTGAAGTCACCGGTTTCGGTAAGGGTAATATTGCCAAATTTGATTACACTGGCGCTTGCGGTTGCCGTTGTCTCTGAGGTATATCTGGCCGCAATTCCGCCGGTCAGGTGTGTTGTAATCAGCACCGCGCAAAGGATAAGAAGCGCAATGTGTACCATAGAAAAAGACGGTGCCCTATTATTCGATTTCTTACCTCTCATAATAACACCGTCCTTTCTTTATTTATTTTGTTCTTTTTTCAGGCGATCGATCTCGCTGCGAAGCGTTTCGATCTCACTCTGATCTTCCTTTTTGTCTTTCTTGAAGGAACTTTCAAGAAGCCACACAGCAAGGCCGAGAAGAAGCAATGTTCCAACGGGTGTTTTAATCAAATTAACGAGATGTCCGATAACGGGAATTGCAAAAGCCACCTCTCCCTTAATGCGGGAAAGCGGAATCGCTTCATCCGGCACATTGTTGGCGTCCCCTTGGGTAACGACCTCCTCCCCTTCCCTGGAGATGATTCTGTGTACCACTGAGGTTCTTCCGGTTTGGAAGACAACAACATCACCGACTTCATAGCTGTCCTGCCGGACGATGATAAGCAGATCGCCCTTAGACAGTTCCGGCTCCATGCTGCCGGAGAGCACCACCGATGCGCCAAATCCAAAAGGCATCGGCACCACATCTCCGGCAAGGCGGGCGGCGTTCAGGCTGTAAACATTGACACCGATCACCGCAGCCAGCACTGCCAGAAACAGCATTCTGATAATATCTTTAGTTTTCAGGATCTTGGATATCCTGAGATTCTTCCATAAACTGATCTTGTTCTTCAAAAACTTCATTTTCTTCCAATCTTCTCTGCTCTCTTCTTTCTGCTGCTTTGGCGCGCTCCCGGGCATACAGCAGCAGGATGATCGCCAGGATCAGCAAGAGCAAGAACAGCACCATCAGCATAACCTTACCAAAGTTCGTATTGAAGAGGCCGCTGCCGGTAACGATCTGGGTGCTGGTCGCAGCATAGACACGGAAATCTGCTTTGACCATAATGTCCTTATCTACAGCAGAAGTACCCAAAAATGTATCATATTCGTCATTTCCGGATTCAAACTCCCATTTCCACTGAAAAACATATTCCACGCTTTCCTCAACTTCCAAAGTATCCGCATCTGCGCTTTTGGGAAGCTGGTCGATGGGGACCCAATCGATGTTGCTGCCAATGACATAATTGCCATCGGGACCGATCATCCGCACCATAATAGGAATGGAGTAACCTTCTGTCTGGGTAAATTTCGGTACGATCTCATAGTCCAAAGCGGTATCGTCATTATTCCGCAGACGGAGAGTATACTCTACGGAAGTGCCGGGGGCAACGACCTTCTGTCCGTCCGCACCGGAAACGGTGATCTCTCCGGATGCGTTTTTGTACTGCACGCGGAAAAGATTCAACTCATAGTCCATATTGTGCTGAAGCTGCAGCTCACGCTCGTCCAGCATAACAAAATCCACAAGCCGCAACGCCAGCAAAGCGGTCGTGAAAATGGTCAGCAATATTAAAATGACGATCGCGATCCAGAAAATGCTCTTCGTGAGCCATTTCCGTTCTTTTTTATATTGTTTTTCCAATTTTCTTTCCCCTTATTGCCATATTGCGGTTTTTATGCTTGCAAAAGGTTTGCCTGTTTTGCCAAGCCCTTTGAAAACACAAAAAGTGGGAAAAACTCCCGCCCAGCCACGATTGGGCGGGAGCTTTTTTAAGTGCTAAATGCTAAATGCGGAATGCAGAATGTAATCTGTAAAATTAAGATTAGTCGACCTGCTCCATTACCAGAGTTGCCTGAGCGGTATAGTCTCTTACATTGCTCTCACCAAGGGCAGTGTCATCCGCATCAGTGTGGGGGGCTTTTGCTTCAAAGGGCCATTCCCAAGTAACGGTAACGACTGCGGAATTACCCATTGCGATATTGATCCAGCTATCGACTGCAGGTGTATAAGCAACACCATCAACCTCATAGGAGTACTCCAGAGGAATAGCAGCCAATCCAGTGAAATCAAAGGTCATATAGAACTTGGCATCGACCTCGGAATCATTGGTTACCTTCAGATCGAAGGAGCCTGCGGTACCAGGAGCCAACTTCTTTGCAACAACATGATTTTTACCGTCGCTATCTGTATCAGTATCAGTCCAGGTCTCGGTGAAATCGAAGGTGATGGTTTCGTTAAATGCCTTGTCTTCCAGCTTGACATCCCACTTAGCAACAGTAGCAATAGCGGTAGCAGTTGCTTCAGAGGTGTACTTAGCAAATGTGCCGGAAATAGCACAGGTGGAAAGGAGAACAGCAACCAGGAGAACGGAAGCAATTCTCATCATTTTATTCTTCTTCATTTTTGAAAACTCCTTTCAAAGAAACAGTATATTCTTCCCTTTGGGGAAGGATATTGCCCGGCAACGCCGGATTTTGTCGTTACGGCGAATTGCCGCGGCATTTATATTCCATCCCCGGACGTGGCTCCCGAGGGAAGAATAACAAATGGATTTATATGCAGGAAGCCTTATGCCTCCGGTGCATCAGTATTTTCTGTCTTTGCCTCTTCGCGCTTCATTGCCCGCAGGGCTTCCAGTTCTGCCTTCAAGACTTCCACATCGTCAGTCTGGCTCTTCTCATAGATGCGACGGCGGATAAAGTCATAGCCTACCAGCAAAATAATGGGCAGCACCACACAGATGAGAAGGCCGGTGGAGCTTTGCATAAAGAGTGCGATATTACCTGCGCCGGGAATGCGGAAGCCGGTATATTCGGCAAATACGCTCTCCGACGGAACAAGCTTGCGGTCCTCGGTGTTGTTGTTGATACCCTTGGTACGGAAGGAACGGACACCGTCCTCGATAACGATCTCGATAACCTCGTGGGTCACCACAGATGTGCCATTGCCGGCAGGGTCAAAGAAGGAGATGACATCGCCAACCTCCACATCCTCTGCATCAATGGTATTACAGAAGATCAGGTCACCGCTCTTAATCTGGGGATCCATAGAGTCGGTAAGTACGATCAGCGGCATAACACCGGCAATATCCGGCACCTCTTCTTCATTGAGGATGCCCTTAACAAGAAGGGTACAATTGATAATAAGCATCGGGATCAAGAGAATACACAAAACCCATCCAATGATGGTTAGCGCTAAATGGAGCCGAGAGTTCTTATTCTGGGGCGCATCTTGTTTCTTCATAGTTGTTACCTCTTTCATTTTTCTTCGAAATACGCGTATAGAAAAACTCAGACGTTCGGCAAAAAGTAGCACAAAACGCCAGAATATTTTTCTGGTACCTTATATTAAAGCACAAATATCATATTCTGGCAATTCTATTCAACAATTCTGAAAATTTTCAGCACTTCGCTGTATGGCCTCCTAATAAAGACATTTGTTTTTGAGCGAAATGCACAAATAAAGTGACATTTGGGCGCGCTGCTTTTCCGTGCAAACTTCATATGAACGACATCTTTCGCTGCAAGTATTTCTGTGCATTATGACAAAGAAATCCAAAATTTGTTAAAGGAACGCTGATATTAAACCACGTATATAGCAATATAGCAAGCAATATTTATATTGCTGAAAAATTTTCTGCAATATGCAGTGTACCCACCCCCGAAAACATTTGTCTTTCATCGATATGCACAAATCTATAAAAAGCAGGACCGGTCTGTGGAACATTCCTCAGACCGATCCTTCTTCTGCATCCTCTTTTTCCATTTCCGCAAGAAGCTTTTTGTCCTGCTTGGAGGAGAGGTCTAATTTTTCATACATATCGGGTCTCCGCTCTCGGGTGCGGCGGAGGGCTTGCTTTCTGCGCCACTGGCCTACCTTCGCGTGATTGCCGGAGAGCAGAATTGCCGGTACTTCCCGGTCGTGCCACACAGCCGGGCGGGTGTACTGGGGATATTCCAGCATACCGCTATAATGGCTTTCGTCCTCGAAGCACTCCGGGTCAGCCAGCACTCCGGGTACCATACGGCACACCGCGTCGGTCACCGCCATAGCTGCGATCTCACCGCCGGTGAGCACGAAGTCACCCAAGGAAATTTCCTCATCCACGCACTCGTCAATAAACCGCTGGTCGATGCCCTCATAGTGACCACAGACCAGCACCAAATTTTCCATTTTGCTGAGCCGAATGGCATCCGCTTGGGTAAAGGTCTTACCGCAAGGAGACATATAGATGGTATGCACCTCTCCCCCGGTCTGCTGACGCACCGCGTCCCAGCAGCGATACAGCGGATCTGCCATCATTACCGCGCCACGACCGCCGCCGTAGGGGTAATCGTCTACCTGACATTGCTTATTTGTGGTATATTCCCGAATTTGGTGGGTCTCGATGCGGATAAAGCCCCGCTCCTGGGCGCGGCCCAAAATACTGTCGGACAGCACATCGCCTACCGTCTCAGGAAACAAAGTAAGTATATCAATTCTCATCGTCTCGCATTCCCTTCAGGAGCTTTACGTTCATTCGGTTTTCTTCGAGACTGGTGCTGAGGATAAACTCCCGCACAGCCGGAATCATATAGCTATGCTCTCCCTTTACAACGTAAACCTTGTTGCCGGGGTAGTCCAGCACGTCAGCGATCTTGCCGATGCATACGCCCTCTGCAAAGACCTCCATATCCACAAGCTCAGCGGCAAAAATAAGACCCTCCGGTACATCCTCCCGGAAAAGCTCCACCGTTTTGCCACGCAGCGCCTGAGCATCTTCTATGGTATCCACGCCCGCAAGCTTAATGAGGTTGCAGGTTTTTTGGATACGGCAATCCTCCAGCTCGTATGTTTTTGTACCAATGCGGACGCGGGTATAGTCTAATAAAAAGTCAGGACCGTCGGTCCAAGGCAGCAGCTTCATCTCGCCACGGACACCGTGGGTAGATACGATCTCGCCTGCCTGAATAAAAGAAAGCTTCATTTTCTTTCCTCCTTCTAAAGGAAATGCGTGACGCACCCGCGTCACGCATAGCCGTTAATCCACGATTTCGACCGTGATCTTTTCGCCGGTGCGCTGGGCAACGGTTTTCACGATGGTGCGGATCTCTTTCGCGATCCGGCCTTGACGGCCAATGACTTTGCCCATATCGCCGGGGGCGACACGCAGCTCAAGTACCTTGCCGTCCTCTCCGGTGGTCTCCGTAACGGTTACCGCCTCGGGTTCATCCACCAGATTTTTTGCCATATACAGCAAAAGCTCTTTCATTGGAATTCTCCTTCGGGATAATTACAGAACACCGGCGTTCTTCAGCAGGCCACGGACAGTGTCGGTGGGCTGAGCGCCGTTTTTGATCCAAGCCTGTGCCTTCTCTGCGTCAACAGTGACGGTAGCGGGGTTGGTCAGGGGGTTGTAAGTGCCGATCTCCTCGATGCAGCGGCCATCGCGGGGGCTGCGGGAATCAGCAACAACAATACGGTAGTAAGGAGCCTTCTTAGCGCCCATTCTTCTCAGTCTGATCTTTACCATGAGTTTCACCTCCAAAAATAATTCTTAATGTTTACTTTTTATATCGCAAAGCATTTCTGCTTTTCGAGCCTTAAAACGGGAAGCCGCCAAAGCCACCCATACCGCGCATCCGCTTCATCTTCTTTCCCGCGCCGGGACCGGAGAACTGGCGGATCATTGCGCGCATCTGCTCAAAGGACTTGAGCAGCTTATTGACATCCTCCACCCGAACGCCTGCGCCGGCAGCAATACGCTTTTTGCGGCTTGCGCCGATGATACCCGGGTTTTCCCTTTCCTTAGGTGTCATAGAAAGGATGATAGCCTCGGTGCGCGCCATTGCCTTCTCATCCACTTGGATGTTCTTCATATTTGCGCCACCGGGCAACTGGGCAAGAATGTCCTGCATAGAGCCCATCGACTTCATCTGCACCATTTGGTCGTAGAAATCCTGCAGCGTAAATTTATTGGAACGGAGCTTTTCCTCCATCTCGGCAGCCTTTTTCTCATCGTAGGCCTTTTCTGCCTTTTCGATGAGAGACAGCACATCGCCCATTCCCAAAATACGGGATGCCATACGGTCAGGGTGAAACGGCTCGATATCCTCAAGCTTTTCGCCCATACCTACAAATTTAATAGGCTTACCAGTGATTGCGCGAACAGACAGCGCCGCACCGCCACGGGCATCGCCGTCTAGCTTAGACAGCATCACAGAGTCGATCTCCAGCCATTCGTTGAAGCTTTGGGCTGCGTTGACTGCGTCCTGACCGGTCATTGCGTCAACCACCAGCAGAATTTCATCAGGCTTCACAGCCGCCTTTACATTCTGCAGCTCGGTCATCAGCGCGTCGTCAATATGCAGTCGACCGGCGGTGTCCAAGAACACCATATCGTGACCGCGCTGACGGGCGTAGGAAATGGCTTCCTTCGCGATCTGCACCGGGTCAGTCTGGCCTTTTTCAAAGACCGGGATCCCTAACTTTTCACCGCAGACCTGCAACTGCGTAATGGCTGCGGGGCGGTAAATATCGCAAGCAACCAAGAGGGGGTTCTTGCCCTGCCGCTTCATAAGGCCGGCAAGTTTCGAGCCATTGGTTGTTTTACCTGCGCCTTGCAGACCTACCAGCATCACAACAGTGGGGCCGGCGGGATTGATGGTAATATGCTTGGTTTCGCTGCCCATCAGGTTTGTCAGCTCTTCGTCAACAATTTTGACGATCATTTGGGCAGGACTCAGGGCTTCCAGCACATCCGCGCCAACACAACGCTCGGTGACGGATTTGACAAAATCCTTAACCACTTTATAGCTGACGTCCGCCTCCAAAAGCGCCATACGGATCTCCCGCATTGCTTCCTTTACATCGGATTCTTTCAGGCGGCCCTTGCCTCTGAGCTTTTTGAAGGCAGCGGAGAGTTTTTCGGTTAATCCTTCAAATGCCATAATTTACTCCTCAATAGCACCGGCAGCGACGATCATCGCTTCCGCTTCTGCGCGGACTGCCGGGTCGGGGTGGTTTCTCAGTTTTTCCGCAGAAGAAAGGATCGCCTGCTTTGCCTTGCGGCTCTGCAAGTAGCGACGGACACAGCCAGTCTTTTCTTCCATCTTCTGCAAATGGGCTTCCGCACGAAGGATGTTCTCGTGGACACCCTGACGGCTGACACCCAACTCCTCAGCAATTTCTGCCAAGGACATATCCTGATTGTACTTAAGGTCCAGACACATCTTCTGGCGCTCGGTCAGCAGCTCTCCGTAATGATCGAAAAGCAGCAGTGTTTCCACAGCGTCCATAAACGGCCCTCCTGTCAATCAGTTTTCCTTTACACCTGACATATAATACAACGCATTGTTGTAAATGTCAAGTATTTTTTCTTGTCACCTTAAAATATTTCATACCAAGGTATTCCCTCGCTGGTGGGGAGAAAGCCGCACCGCGTATAGAGCTTCATTGCAGGTAAGTTATTCTCCGCTACGGAAAGGCGAATCTCGTCACCGGAGAGGACTTGGCAGAGGGTTGCCAGCACTTCCCTGCCCGCACCCTTTTGGCAGGCGGCAATGGCGAGAATTTCATCATCCTGCGCGATACCGATACCGTAGAGAACACCGTTTTTATGGACGAAATAAGCGCTTTTTTCGTATTTTTCCCGGTCGAGCAGCCGCATTTGGTTTGCGGTAGGGACGGCTGTCATTTTCTCGTTATAGATGCGGCAGAAATCCTGCCAGGTCATTTCCGTCACCGGAAACAGAGAACAGCTTGTCTCCCCCACACCGGAAACCGTGCCTTTCAGGGTCAGCAGCGTGGTATGATGTGGGTATTTCTCTAAACATAAATGCCCGGTGGCGTATATCTTATCTGCGCCTACCGCCCGGCAAAAATCAATACACTCATTTATCAGCGCTTCCGGTGTTTCGGAGCTTCGTATATGGACATAGGCAGACCCGCTTGTGGGAATTTCCCGGAGCACAAGGCTTGCTATGCCGTTTTCGGTAGTAAAGAGTGGAATATCTCTCAAAAATAATCACCTCTTTTCTTATAATAGCACAAAAGCCGCCCTTCGTCTATGGGGTAGAATACTTGATTTTTGGATGAAAATCTGCTAATCTTACACCCGAAAGGTTGGTGAGACATATGAAGAAGATCATCTGCAAGAAAGAATACGATACCGAGACCGCAACCCTCATCAAGAAGGCTACTTACGGCTGCTTTGGTGACCCCGCAGGCTATGAGGAAATCCTGTTCCAGACGCCCGAGGGACTGTACTTTATGTACGTCCGTGGCGGTGAGGCTTCCATCTATCCCGAGGAAGACATCGTCCGCGTTGCCAAGACCAAGGTAAACGAGTGGATCGAAAACCACTAAGAACCAGAGACCGCAAAAGGCGGTCTCTTTTTTGGCTTGCTGCGAAAGAAACTGTAGGGACCGGCGTCCTCGACGGTCCTTTTACAAATATGGTACGCAGTCATTTAGGACCGTCCGGGAGGCCGGTCCCTACAAGCGCATCCCCGGAGATTGCCACGTCGCTGTGCTCCTCGCAATGACAATGCGGGGAGGGTTTTGTTTTTTTCTTGACAGAAAAAGCCTTTGTGCTATTATATTATGAGAAAAATGAAAGGAGGCGGAATATGGAAACAGTGCAGATGCAAGTCATTGCCAAAATTCGCAATGATTTTTCTCAAAAATTCGGTATTCCCCGGCAGAGCGGTCTTGCCAACAGCGTCATTTCCCAGATCGTTTTTGAGCCGGAATTTCGCAATGAGGATGCCCTGCGGGGCATTGAGGGCTTTAGTCATCTGTGGCTTATTTGGCAGTTCTCGGAAAATGTCCGTTCCTCATGGTCTCCTACGGTGCGTCCCCCTCGTTTAGGCGGAAACACACGCTTGGGCGTTTTTGCCACCCGGTCTTCCTTCCGTCCCAATAGCATGGGTCTTTCCAGCGTACAGCTTTTGGGTACAGAACGCACCCCCGACGGCACGGTACTCATCGTTGCCGGGGCGGATATGCTGGACGGTACGCCTATTTTTGATATTAAGCCTTATATTCCCTACTGTGACAGCCATCCTGAGGCTTCCGGCGGCTTTACGGATACGGCCGGGGATTTCCTATTAGAAGTCAATTTCCCGGAAGAACTGCTCTGCAAGCTTCCTGCGGATAAACACGCGGCGGTTTTTGAGGTTCTCTCCCACGACCCACGCCCCTCC
This sequence comes from Faecousia sp., assembly GCA_045654085.1. Taxonomy (GTDB): domain Bacteria; phylum Bacillota; class Clostridia; order Oscillospirales; family Oscillospiraceae; genus Faecousia. The sequence continues at coordinate 78,530 of JAZOMT010000020.1, read as the reverse complement.
TATCAAAACGATCCCGACCGGGTCTACGGACTGAATTTCGGCAGCTTCGATATTCGCTTTACAGTGAAAGAAAACACCCTGCTGGTGCAAGAGGTAATAGAAAAATGATCATTGATTTTCACACCCATATGTTCCCCAAGAAAATTGCCGCCCATGCCATCGCCACCATTGAAATTAAGGCAGCCACACCCGCCTACACCGATGGCTCTTTAGAAGGTCTCCGGGCATCGATGAAAGAAGCCGGTGTAGACATCAGCGTGCTGCTGTCGGTGGCAACCAATCCCCTGAAAATTGCCCATATGAATGATTTGCAGATCGCAGGCGCACAACAGGGCGACCCCGACCTTATTTGGTTTGGCTGTGTCCATCCCTATGCGGAAAACTGGAAGGAAGAGCTGGAGCGGGTCGCTGCCGCAGGTCTTAAGGGCATTAAGCTTCATCCCCAGTATCAGGGCTTTCTAATTGACGAACCGAAAAGCATTCGGGTGTTGGAAAAGTGCGGCGAACTGGGTCTTATGGTGGTCAACCACTCCGGCAAGGAGCCTGCCTATCCCGGTGTCTATAACAGCGACCCGAAACAAATCCGTAATGCCCTGAAGCAGGCAGGTCCTGTGACCTTTGTGGGCGCCCATCTTGGCGCGCTGATGTGCTGGGATGAAGCACTTGATATGTATGGCGATCTGCCGAATGTATACTTGGAGACGTCTTGGGGTCTGCGGCACTTAAACCCCGGTGAACGAGGCTATTATTCTCAGGAAGCCCTGGGTCTTATGGACCCGGATGACTTTGTAAAGCTGATAAGGGATTTTGGCGCAGACCGGGTACTCTTCGGCTCAGACACACCTTGGCGCGATCAAAAGCTGACCATTGACGGCATCAAAGCGCTGCCGCTAACTGAAGAAGAAAAGGAACTGATTTTCCACAAAAATGCGGAGAAACTGCTAAACCTCTAAAAAGGACCGTCGAGGACGCCGGTCCCTACAATATAACAAAAAAACGCATCCACCGAGTACCGGTGGATGCGTTATTTTACAGCTTTTGCTTTGCTTCGCAGTAGATGCAGCGGTAGATGCCGTTTTCCTTATCCATACACTTAAAGACGTGGGGCAGCTCCTGCTCGGTAGAAGAAATGCAGCGTGGATTGGTGCATTTGAGCGTATCCACCAGCACATCCTCGGGGTCTGTCATCTGCTTGCCCTCGGCAGCATCCGCAAGAAGCTTCAGAATCAGCGCCATCCGCATATACTTGCCGTTCAGCGCCTGACGGAAATAGGCGGCTCTGGGGTCTGCGTCCACCTTTACGCTGATTTCGTTGACACGGGGCAGCGGGTGGAGAATTCGCATGGTCTCCTTGGCGTTTTGGAGTTTCGCAGTGTCTAAAATATAGCTATCTTTCAGCCGTTCGTAGACAAAGGGATCGTCAAAGCGCTCCCGCTGAATACGTGTCATATAGAGCACGTCCAGTTCCGGCATTGCGTCCTCTAAAGAAGTGGTCTCCATATATTCCATACCGTATTTATCCAGCACCTCACGGCGGACAAAGCTGGGCAGCTTCAGCTCCTCGGGAGATATGAGGATGACCTTTACATTCTCGTAGCGGCTCAGCGCTGCCAGCAGAGAATGGACGGTTCGTCCGTATTTCAGATCACCGCAGCAGCCAACGGTAATATTATTCAGTCTGCCGTTTTCACGGTAGATGGTAAGTAAGTCTGCAAGGGTCTGGGTGGGGTGGCAATGACCGCCGTCACCGGCATTGATGACCGGGATGGACGCATTTTTTGCCGCCACATAGGGTGCGCCCTCCTTAGGATGGCGAATTGCCATAATATCTGCATAGCAGGAGAGAATTTTGGCGGTATCTGCCATACTCTCACCCTTGCTGGCAGACGAGGAGCTTGCCTCGGAGAAGCCAAGCACACTGCCGCCCAGCTCCAGCATTGCCGCCTCAAAGCTGAGACGGGTGCGGGTGGAAGGCTCAAAGAACAGCGTTGCCAATTTTTTACCCTTGCAGCTTTCTGCATACTGCGCCGGGTTTTCGATGATATGGCAAGCCGTATCCATCAAGCTTTGAATTTCCTCAACAGAAAAATCTGTAATATCGATAAGACTTCTCATTATTTCGCTCCGTTCACACTGAGATAGTTTTTAATTCGGGTTACATTTTCTTCATTTGCCGGGTCTTCCTCCAAGTACTCGATGATGTCGTACACATCCACAACGGAGTAGACAGGGAAGCCAAATTGCTCCTCGATCTCCTGCATTGCGCCCTTTTCGGTCTGACCCTTTTCCTTCCGGTCAACCATAATGAAGGTTGCTGCAACCTTTACGCCCTCCAAGTGACTGAGAATCTCCATACTCTCCCGGATAGCAGTACCGGCGGTAATGACATCCTCGATGATGACCACCTCTTCCCCGGCATTCGGCACATAGCCCACAAATACGCCGCCTTCACCGTGGTCTTTGACCTCCTTACGGTTAAAGAAGAAGGGCAGGTCAAGTCCCTTTTTAGAAAGGGCAACGGCAGCGGAAATAGAAAGGGAGATGCCCTTGTAGGCAGGGCCATAGAGAACAGCCTTTTTCTCTCCCATTTTTTCTAAGTATGCGCGGGCATAAAACTCGCCCATTTTGGTGATCTGGTCACCGGTCTTAATCATACCGGCATTGACGAAATACGGGATTTTTCTGCCGCTTTTCGCGGTGAAATCGCCGAATTTCAGCACGCCTGCGCTCTGTAAAAATTCGATAAATTCTCTCTTATAAGCTTCCATATTGGTTTCCTCCGATTATTATTCGGCGGGAGCAAGCCCCCGCACTACAAGCACTTACAGGCGCTCTTTTTGAGAGCCGGTGGGGTTTTGGATGCTGTAACCTACGTTTACAAGGTGGTCCGCCACACGCTCCAGACCCATTACGGTAGAGGTGTAGTAAGGACTGTGGGTCACGCTGCAGCTATTGTTGGACAGACGGGCATAGTGGTTATTGGTGAGCTGCTCCTTCATATCATCCACTTGGTTTTCAAAAGCCGTCAGCTTAGGCAGCAGGGTGTAATCCAAGTTTTTAAAGGTCTCTCTTGCAACTGCAAACATTTCGATAACCTTATCGCACATAGTGGCAATTTCATCTTGAGCCGTCTGAGAATAGCTCAGTTCCTTTTTCTTCATTTCCTGACTCAGCTCATAGAAGTTCAGGGCGTGGTCGCCGATACGTTCCAAATCGTTAAGCACGTGGAAATATGCGCCGATGGTGGCCTCGTCTCTTTCGCTTATCTGCGCAGAGGAAAGCTTTATGAGGAAAGAGGTCATTGCGCTGTTGGTAAAGTCGATAATGTCCTCGTTCTCGCTGATGGTATTCTCATCCTTTTCGCACCCCGTGCAAAGCGCATTGAGAGAAAGTCGGATATTTTCCTCTGCAACAGAGAGCATATAGTCAATCTCCTGCTTTGCCTGTACCATCGCAGCAGCAGGCATTGCCAGCAGATGGTCATCCACATAGCGCAGATGATGCACCACTCCGGTTTCTTCTTTCTCACCAATGACCCTTTCCGCAAACTGCACCAACTGCTTTACAAAAGGCAGCAGAAGGAGTGTAGTCGTGACATTAAAGACAACGTGGAAAGCAGATACCCGCATTTGAAGAGACATAGCATCATCTCCGGGGAACAAGCTAGTCAGAGTAGATACTACCAAGTCTTTGAGTATCCAGATAACTGCCGTAAATATAACCGTACCAATCACATTAAATGTAAAGTGGATCAGTGCCACCCGCTTGGCATTGGAAGTACCGCCGACAGACGCCAAAAGCGCTGTCACGCAAGTACCGATATTCGCGCCGAGCACGATGAACAGCGCCATATCCAGTCCTAAAATACCTGTGCCTACCATAGTAATGACCACACCTGTGGCAGCAGAGGAGCTTTGGATCAGGGCGGTAAAGATCGCACCCACGATAATCAGCAGCAAGGGGAAGTTAATAACGCTAAAAATGCCGGTAAACAGTTCCTTTACAAGGGTGCTGCCAAAGGCTTCCGGGCTGCTCATAATGTTCAGACCCACGAAGATAAGACCCAAGCCGCTGCAAAGGCTGCCTGCGATCTGCACCTTTTCCTTTTTCACAAAGCCCATCATCACGCCCGCAAAGGCGAGGAAGTACATGGCCATATTGAAAAAGTCATTCTTGAGCGCCACCAGCACACCGGTAATCGTAGTACCGATATTGGCGCCCATAATAATGGGCACAGCCTGCATCAGGGTCATAACACCGGCATTCACAAGACCAATGACCATAACGGAGGTGGCAGAAGAACTTTGGATAATGGCAGTCACCGCCGCGCCGATGCCAACACCGGAAAAGCGGTTGCCGCAAATTCTGCCCAGTAGTTTCTTCATACCGGAGCCTGCGCTCTTTTCCAGCGCTTCGCTCATAAAGTTCATACCGACGATAAAAATACCTACACCGGCCAGCAGCCAAATCATACTTTGTAAAAGCTGCATCATTTCATCAGGGGTAAACATACTTTTCTATCCTTTCTTTTGGCAAATCAGTCGCAGAACTCCGCCACACAGCGCTCGTAAGCTGCCACAGGGTCAGCAGCCGCAGTGATGGGACGGCCTACCACAATATAGTCGGAGCCAATCTTCTTTGCCTGCGCAGGCGTCATTACCCGCTTCTGGTCGCCTATATCGCCGTCTGCAAAGCGGACGCCGGGGGTGATGGTTAAGAATTCTGCGCCACAGAAGTCGTGAACCTTACCTGCCTCCAAAGGAGAGCAGACGATGCCGTCAAGACCTGCCGCTTTTGCGGTCTGCGCGTAGTGCATAACCACCTTGTCAATGGGTTCCTTAATCAGCAGATCCCGTTCCATACTCTCCTGATCGGTGGAGGTCAGCTGAGTAACCGCAATCAGCAGAGGACGGGTGCCGTCCTCCCGGGTCAGCCCTTCCAAAGCCGCTTCCATCATAGCCTTGGTACCGGCGGCGTGGAGATTTGTAATGTCTACATCCAAATTCCGTAGGACTGCCATTGCCTTTTTGACAGTATTGGGAATGTCGTGGAGCTTGAGATCCAAGAAAATCTTATGTCCCCGGGCCTTTAGCTGCCGCACAATCTCCGGACCTTCCGCATAGTAAAGCTCCATACCGATCTTTACAAAGGGCTTTCTGCCCGTGAACTTATCCAAAAATACGAAAGTCTGCTCTGCGCTTGCAAAGTCGCAAGCCACAATTACGTCCTTGCCCATTATCTGACGCCTCCTATAATTTCATTTAATGTATTTATTCCATAGCTGTCCATCACAGTGGGCAGCTGCTCTATAATATTACAACAAATAAAGGGGTCAATCAAGTTTGCCGCGCCAATCTCCACTGCTGTCGCGCCGGCAAGCATCATTTCCATCACATCCTCGGCGCTGCTGACACCGCCCATACCTACCACGGGGATTTTTACGGCATTTGCAACCTGATAGACCATCCGCACCGCCACTGGGAAGATGGCAGAACCGGAAAAGCCGCCCATTTTGTTGGCAATGATGGGCTTTCTTGTTCGCAGGTCGATCCGCATACCAAGCAACGTGTTAATGAGGCTGATACCGTCCGCGCCTGCATCCTCGCAGGCCTTTGCGATAGATACGATGTCTGTTACATTGGGCGAGAGCTTGATGATTACCGGCTTGGTGGTTACCGCCTTCACTGCCTTCGTGACCTCCGCAGCAGCCTTGGGATCAGTGCCGAAGCTCATACCGCCGCCGTGGACATTCGGACAGCTTACATTGACCTCCAGCCAGCCCACCTGCTCTTCCCTATCCAGCTTTTCGCAGGTATAGGCATAATCTTCCACGGAAAAGCCGCTGACATTTGCCATCACCGGCTTGTGGAAACATTTTTTGAGCTTGGGCAGTTCCTCGGAAATTACCTTTTCCACACCGGGATTTTGCAGACCTACCGCGTTAATCATACCAGCGGTACATTCTGCGATCCGGGGTGTTGGGTTGCCGAAGCGAGGGTCTTTGGTTGTGCCTTTGAAAGAAAATGTACCAAGGCAGTTAATATCAAAAAGTTCTGCGTATTCATAGCCGTAGCCGAATGTACCGGAAGCTGGAATGATGGGGTTATCAAGCTCAATTCCACAAAGGTTTACGCTCAGTCTTCCCATAAAATCTCCTCCTTCCGCATCACAGGGCCTTCCTTGCAAATTCGCTTATAGCCGGCGATGGTCTTGCAGCTGCAACCCATACAGGCGCCGAAGCCACAGCCCATCCGCTTTTCAAAGCTCATCTGTCCCGAGGTTTTGGATGCCTTGTAGACCGCTTTTAACATAGGCTCAGGGCCGCAGGTGTAGAAATAGGAATAGTCCATTTCCCGGAGCGCATCGGTTACAAAACCCTTTGTTCCGTAAGAGCCATCAACGGTAGTAACCGCTACATCGCAACCAAGCTTTCTAAACTCTTCTTCGTAAAAAACTTCGGATTTTGTATTAAAGCCAAGGATAACCTGTACTTTTTTCCCCTGCTCCACCAGTTTTTTCGCAAGCAGGTACATTGGTGGCACGCCTACGCCGCCGCCCAGCAGAACCGGATTTTCTCCGGAAACAGAGAGGTCGTAGCCGTTACCGAGACCGGTGAGAATGTCAAGGTCTCCCTCTTGCATTTGCGCCATCTGCCGGGTGCCTTTGCCTACCGCCTTATAGATGATGGTGAGCTTGTCTCCTTCCAGGTCGCAGACGGAGATAGGGCGGCGGAGATAAAGACCGGATAACGCTATATTGACGAACTGACCCGGCGCGGTAATGCAGGAGGTATCCCCCTGTAACACCATTTTATACACATTTTCTGTCAGCGGCTCATTGCTGACGATCTTAAAAATACTTTTTTGCATAGGATCTCCTTAATTAGCACAGCACCCTTGCCTCCCCTTGTCAGGGGAGGTGGGTCGCAATCAGCGACCCGGAGGGGGTAGTCATTCTCTCCCTCAGTCAGAAATCAAAGATTTCTGCCAGCCCCCTCATCAGAGGGGGCCTTTTTACGCATCAATTGTGGAAATCGTCTGGGTGGTCTCTTCCAGAACGTCCAGGAGCACGCGGACGGTGTCCATGGCTGTAAAGATGGTCACATTGTTTTCCGTGGCAATCTTACGGATCTCGTAACCGTCGCTGTCGGAGCCTTCGGAACCGGGTTCCTTGGTGTTAATAACGTAGGCGATATGACCCTGACGGAGCGCTTCAGGAATTTCCTCGCTGCCGTCGCTGATTTTGCCTAAGATGTGGGTACGGATGCCATTTGCTTTCAGGAAGCGGGCAGTACCCTCGGTAGCCTGAATGTTAAAGCCCAGATTATAGAACCGGCGAATCAGCGGCAGCGCCTCTTCCTTATCCCGGTCGGCAATGGTAGCAAAGACCGTACCGTAATTCTGCAAATGCATACCGGAAGCTTGCAGCGCCTTATAAAGGGCGCGATTGAGCTTATCGTCGTAGCCGATGGCTTCACCGGTAGACTTCATCTCGGGAGACAGGTAAGCATCCAGACCCCGGAGCTTATTGAAGGAAAATACCGGCACTTTTACATACCAGCGCTTTTTCTCATCGGGGTAGATATCGAAGATTCCCTGCTCCTTCAGGCTCTTGCCCAAAATCACCTCGGTGGCAATGTCCGCAAGGGAGTAGCCGGTGGCCTTACTTAGGAAAGGTACCGTCCGGGAAGAACGGGGATTGACCTCAATAATATAGACATTTTCATCTTTATCCACAATGAACTGGATATTGTAAAGTCCGATGATGCCAATGCCCAGACCTAGCTTCTTGGCATATTGCAGGATAGTGCCCTTGACCTTATCAGAAATAGAGAAGGGCGGATAGGCGGAAATGGAGTCACCGGAGTGGACACCGGGGCGCTCTACCAGCTCCATAATACCGGGCACAAAGACATTGATACCGTCACAGATGGCATCCACCTCCACCTCTCTGCCCTCGATATACTTATCCACAAGGACAGGCTTGTCCTCATCGATTTCAACGGCAGTTTTCAGATAGTGGCGCAGCTGCTTTTCATTGGCAACGATCTGCATTGCCCGGCCGCCCAACACAAAACTGGGACGAACCAGGACAGGATAGCCGATCTCTGCGGCAGCGCGGATGCCGTCCTCAATCTTGGTCACCGCCTGACCTTTCGCTCTGGGGATATCCAAATCGTTCAGCAAGTTTTCGAAGGCGTTCCGATCCTCTGCCCGGTCGATAGCCGCGCAGTCGGTGCCGATAATCTTTACGCCCAGGTCTGTCAGGGGCTGCGCCAAGTTAATGGCAGTCTGACCGCCCAAGGAAGCGATAACGCCCTCCGGCTTCTCGAACTCGATAATGTTCATCACATCTTCCGGGGTCAGAGGCTCGAAATACAGCTTATCGGCTGTGGTATAGTCGGTGGAGACAGTCTCCGGGTTATTGTTGATAATAATGGCCTCGTAACCGGAATTCTTAATGGTCATTACTGCGTGGACAGTAGAATAGTCAAATTCCACGCCCTGACCGATGCGGATAGGACCTGCGCCCAGCACTACAATCTTCTTTTTGTCTGTCAGTACGGAAGCGTTTTCATCGGAGTAGGAGGAATAGAAATACGGGATATAGGCGCCGGTATGGCAGGTGTCGACCATTTTGAATACCGGGAACAAATTGTTTTCCTTCCGGAAGCGGTAGACATCCATTTCCTGGGTCTTCCACATTCTTGCCACATATTTATCGCTGAAGCCCATCTTCTTAGCCTGACGGAGCGTTTCAATGTCGAACGCATTGGCTTTCAGCGTCTCCTCCATCTCCACAATCTTCAAGATAGATTCCAGGAAATAAGGAGTAATCTGGGTGATCTTGTGGACCTCTTCCACTGTCACACCCCGGGCCAGCAGCTCGGCAATAGCAAAGATATTGTCACTGCGGAACTGGCTGATATATTCCTTCAGCTCTTCGTCTGTCATATTGTCAAACTTGGCGTGATAGATGTGATTAACGCCAATCTCCAAGGAGCGGATACCCTTTAAGAGCGCCTCCTCCAAATTGGAGCCGATGCCCATAATCTCGCCGGTGGCCTTCATCTGGGTACCCAGCACATTGGATGCGTGGGTGAACTTATCAAAGGGGAAACGGGGCAGCTTTGCAATCACATAGTCAAGCTGCGGCTCAAAGGCAGCGTTTGTATTGGCAATCTTAATTTCCTCCAAGGACATACCCACAGCAATCTTAGCAGTGACCCGGGCGATGGGATAGCCGGAAGCCTTGGATGCCAGCGCAGAACTGCGGGAGACACGGGGGTTAACCTCGATGAGGTAGTATTCACTGGTGGTGGGATTCAGCGCAAACTGTACGTTACAACCGCCCTCGATTTTCAGCTCCCGAATCAGCTTGATAGCGCTGTCGTTCAGCATTTTCTGATCCTTCTCGGAAAGGGTCATAATGGGCGCAACCACGATAGAGTCGCCGGTATGGACACCCACGGGATCAATATTTTCCATACCGCAAATGGTAATGGCGTGGTCCTGAGAGTCACGCATAACCACAAATTCGATCTCCTTATAGCCCTTGACGGACTTTTCGATCAGCACCTGATGGACCGGAGAGAGCTTAAAGGCATTGATACCGATTTCAACAAGTTCTTCCTCATTGTTGGCAAAACCGCCGCCGGTACCGCCCAGGGTAAAGGCAGGGCGCAAAACCACCGGGTAACCGATTCGCTTGGCGGCTTCCTTTGCCTGTTCCAAATCATAGGTAATCTCAGAAGGAATGGTTGGCTCACCGATGGACTGGCACAGTTCTTTAAACAGCTCACGGTCTTCCGCCCGCTCGATGGACTCGCTGCTTGTGCCGAGGAGTTCTACATTACACTCTTTCAGGACGCCCTTCTTTTCCAGTTGGATGGCAAGATTCAAACCGGTCTGTCCGCCAATGCCGGGAAGTATTGCATCCGGACGCTCGTAGCGGAGAATTTTCGCCACATATTCCAGAGTAAGGGGTTCCATATACACCTTATCCGCAATGGAGGTATCTGTCATAATGGTGGCGGGGTTAGAGTTGCAGAGAACTACCTGATAGCCCTCTTCTTTCAGCGCAAGGCAGGCTTGGGTGCCTGCATAGTCAAATTCCGCAGCCTGACCAATCACGATAGGGCCGGAGCCAATGATGAGAATTTTCTTTAAGTCTGTACGTTTTGCCATACTATTCCTCCTGATTATCTTCTGTATACTACTTTTCCATCACAAACTGTCATAACACACTCTCCTGCAAGCTCCCAGCCGGCAAAGGGCGTGGCTCTGCCCATTGAGAGAAACGCTTCCGGGTCTACGGTTATTATTTTTTCCAAATCCCATATGGTGTAGTCCTCCCCCAGTGGAATCCCAAACCGTTTTCGGGGATTATTTGCGAGTAAATCGATGAGCTTCTCTATGGTTAGAATGCCCGGTTTTACCAAATAGGTATACAGTACCGGGAAGGCAGTCTCAATGCCCACAATGCCGAAACTGCTGCCCATTAGGCCTTTTCCCTTTTCTTCTGCGGAATGGGGGGCGTGGTCGGTGGCGATCATATCAATCGTACCGTCCAAGATGCCGGCTACAAGCGCCTGTCTGTCCTCCGGGCCGCGGATGGGCGGATTCATCTTAAATCTTCCCTCTTCCTGCAAGTCGCCGTCATCCATTACAAGGTAATGGGGGCCTGTCTCTGCAGTCACATTGACGCCCCGCTTCTTCGCCTGCCGGATAAGCTCTACACTTTCCTTGGCGGAAACGTGGCAGATATGATAGGCGACACCTGTCTCTTCCACAAGACGCAGGTCTCTCTCGATTTGGGCGTATTCACTTTCGCTGGAGATGCCCTTGTGCCCGTACAACCGGGCGTACTGCCCGTCGTGGATATAGCCGCCACACAGCAAACTTTCCACCTCGCAGTGGGCAACAATCATTTTTCCCAGTGCCTTTGCCCGCAGCATCGCCTGACGCATCATCTCGTCGCTCTGGACGCCCTTGCCATCGTCAGAAAAGGCGATGACATCCGCCGCCATATCCTCCATATCCGAAAGCTGCTGTCCCTTCTGCCCCACCGTAATGGCGCCGTAGGGGTAGATATGGATACAGGCATCGGTCTCGATGATGGAAAGCTGTTTTTGCAGGTTCTCCCGGCTATCCGGCACAGGGTTTAGGTTCGGCATTGTGCATACCGCTGTGTAGCCGCCGCGGGCAGCCGCCAAACTACCGGATTTTATGGTCTCTTTATAAGAAAATCCCGGCTCACGGAAATGCACATGCACATCACAAAAGCCGGGAAAAACAACATATGAAGAATTTTTGGAAAGCAATTCCATAACCGCGGGAGAAGAAAAAACACCACCATCAGGGAATCCAACGTACTGCTTTTTACTCATACTATACTGCATACTTTGCTCCTCCTCTGGGTGTATCTATCTGTGAAATCATACCACGGAGCCGGATATTTGTCAATAAAAAACAAGAAATTCCAAATTACAAATTATGAATTATAAATCATAAATATTTGTGCATTTTACTTATGCATTAAGCCAAATCCCGGCAGATGTCCTTTGCGATGCGATGAATGTCCTCCATAGAAGAAATGGCAGAAATCTGCGCCTTATAGAAGCTGCTGTGGGGCACGCCCCGCAGATACCACGCGAAATGCTTACGGGCTTCCAGGCAGGCAATATGCTCCCCTTTTTCTTCCCTTGCAAGGCGGAACTGCTCTACCGCCACCGCCACCCGTTCGGAGAGAACAGGGCGTGTGTATTCCATATTTCCGGATAAGGCTTCCTTAACCTCTGCAAAAATCCACGGGTCACCGAAGGTGGCTCTGCCAATCATCAGGCCATCTGCGCCCGTCCATTTGAGACAACGGACAGCACTCTCCCCATCTACCACGTCACCGTTGGCAATGACAGGAACAGACCGGGCGGCTTTTACTTTAGCAATCATATCCCAGTCAGCTTTGCCGGTGTAGAGCATACTGCGGGTGCGTCCGTGGACGGTAATCAGCGATGCGCCGCAGTCCTCCATCCGGGCAGTAAAGTCCAGAACATTGATGCTTCCCTTATCCCAGCCAAGGCGGCATTTTACGGTTACGGGAACATCCACAGCTTTTACCACCGCTTTTACGATCTCTCCTGCCAGTTCGGGGGTACGCATCAGGCCGCAGCCGTCACCGCTGTTTGCGATCTTCGGCATAGGGCAGCCCATATTGATGTCCAAAAAGTCACAGCCGGAAATTTCCAGCGCAAGTCTTGCGCCCTCAGCCATCACAGCGGGATCATTACCAAAAATTTGCGCGCCGCAAATACTGCCCTCATTTTTCTGCAGGAGGGCAGCGCTCTTTTTATCTTTATACACCAAGGCGCGGGAGGATACCATCTCCGTCACCGTCACATCTGCGCCCAAAGATGCGCAGGTGGTGCGAAAAGCCCAGTCTGTTACACCGGCCATAGGCCCGAGAAACAGCGGTTTTTCTATTTCTTTCTTTCCGATAAACATAGCTTTTCGCCCCCTTTTCGGGGCATTATACCATAGAAAAAGCCACTATGCAAGTCACAAAAGCAAAGTAAGCAGCCACACAATGCCAACGGAAAGCCCACCGCACAGCGCCCAAATTGCGCCTTGCCACGGCTTTGGTTCCGTTTGATTTGTGTGCAGTAAGTGCTTCGCTTCTTTCAGCAGGGCTTCATCGGTAATGCCCGGGGTGTCCTCCTTTAATATAAAGATGGCCTGCTCGAAGAGCTTTGGCTCCGGTGCATCCACCACAATGATTTGCTTGGATATGCCTTTTACCATAGAAACGCCTCCTTTATCCATAACAATGTGATTAAGTCCGTGTCATTGCGAACCAGTGACAGATGTCACTGGTGTGGCAATCTGCAGTTATTCTTTAGATTCCCACGCCAGTTTGCGAACTGGCTCGGAATGACAATAAGGTGCAGCCTAATGACATTACGCTTAGGAGTAGCATTCCCAAGGTTTTACATATCATACATCTTTTGGACGGTTATATCTGCCCTGAGGCTCCCACTCCGCAAGGGGCAGCCGCTGCATCGCGCCGAAGATGCGTTCTTTGAGGTCGGGGTACTTGGCAGACAGCTCATAGACAAGCTGTTTGATCTCTTCCCGCTTTGTGCGTTTATCCACAGGACAGCGGTTCTGGACGATAGGAAGCGCCATCCTTTGCGCGAAAGCTTCCACCGTCTTTTCGTGGATGTAGAGCATCGGGCGAATCTGCACGATGCCGGTACGGTCTAAGTCCGTTACCGGCTGGAAACAGCCGATGCGGCCTTCATAGATAAGATTCATTACAAAGGTCTCCACCGCATCGTCAAAATGGTGTCCCAGCGCAAGCTTATTGAGTCCTCTGTCCAAAAGCGCCTGGTTAATCGCGCCACGGCGCATTTTCGCGCACATAGAGCAAGGGTTTTTCTCTTGCCGGTAATCAAAGATGATTTTGGAGATTTCGGTGTTTACGACAGTCAGCGGGATAGCAAGGTCGTCGCAGAGCTTTTGAATGGGCGAAAAGTCCATTCCGAAGCCGAGATCCACGGTAACCGCCTCCAAATAAAAGTCAACGCCGCAGTGCCGCCGCAGCTCTGCCATCAGGGTAAGCAGCGCTAAAGAATCCTTGCCACCAGACACACCTATACCAATCCGATCACCGGGCTGAATCATTTTATAATCCTCTACGCAGCGGCGCATCAGGCCAACTAATTTCTGCATAGTATTTTCCTCCGTTTTTTATAAAAATAGAAAGTGAGTATTCGTGAGTATTTAAGAGAAATAAGGAGATTTTAAGAGTTTATATTTGATTTCATAAAATTTCTTAAAAATACGCTTGACAACGGAAATTCTATATGGTATAAAAATCAAGCATTTGCGGCTATTGTACCGCAAGGACATAAGTTTGTCAAAATATTTTAACCTATTGGAGGAAAGCATAATGTCCACTACTCTGGCAAAGAAGGAGACCGTCGAGCGCAAGTGGTATGTCATCGACGCAGCCGGCAAGCCCCTGGGCCGTACCGCTGTCATCGCTGCAAACCTGCTCCGCGGCAAGCACAAAGTTGATTTCACCCCCAACGTTGATTGCGGTGACTGTGTCATCATCATCAACACCGACAAGGCTGTTCTCACCGGCAACAAGCTGGACCAGAAGTCCTACTACCGTGTAACCGGTTGGATCGGCGGCCTGAAGGAGACCAAGGCTCGCGTTATGATGGATAATCGTTCTGACTACGCTATGGAGCTGGCTGTCAAGGGCATGCTGCCCAAGAACACTCTGGGCCGTAACTGCCTGAACCGTCTGCACCTGTACAAGGGCGCTGAGCATCCCCACGCAGCACAGAAGCCCGCTGCATGGACTCTGGACTGATTTGGAGGTAATCGATTATGTACGAGAGCAAGAAGAAGTATAATTACGGCACCGGCCGCCGTAAGTCCTCCGTTGCCCGTGTTCGTGTTTACGAGAACGGCACCGGTTCCATCATCATCAACGGCCGCGATATCGACGATTACTTCGGTCTGGAGACCCTGAAGCTGATCGTTCGTCAGCCCCTGGTCACTGCTGACCTGGTTGGCAAGGTTGACGTTGTTGTCACCGTCGCAGGCGGCGGCGTTTCCGGCCAGGCCGGCGCTATCCGTCACGGCATTTCCCGCGCTCTGCTGACCCTGAACCCCGAGCTGCGCTCCTCTCTGAAGGCTGCCGGTTTCCTGACCCGCGACCCCAGAATGAAGGAAAGAAAGAAGTACGGTTTGAAGGCTGCACGTCGCGCACCTCAGTTCTCCAAGAGATAATTTACCCTTGGACTTCCAGAACCCGTTCCGTTTGGAGCGGGTTCTTTTTTTGCGCGAGGTGCGCTGCCTCCAATCCCCTATTTGACGCAACCCTTCAAATCAAATGCTTGTGAGATTGTAAATTGCGTCGCTATGTGCTAAAATGATACTGTTCAATAAGCGCATTTTTTGAAATCAACAGTATTTCGAACTTGTGTTGTTCAATATACCTCCTTATATCGTTAAAATGGCATTGTAAAAAATAATAGGAGGTTCATAAAATGAACACAGACAAAATCTTAGCAGAATCCATTGCAAAGGACTATGTCCCGAAGGAAAGCTCCAAAATCGTCGCCCTGAAAAAGCTGGACAACCGGGCCAAGCTACCCGCCACCATTTTTACCTACTCTTGGGGAGTCGTATTTGCCCTTATCTTTGGTACAGGTATGTCCTTAGCAATGCAGGTGATCGGTAACAGTATGGTACTTGGTATCATTGTTGGTGTGATTGGCCTTGTCGGTTGCGGGGTGAATTATCCGATTTACAGAAGACTTCTGGAAAATGGCAAAAAGAAGTATGCATACGAAATTGTGAAGCTTGCAAAAGAGATCAGCGAGGAAAAATAAGCATTTGCGGGGGGGCAGTCTAATGAACAAAAATGAAAGTAAATATTTCAACACAGCAATAAAAATGGACGAAGCCCTCATAACGCTTCTTGAAAAGAAGGACTTTGAATATATCACCGTTAAAGAGATCTGCAGCACAGCCGGGGTAAATCGTTCCACCTTTTATCTGCATTATGAAAATACTTCGGATTTACTGAGAGAAACCACCCGCTATATCATTGATAAACACCTTTCTTATTACGAAAAAGACACGCAGAACATCGCTCTGAAATTTGAAGCTTGTAAGCGTGAGGAGCTTTTGTTTATCAAAGACGAATATCTTATTCCTTATTTGACCTTTATTAAGGAGAATCAGCGTTTATTTAAGGTTTCCATCAAGCAATTTCATTCTATGCATATGGATGAAGTATACAGCAAGATGTTTGCACATATCTTTCGTCCCATTCTCGCCCGCTTTTGCGTTCCCGAAAAGGAACATCCATATGTGATGAAATTCTATCTGACCGGCACATTTGCCATTGTCATGCAGTGGCTCGATAAGAATTGCGCGGACGATATGCAAACGGTTATCAAGGTCATCATTGATTGCATTATGGGTAAGAGGGATATTGATGGATAAAACACAGGGAATCGCCATTGCGAGCTTGATATTCAATACCGCATTCGCTGCCTATCATCTTGTATTTGGGTTTGCCACAAGCTCGTGGTGGCTATTAACGCTGGGCACATACTACCTGATTTTAAGTATCGTTCGCTTTGTGGTTCTATGCGCTAAAATCAAAGAGCGTTTTATCACCAGATTTACGGGATCAATGTTGATCGCGCTGTCTGTTCCCCTTGCCGGAACCGTCATTTTATCGGTGGTTCAAGATATAGGAAACGATCTTCATATGATTGTTATGATAGCAATGGCAGCTTACGCATTTACAAAAATTACGCTTGCCACAATAAAGCTCATAAAATCTCGTCGCAGTCAATCCGCAGTGTTCATAACCTTGCGAAACATATCCTTTGCCGATGCCTTTGTTTCCATATTCGCATTGCAACGCTCAATGCTTGTGTCGTTTGAGGGAATGACCGAAGCGGAAATAGTGATTATGAATGCCGCTCTCGGCTGCGCTGTGTGCGTAACCGTTTTTCTGCTCGGGCTAAACCTTTTGCGAAATAAGAAAATACTGTTTAAGGCTTTGAACACTTAAAGTTTTGTAAAATAATATAGATACCCTCCAGATACCGTCCGTTTGGGCGGTATCTCTTGCTTTGTAATTACAGAAAATCTATGATACAATGTGAAAAACGAAACTTTATGGAGGTTTCTTATGAAAAAACCTATTATTTCCACTCCCCGGCTCACCCTGCGCCCTATGGAGACCCGTGACCGTAACAACTTGGCAGAGCTATTTACCGACCCTATTGTTACCAAAACCTATATGGTTCCTGAATTTAGTGCTAAGGTAGATGCCATTCCTATGGCCCACAAGATCATTGCCCTTTCCCACGACCCAAACCGTTTTATCTACGGTATTTATTTAGCCAATACCCTCATCGGCCTTGTAAACGAAACGGATGATCAGAATAAAATCATCGAACTTGGGTTTGCCATCCTCCCGGACTACCACAACCGGGGCTACGCCACCGAGGTCTTAAACGCCTGCATCAACTTTCTTTTGGATAACGGCTACGATGCCGTCCGCACCGGTGTTTTTTCCGAAAATCTACCCAGCCGTCGTGTAATGGAAAAGGCAGAAATGGCCCGTCTCCCGCTGACGGAAATCATCGAATATCGGGGGAAAAACCATCTTTGTCTCTATTATGAACGCAGTCATAAAAATATTTCTGAAAAATGAATATTTTGTTTATAAAATATTCATAAAAAATGGTTATACTCAGTAAAAATCAAACTTTTACGGGGAGATAGATTTATGTTGGAATTAAACGGCATTACAAAAGTTTATGCCGCAGGAGAGCTGCGTGTAGACGCGCTCCGGGGCGTGGATATGGCATTCCGAAAAGCGGAATTTGTGTCCATACTTGGTCCCTCCGGCTGTGGCAAGACCACACTGCTGAACATCATCGGCGGCTTGGATCGCTATACCGCCGGTGATCTGCGAATCAACGGACGGTCTACCAAGGAATTTCGTGATCGTGACTGGGACAGCTACCGCAACCATTCCGTTGGTTTCGTTTTTCAAAGCTACAACCTGATTCCCCACCAGTCCGTTCTGCAAAACGTGGAGCTGGCACTGACCCTTTCCGGTGTATCTAAGAAAGAGCGCCGCAAGCGGGCGAAGGAGGCACTCGTCCGGGTTGGCTTAGGCGACCAGTTTAAGAAGAAGCCCAGCGAGATGTCCGGTGGACAAATGCAGCGTGTGGCCATCGCCCGCGCCATCGTTAATAACCCCGACATCATTCTTGCTGACGAGCCTACGGGCGCTCTGGATACTGATACCAGTGTGCAGGTTATGGAGATTTTGAAAGAAATTGCGAAAGACCGTCTTGTGGTAATGGTGACCCACAACCCGGACTTGGCAGAAACCTACTCCACCCGGATCATCCGGATGGTGGACGGCAAGGTTATCAGCGATACGATGCCTCTGACCGACGAGGAAATAAACGCGGAAAAAGAGCAGGAAAAGGCCCTTTTAAGTACGAAAAAGGCAGAGAAAAAGCCTTCTATGTCGCTGCTAACCTCCTTTGGTCTGTCCCTCAAAAATCTCTTTACCAAAAAAGGACGCACGATGCTCACTTCCTTTGCCGGCTCCATTGGCATCATTGGCATTGCGCTGATCTATGCCGTCTCCCAGGGCGCTACCGCTTACATTAACTTAGTGCAGGAAGAAGCGCTCACCGCCTATCCTTTGACCTTGCAGGCGCAGACAATGGATCTGTCTTCTCTTATGGAGACCTTTATCGGCAACGCAGAGTCTCTTGGCGACCACGAAAATGATGCGGTCTATCAAAAAGCAATGGTCTATCATTTGGTCAATGCCCTTGCCAAAGTAGAAACCAGTAAAAATGACCTTGCCGCCTTCAAAAAACACATTGAAACGGCAATCAAAAACGGTGATTCCATCGCCGATGCCCTCACCGGCATTGGGTACAGCTATGATCTCGAACTATTGGTCTACACCGAAAATGTGGACGGCGAGATCATAAAGTCCGATTCCCAAAGTCTTATGCAGGATATGCTTTTAGAAGTCTTTGGAATGAATCTCGGCTCTATGGTCTCCTTCTCCGGCGGCAGCGGTATGATGTCTATGGGCGCAATGGGTATGGGAATGAGTGCCACCACCTGGCAGGAGATTCTGCCCGGCAAACACGGCGAGCTGATTAACGATGTAATTAAAAAACAGTACGACCTAATTGACGGTGCCTGGCCCAGCGCCTATAACGAGGTGGTGCTTGTAGTGGACGAGAATAACGAGCTGGATGATATGGCGCTGTATGCCTTGGGTCTTAAATCCAAAGAAGAGATTCGCGACCTAATGGAAGCCGCTAAAAATCAGACCGAACTGGAATATGCACAGAAGAAATGGTCTTACGAAGAAATCCGGAATATGGAGTTTAAGATCATCCTCAACACCTCCTGCTATACAAAGGATGAGCATTCCGGTCTCTACTTTGACCTGCGGGACACCTCCGCCGGTCTTAAGTACCTCTATGACAACGGGATTCCCCTGAAAGTCAGCGGCATCATCCGTCCCAATCCGGACGCTTCCGCCAACAGTCTGAAAGGCTCTATTGGTTACACCAACGCCCTGACTACCCGTGTTGTGGAAGAAATTCGCAGGGATGATGTGATTGCTGCCCAGCTTGCCTCCCCCGATGTGGATATTTTCACCGGTCTCCCCTTCCCGGAAAACGTAACAAATATGAACGATGCGGAAAAAGAAGCCGCATTCCGCGCCTATATTGACTTACTGGACGAAAAGGGCAAGGCAAACGCCTATGTGACCATTATGTCCATCCCCAAGGATGAAGACGTGGAAAAATTTGTAAAAGCACAACTTGCTGCTTCCGGCGGACGAGAGAAAATGGAATCGATGATGCTGAAAGTCCTTATTTCTCAAACCAATATGAAGGAAAGCGAACTTTCCGGCTATCTCGCCGCTATGAAGGACGAAGAAATCGAAGAAATGTACACCAAGGTACTGCAGGAACAGTACAAGATTATGTATGCTTCTCAAGTGCAGAGTAGATTAAACGCTGTACCGCAGGCGCAAAAAGTCACCCTTCTTACGCAGCTTTTGGAGGGCTTTACCGCAGCCGATTGCGCCCGGTACTATGAACACGTGCTGGTCTTCTCCGAAAACAGCTTGGAGGGCAATCTGCGGGAGTTGGGCTATGTGGACCTGAACGACCCCTCCTCCATTATGCTGTATGCCTCTTCCTTTGAAAATAAGGACGTGATTGAAGCCTTTATCGCGGATTACAACGATACTGTCGACGAGCTGTCTGAGATCCGCTATACCGACTATATCGGCATTATGATGGCTTCCATTACCACCATCATTAACGCCATCACCTATGTGCTTATCTCCTTTGTGGCAGTATCTTTGGTAGTCTCCTCCATTATGATTGGTGTCATCACCCTCATTTCCGTACAGGAGCGCACCAAGGAGATCGGTATTCTCCGCGCTATCGGCGCATCCAAACGGAATGTTTCCAGTATGTTTACGGCAGAGACGGTGATAATTGGCTTTGCATCCGGTCTGCTGGGTGTGCTGGTAACCTACGGCCTGTGTATTCCCATCAATATGGTTTTGGTAGCGGTGACCGGCATTCCCAATCTTCGCGCTACTCTCCCTGCGCAGGTCGCGATTCTATTGATACTCATTAGTATGTTCCTGACCCTGATCGCAGGCATTATACCATCCCGCAGCGCTGCCCGGAAAGACCCGGTAGTAGCACTTCGCACGGAGTAATTATGACTGAGCCGGTACGGTCTTTTGACTGTACCGGCTTTTTATGCATATAGGCTTCATAAATTCTTAAATTATCTTTACATTTTCTTAATATTATGATATACTGACTCTACCCACCGCGCGTGCTGCGATTGGAAGAGAAACAAAGAAAGAAAAGAGGCAAAAAACTATGGAGTTTTTCGAGGACCTGTTGCGCCTTTTTGATTCCAAAATGACGCCGCCTGTCCCCTACGGATGGTTCCATTTGCTTTGGTTTGCAATGTCCATTCTCGTCGGTGTAGCGCTTTGCTGCACGCACAAACAAGGCGATGACCGCCGGGTGCGCCTGGTCGTGCTGATCACCGCCATCATCGTGACCGTTCTTGAGATTTATAAGCAGATTAATTACAGCTTCTCCTATGAAAACGGAATTGCGTTTTCCTACCAATGGTACATTTTCCCTTGGCAATTCTGCTCCACTCCCCTGTACGTGGGACTAATCGCAGGTATTACCAGGAAGGGACTTGTCCATCGGGCTGCCAACGCATACTTAGCGACTTATGCGCTGTTTGCCGGTCTTTGCGTTATGTTTTTGCCCACCACAGTCTTTACACAGACCATTGGCATCAACATCCAGACTATGTTCTGCCACGGCTCTATGATTACCGTTGCCATTTATCTCCTTGGCTCCGGCTATGTGAAGGCAGACAAGAAGACCTTCTATCGTGCTGCTTCTGTTTTCGCCATTGCGGTAGGAATTGCGGTAATTCTCAACGAAATCGGTTACCGGACCGGACTGACTAACGACCACTTTTTCAATATGTTCTACATCAGCCCCTACTGTGAACCCCATTTGCCGGTATATTCCATTGTGCAGCAGTATGTTCCATTCCCCTTCTGTCTGTTTATTTATATTGCGGGCTTCAGCGCCGCTGTTGCGATTATTCTACTGACAGTCAAGGGCATTGAGATGCTTGCAAAGAAGAAGGAAAAAGCAGTCATCTGAAAAAAATAATTACAAAAAGGACCGTCGAGGACGCCGGTCCCTACAAAGGTGCTTTCCAATGTAGGGACCGGCCTCCGGACGGTCCTTGTTTCTTTATTTCAGCAGAGTCAGCAGCTTTTGATAAGCTTCTTCCCAAGCCTCCGTATGATTGGGGGTCCACTGCTCTACCGCTTCGGAGTTGCGGACAACACGGCGCAAATCATCGAGATCTTTCAAATCACCCAGCGCCATTGCCTGGGTCAGCAGGTTACCCATTGCGGCACCTTCGATAGGACCGGTGATAACGGGTCTGTCCAATGCGTCTGCCACCATCTGGTCCAGCATCCGGTTCTGGATGCCGCCACCGACGATATTCAAAGAGTCGATTTTTTCGCCCTTGACCTGCTCCAGGTTTTCAAGCGCATTGCGGTACTTGAGCGCCAAAGACTCGTAAACGCAGCGCGCCACCTGGCCGATGGTCTCAGGGACGGGCTGACCGGTTCTCGCGCAGTAATCCTTAATCTTCTGCTCCATATTGCCACCGGCGTAGAATTCCGGCGCATCGGTATCGATAATGGAACGCAGCGGCTCTGCCTGACCAGCAAGCCAAGTCACATCGTTCCAGCTCAGGTCGTGCCCTGCCTTAATCCAATCCCGACGGCACTCCTGAATGATCCACATACCTACGATATTTCGCAGAGGACGGAAGCCGCCCTGAATGGTACCTTCGTTGGAGAAGCCGGCTTTTTGGGCCTCACTGCGGAGGTCAGGAGCATCGGTTTCTACACCGAACAGACTCCAAGTGCCGGAAGAACAGAATGCAAAGCTGCCGCTGCCAGGGATAGCCGCTACCGCAGAAGCAGTATCGTGGCCGCCCACAGCTACAAATGCGGCTGGATTGATACCCAGTTCCTCACACAGTTCCGGACGAAGATGACCACGAATCGTGCCGGTTTTGTCAATCTTTGTAAAGATCTTCTCCGGCAGACCAAGGGTACGGATTGTCTCCCAATCCCAGTCTTTACTGGTAGGGTTGTACATTTGGGTGGTGGTCGCAATGGTATACTCCGAGCCAATTTCGCCGGTCAGAAAATAGCCCAGCAGGTCAGGCATCAGGAGCATAGTTTCTGCGCTTTCCAAGGCTGCGTCACCCTCCCGTTTACGGCGGTAGAGCTGATAGAGAGTATTGAAGGTCAGGCCGGTATCAATACCGCTGCGGCTGTACAGCACATCATCAGGGATGATCGCTTTCACAGCGTCAATATCCTCCTGCACGCCCAGTCGGTAGGACCGGGGCAGCGCAATCAGGTGACCATTCTTGTCCAGAAGACCGTAGTCCACACCCCAAGTGTCGATACCAAAAGCATCCAGTTTACCGTAGCCGCCTTGCTGGAAAGCAATAAGACCTTTCTTGAGGTTATCGAAGAGGTACGGCAGATCCCAGTAGAAAATGCCGTTCATCTCTATGTAGTGATTTTCAAACCGGTGCAGTTCGGTCATCTTGACGGTATCACCGTCAAACTGACCCAAAATTGCACGGCCATTGCTGGCGCCCAAATCGAACGCCAGCAAATTTCTTTTTACAGCCATAGCGCGCTACCTCTTACAGAGGCTTTGCGTTTGCAAGGAGGTAAGCTTCAGCCTCGGGACACCACAGGTCATTGTGCGCCTTGCAGATACGATCCAGCTCAGCAAACAGAGGATCGGTCTTGCCCTTCTCACCGAACTCAGAGATAGCGGTCAGGGGCAGGTCAATGTGGTTGTAGATTAGCTTCTTGCCGCCGGGGATCTTGGGCAGGTTCAGGGTGGTCTCAATAACGGCATTCAGGCCACCAACGTGGGTAACCAAGGCGGAGGGGTTCAGCTTGCCGGCGTTCATCATTGCGATAGCTTCCTGCATATCGTTGGTGTTACCGCCGGAGGTGCCGACCACGTGGGTGTAGAGGTAGTGGACATTGTACCAGTTGAAAGGAGCCTTAAACTTATTGTCGGTAGGACCGGCAAAGAAGTTCAGACAGCCGTCAAAGCCCAGAATATCGTCCGCCTGCTCAATAACAGGCTTAACGGGAGCAAAGCAAACCACATCGTCATAGCCGGTGCCGCCGGTCAGCTCACGCAGATACTCAGTAGCGTTTTCCATACGGGTGTTGACATAGTGCAGCTCGATGCCGTACTTAGCAGCCTCTTCTACAGTGTAGATGGAAGCTGCGCGAGTCAGGCGGGCTTCGTCGATGTCGGTAACAACCAGCAGGCTGGGACGGCGGTCACAGTGGATCGCATAATCAATGGCAGCCAAACCCATAGGGCCAACGGGAGCCAACAGCGCCATCTTGCCGCCCTCCTTGATGCCCATCTCGTGGACATAGGAGCCGGCCTTAGTGTGGTACATTGCGTGGAAGGTGCCGATGACACAGCTCAGGGGCTCTGCCAAGGAGCCGTAGTAGTAAGTATCGGAATTGTAGGGCAGCAGGCAGTTCTCCAGCAGGGTTTCGATAGGAATGTTACCATACTGTGCGTCACCACCGCAGAACTCATAGGAGTAACCGGGCGCCATCTGAGAGCCCTTGTGGAAGTGAGCAGGCTGGATAACGAACTTATCGCCAACCTTATACTTGTGCTTCCAGTTTTCGCCCACCTCTACGATGTCGCCACAGAACTCGTGACCGACGATAGTGGGGGTCAGGTCGCAACGGTCAGGGACACGCTTGTGGTCGCCACCTTCGACAGCAGCCTTGTAGCTGGACATGCAAAGGCTATCGGATACAACGCGTACGCGGACACCGTCAGGGCCAATTTCGGGCAGGGTTACTTCGTCCAGACGGAGATCCATTTTGCCGTGGATTCTTACTGCTTTGGTATTCATAATAAATTCCTCCTAATCAAGAATATGTATATTACTTACTGTGTGTCATCCTGAGCAAGGCGAAGCCGCGCCGAAGGATCTTCGCACCCATTTAATGCGTAGATTCTTCGACTCGCTGTCGCTCGCTCAGAATGACAACGGTGTTTACTGTTTTTCGTGCTCGATGAGCTTCCATGTGGCTTCGATGAGGTTCGCAAACTTGGGATTCTCCATAGCGCGGATCACGAAGCTCTGTCGGGGTGTATTGATGTCCTCGCCGGAGATCTCAAACATACCGTACTGCCGGCACAGGGCGCGAAGCCGATCCAACTGGGCAGGTGTATTCCGGGTGGGCATATAGGTGACCGCCTTGACACCCTCCTCCTCTAAGCAGAGGAATACGTCGTCCAAATAGTCGTCCTCAAATTTCTGTGCCTTCTTGTCGCCGGTGACGGAGTCGCCCACGTCGCCCAGGTAAGCATAGCAAAGATAAGCGTCTACCTCACGGCAGAGAGCAACCACATCGGGCAATTTGGGGCACTCGTCGGTAGCAGGGATGAAAATCTGCGGCACAAAAGCGCCTTTCAGGATACCCAGCAGGTCATAAGCATAGAAGGGATATTCCATATCCAGCATCTGCGCTTTCTGCTTTTCGGAAAGGGTAAGACCCATCTCCGTCAGCTTTGCGACCATCGTCTCTCCCCTGCCGGCATCCTGCATCAGCCGCAGAGCCAGGGCGTACATCAAATGACGCTCGGTGACACCGCCTTCTTCGTGAGCCATAGAAAGGGGCAGAACATCCCGATCGTAGTCCATATCCAGAGAGAGTAGCTCATTGATCTTCGCTACCATCTTCCGGTTGCGCTCGTGGCGAGCCTGACGGTAGGGACGGAAGAACTGGGTCAGTCTCTCGATCTTATCGTGAGGCACGGACTGGATGGTCATATAGCTCACGCCCTCTTGGTCAGGGTTATTGGTGCGACGGCCCTCAAGCCGGGTGCCGTCCATAGAGATGCGGGCCTCCATACCGATGGTCACAGGCATCCCAATGATTTTTGCAGCCTCCAAAAACTCCTCCGCACCGGAAATGGAATCGTGGTCGATAATACCGGCGGTGCAAAGTCCCTCCATCCGGGCGGCATAGACCGCAGCGGTAGGAGAATAGGGAGAGAAGGAATAAGTGGTATGGATGTGGTTATTGATATAGGCATCCACCATAGGCGGGAACTGGGTCTGGGGAAGAACTTTCTTTAAATTCTCCAAACGCTTCGCCTTGGTAGGGGCATTCAAAAGTTCCAGTACGGCTTGTTCAATCATAGCGCGCCCTCTTAGTTCAGCATAACCTGACCGCCGGTAACAGGAATTGCCTGACCGGTCTCATACTTCTGCTCAACGCAGTACATAACCGCGCGGGCAACGTCGATAGGCAGACAGCCGCGGTTCATAGGCACCTTGGACTCGTAGAAACGGCGGACATCCTCCACGGTCTTCGCACCGGGGACCTTGCCTGCCTGCAGGTACTGAACAAAGAGACCGCGCTCAGGGTCAGACCACAGAGGACCATCCAGGTAGTTGCCGGGGCAGATAGCGTTGACCTTAATGTTGTAAGCGCACAGCTCCAGCGCCCAAGACTGCACAAGGCCGATGCCACCGAACTTGGAGCCAGCATAAGCAAAGTTCTTATTGGAGCCTTCCAGGCCGGACTTAGAGGAGATGGTAATAATGTCGTAGGTCTCCTCAGGAGCAGCCTCGTGCTGAGCCTCCATTACGATGGCGGCATACTTGCAGGTAAGGAACAAACCGGTATAGTTGATAGCGGTAACAAAGTCGAAATCCTTCTTTTCAAACTGGGCAATGGGGCCGGAACGGACGACACCGGCATTGGCAACCATAATATCCAGACCGCCAAACTTCTCGACAGTCTCAGCCACCATATTTGCAACGCTCTCTTCGTCGGAAACATTGACGGCAATGGCGCAGGCGCGCTCACCCATTTCTTCTGCCACCTGCTGGGCAAGAGGCAGGTTCATATCTGCAATTACGATAGTTGCGCCCTCTGCATACAGTTCCTCAGCGATACCCTTGCCAAAGCCCTGGGCAGCGCCGGTAACGATGGTGATTTTGCCTGCCAGACGACCTTGTCCCGCGGGACGGTTATGTACATTGGCCTTGGCAATTTCAGTCCATTTGGTCATATCTACGCTCATAAGTAACACGCTCCTAATTTATTATTTTGGGGTAACCAACGCTTCTTTGCAGCGCACAGTAAACCCACTATATTTCATAGTACATTATAGCACATTTCCCAGATAAAACAATAGGTATTTTGCATTTTATGAACAAAAAAATCGGCACTTGAAGGTTTGCCAATTTTTGCCGTATGGAAAGATGGATTGCTTTTCGCAGAAAAACCACGGGGTTGCAAGTGACCACCGGACACTTGTCAAGGACAGCCTTTCGCATTCGCTTCAAAACAGCAAAGAGACACACTGTCCGGTGCGTCCCTTCTCTGTTATGAACCATTATGATACCATTCTAAAGTTAGTTACTCTCATCCCTAATTTAATATTTTTTCACTCTTTTTAAAAGAATTAATCCAAAAACCAACATTATAGGAAACAGTGAAGCCACAAGCAATCCCGTTTTTAGATTGCCACCTGCCATTTCAGAAAGGCTTCCTACCATTGTAGGACTTACCGTAGCACCCAGGTCTCCGGCTAAAGCCAAAAATGCGAACATCGCTGTACCGCCTTTTGGACATTGCTGCGAAGAAATACAGATAGATCCCGGCCACATAATACCCACAGCCAAACCGCAAAGCGCACAACCAGCAAGTCCGAGAATCGGCAATGTGGACAAAGAAGCCAGCAAATAGCAAGCGACGCACATAACCGCGCAAGCAAGCATAACCTTGACTAAATCAAGCTTTTCACTGAACTTTCCGTACAATGTGCGGGTAATACCCATAAACATAGCAAATAAACACGGCCCAACCAAATCACCCACAGTTTTGGAAACACCGATTGCCGACTCCGTGAACGCGGAAGTCCATTGGGTCATGGTTGCCTCGGATGCGCCCGCGCATATCATAAGTAAAATCATTAACCAGAAGATAGGTGTTTTCAGCAGCTTACGCACGCCCATACTCTGCCCGTCTTCCAAAAGCCGTTCGATGGGGCAGTTCATAAAGTTAAAGGCGTTATACAGTGGCACCAATGCCAAAATGAATGTAAGAATCTTCCAGTTTTCTATGCCAAATACAGAAAAAAAGAGCGTAGAGATTAAAATGACACCCATTGCGCCCCAACAGTAGAAGGAGTGCAAAAGACTCATCACGCCATCTTTATTCTCAAATGGGCACGCCTCAACAATGGGACTGACCAGAACCTCAATGAGACCGCTGCCGATTGCATAAAGTATCACGGAAATGAGAAGACCAACAAAAGGGGCTGGAAGTAATTCCGGCAAGATGGCCATCAGGATGAGACCCACAGCCGATAATACCTGCGAGGCCACAACACAGGTACGATATCCGATCCTATCAACATATTTCGTAGCGGCAAGATCCGTAAGTAACTGTGTAAAATAAAACACTAACGGAATCATTGCAATTTTATCAAGGGTGATCCCATATGTATTTTTGAAGGTTAAAAATAAAAGTGGTGTAAAATTTGCGGAGATCGATTGGGTAACAAAACCGAGATAGCAAGCGACCAGTGTCTTTTTGTAATTCTTATGATTTGCCATGATGATTCCCTTCGTAATTACATCTATGCCTATGTTCGGTCGCAGAAATACGGTGCTAACATAGACATCACTTTCCTAATAGTATATCAGCATCGTGCATAATTGTAAAGCTTTTAGTGATACTCCACCGATGCAGGAGGACGGATTCGCTTTTCTGCGGAAAAGCCACGGCGGTTGCAAGTGTCCACCGGACACTTGCTAAGAGCCGCCTTTCGAATCCGTCACCAAAAGCACAAAAGAGACACACCAAATGGTGTGTCTTTTACTGCGCTGTGAATTTGGGAGGACGGATTCGCTTTTCTGCGGAAAAGCCACGGCGGTTGCAAGTGTCCACCGGACACTTGCTAAGAGCCGCCTTTCGAATCCGTCACCAAAAGCACAAAAGAGACACACCAAATGGTGTGTCTCTTTTGTGGTGGGGGAGGACGGATTCGAACCATCGAAGCGATACGCAGCAGATTTACAGTCTGTCCCCTTTGGCCACTCGGGAACTCCCCCATATTAAGTTTGTCTGTCTGAAGAATGCCGAAGTCTGAATGGAGCCGGCAGACGGACTCGAACCCCCGACCTGCTGATTACAAATCAGCTGCTCTACCGACTGAGCTATGCCGGCAGCTCAAACAGAACACGCTTATTATAGCCATCTGTGTTCCATTTGTCAAGTATTATTTTCGCAAATTTCGAAAGTCTGCGATTTTTATTTTCCATTGAAAATTCCGGGTAATTATGCTATAATGTCTTCATCTTTTCCGAAAGGCGGTGGAAAATATGAAGCAGAAGCAAATTTGGCGTTTTATTTTGCAGCTATTTTTATTGACGCTTGCCTATTTTTCTGCTGAGCTGATCGTTGCGCTGTTTGTGGAGACCAAAACCTGGCTTCCCTATGCATTCGGCTTTTTATGGTCGTTGCTCCTTGCCGCCATTTCCATGCTGCTGCCCCGGAAAATCGGGCGCATTTTTTTCCTTGCGACCTTTTTCCTTTCCAGCGTTTACGCGCTTGTGCAAGCTGCCCATTTCGATATGTTTCGCAAATTGACCTTTTTCACCTCTGTTTTTTATGTAGGCGAGGGCGCAAAATTTTGGCTGGATATTCTTCGCTCCTTCCCCCTTTTATGGTGGCCTTGTGTGATTACGGTAATCGCTATTCTCGTTTTAGGCACTTTATTCTTCCCAAAACGGCCTAAAAAATGGCGTTATTCCATCATTACTGCCGTTACCGCTTTGGTCTGCGTTTTGCTTTTGGTGCTTCTTCCCCAATTTTTTATTATAGGTGACGAAGACAGCCCCTCCCCTTGGGAGACCACCTATGCCGCTATGTACGATGCAGAGGCGGTCTACTCCATTACCGGCTTCTACCATATGACTGTCCGGGATTTATGGTGCAATGTTATTTACCCCGGCACAGCAGATTATAAAGATCAGCTTCCCGAACAAGCTGTGCAAGTCGATGCATTTCTTGCAGACAGAAATTCCCACAGTCCCAACAATATGACAGGCATTTACAAGGATAAAAATGTAGTCTATGTGCTGATGGAAGCCATCGACGACTGGCTTATCACACCCGAAGATACGCCCACATTGTACCGGCTGCTGAACGAGGGTATTTCCTTTGATAACTTCTACTCCCCCGGCTTTGGCAGCGCCCGGACACTTAGTTCAGAGCTGTGTATCAACACCGGCATCTACCTGCCTACCAGTATTGGCAGTCTATTTGACTATGACGAAAACCATTTCCCCCAGTCCATCGCCAATCAGGCCACCCAAAACGGCTACAGCGCTGAGGTTTTCCACTACAATGACCCGGCTTTTTACAGCCGCGGCACCTTTGAGCCGCTGTGGGGCTACCGGGACTATAATGGCTATGTGGAATATACAAGCGACGAAAATCTGCTCTTTGATGAGTGTACCCTCTTTACCGTGTCAGAGCTAAGTGAGATCTTCTTCCGGGACGGCAAGACGTTCAACACGATTATTACCCGCTCTGCCCATTTAAGCTACGATTATGAAGAACCGCTGACGCAGTATGCCCTCTCCAAATACCCGGAGTATCGGGGCAAATATGGCAGCGAGGAAGAGGATTGCATCCGGGTAAAGGCGCAGCTTGTGGATGATATGTTCGCGATGCTCCTATCCGAGTTGGAAACCCGGGGACTTTTGGAGGATACGGTCATTGTAGCAGTCACCGATCACTATGCCTACGGCTACAACAACCAGGAAGAACTCAAAGCGCTGTCCGGTGTGGATCACGAACTACTCTTAGAGAAAACCCCCTGCTTTATTTGGTCGGCAGATAAGCCCCAAATATCGGTAGATAAACCCCTTTTTACGGCTGATTTGGTACCCACAATGCTAAATCTCCTTGGTATTGACTCGCCCTACAATTACTTAGGTCACGATGCCTTTGACCCTGCATACGATGGCTGCGTGTACTTCCCCGACGGAAGCTGGATTACCGACGGTGTCATTGCCTTCCGCAATAGCAGCACCGCCACTTACGATATTCTTGCAAATAAGGACGGCATCCCGATTACTGAGGAATACTTAAGGAAAATGCAGCAAAAAGCCGAAGCCTTTATTAAGGCAAACAATGCGATGCTCCCCTGTGATTATTATAAGACGGCACGATAAAAAACCTTCCCCTATGGGGAAGGTGGCAGCCCGAGGGGTTGACGGATGAGGTCAAACCCTCCCTCTCGCCTATTGTCAAAAAGTCCGACAGAAATCTCTGTCGGACTTTTGTTTTAGAAGGGATAAGCGGCTTCGTCACAGACAAGAACCACATCGGGATGGAACTGCAGGATAGAAGCAGGAACCTGGGGATCTACGGGACCCCAGAAGGTCTTCTTCAGGATTTCCTTCTTATCTGCGCCGGTAACAACCATAACAATCTTCTTGGCAGCCATAATGGTGCCGATGCCCATAGTAAAGGCAGCTCTGGGCACATCATCGATGGAGTCAAAGAAGCGCTTATTGGCATCAATGGTCATTTCCGTCAGCTTCACCTCGTGGGTCATTGTGGGGAAATGATCGTCAGGCTCGTTAAAACCGATATGACCGTCGTGACCAATGCCGAGAAGCTGCAGGTCTACACCGCCCCACTCCTCAATTTTTGCTTCGTAGGCTTCGCACATAGCCTGCACGTCTTCTGCCAAACCGTCGGGAACGATGGTATTCTCAGGCTTAATAGAAATGTGGTTAAACAGGTTATCCTGCATAAACTTACGGTAGCTCTGCTCGTGGTCAGGAGCCAGGCCCTTGTATTCGTCCAGGTTCGCGGAACGGACACGGGAAAAATCGATCTTACCTGCCTTTTCGCGGCGGATCAATTCACGGTAGAGAGGCAGGGGTGTAGAGCCGGTAGCAAGGCCGATGACACAGGCAGGCTTTTTCTGGATCTCTGCCTCAAACTGGTCGGCAGCAATTACACCCATTTCCTCAGGATTCTTTACAACAATAACGCGGGGATGGATCATAGTAAGGATACCTCCTAATAAGATTTACACCTGAATTTTACTGCTATAAAATTGAGATGTCAAGGTTTTTTTACAGAATGCGATTTTCGCCAATTTCCGGAATCCACAGACAGTTTTCCCCATCTGTTACCGTTTTAACCTGATGCCAAAGACCGAGTGTATCTTTCTCCTTTTCCGGTAAATGGAGCACGACTACCATCCCAGAGCAGACTGTCTTTGTCATTTCCCAAGCAGAGGGGGTATTTGCATAGGCATAGGGCACGATCAGCACATCCGGCTTAGGCAAAGCCGCCAACTTTTTCATTTGCATTGGGGACGCATCACCCATAAACCAAATGCATTTGCTTCCCTCAATCACAAAACTGTAATGAGAAAGATTCGGTTCTGTTTTTCCCAAGTGTCGTGTCTCCACCGCAGTCACCGTTATCTCCCCTACCCGCATTTTCTTTTCAGGTAAGGACTCCGGCCCAAGAATGGGCCGGAGTTTATTTGTTTTATAAGGAAGAAGCAACGCACGGCTAAAGTGATCCGGGTGGCTGTGGGTAAATGCCAATAAGTCCGGCGGTGTGTTCAAAAGACGTTCCGCAAAAGCTTTCGGTGTCGGCAGATAGCCTTCCAGTCCCTCGCACAGTCCGTCCAGCAGGATCGATACACCATCCAGCTTCAGGAGGACACCCGCATTACAGGTGCGCTGTATCTCCATTGGCTTTTACACGCCTTCCTTTGCCCGGCGGATGGTCTCAGCCTCGGTGCAGCCGGTGGTGGAAACACGGCCTTCCAGAGGTACCAGCTTGTCGTTGATGGCGTCGATGATCCAGCTTGCCTGGGGGAAGAAGAACTCGTCAAACTCGAAGGGAGGCGTGATCCAGTTCTTAGCGCCAATAACAACGGGAGGTGCATCCAAATCGTCAAAGCACAGCTCAGTGATGTTCTTAGCCACATCGTTCATAAAGCAGCCTCTTGCGCAAGCATCGGAGACCAAAATGACCTTACCGGTCTTCTTGACGGACTCGATAATCTTGGTGTAATCCAGAGGTACGAGAGAGTGCAGGTTAATAACGTCAGCTTCCATACCGTACTTTTCGCTCAGCTCCTTGGCGGCATCCATCGCGCGGTACAGAACAGCGCCGATGGTCAGGATGGTAACGTCCTTACCGTCGCGAACCTTATTGACATCGCCGAAGGGAATCTCATAGCGCTCGGCAGGAACGCCGCCCTCGTGGAACTGCTCGCCCACGTCGTAAATTCTCTGGCTCTCGAAGAAGACAACGGGGTCAGTGCCCTTCAGTGCGCTTTCCATCAGACCCTTAGCTTCCCAAGGAGTAGCGGGGAAGCAGACCTTCAGGCCGGGGATGTGGGCGCAAAGCGCGGTCCAGTCCTGAGAGTGCTGCGCGCCGTACTTGGAGCCAACGGAAACACGCAGAACCAAAGGCATCTTCAGGATGCCGGCGGACATAGACTGCCACTTGGACATCTGGTTGAAGATTTCGTCACCGGCGCAGCCGATGAAGTCAGCGTACATCAGCTCTACCAGAGCGCGGCCGCCGGAGAGGGCGTAACCGACAGCAGTACCGACAATAGCGGCTTCAGCCAGAGGAGAGTTGAAGATACGGCAGTGGGGCAGAGCGTCCATCATACCGCGGTAAACTGCGAATGCGCCGCCCCAGTCACGGCAGTCTTCGCCGTAGGCGATGAGGGTGGGATCCTCGTAGAAGCGGTCCCAAATAACTTCGGAGATACCGTCACGGAGGTTATACAGCTTCATCTTGGAAACAGGCTTGCCGTCTGCACCGATGGGGCTGCGCTCCTTGGACTTAATCTTCTTGTAGCCCTCGGCCTCTTCCTTGGCAACGGTGAATTCGGGCTGACGGTCGTCAAAAGCGACAACCTGCTCGTTGGAGTACATCAGGCGCTCCACAACAGCGGGATCCTTCTTGAAGTCGCAGTAGGGCCTGATCTCGGGATCGGCAGCTGCCTTGCAGATCATAGTCATACCAGCCTTGGTTTCTTCCAGGATGGCATCGATCTCTGCCTGAGTAGCCACACCGGCCTCAACAAGCGCTGCGGGATAAGTAGTCAGAGGATCGTATTCCTTCCAGGCATCCATCTCTTCCTTGGTACGGTATGCGTTCTGGTCGGAGACGGAGTGACCGGAGAAGCGGTAGGTAATGGTCTCCAGCATAACAGGGCCTTGACCGTTTCTCAGCAGCTCCAGCTTGCGCTCCATTGCGTCGATGACAGCCAGAGGATTGAAGCCGTCAACAGTCTCTGCGTGGAACTGCGTGGGGCTTACACCGGAAGCGATCCGGCTCATACAGCCCTGACCCATGGTCTCGCCACGGGTCTGGTCGCCCATACCGTAGGAGTTGTTGAAGATATTATACAGGATGGGCATACCGTCGTTATGGCTCTCCCACAGGGTCTTATACTGATCCATTGCAGAGAAGTTCAGAGCCTCCCAAACGGGGCCGCGGGCCATAGAAGCGTCACCGATGTTACATACAACGATGCCCTTCTTATTGTTGACCTTCTTATAGAGGGCAGAACCGGTGGAAATCGTGCCGGAGCCGCCAACGATTGCGTTGTTGGGGTAGATGCCGAAGGGCAGGAAGAATGCGTGCATAGAGCCGCCCATACCCATATGGAAACCGGTCTCACGGGCAAAGATTTCGGAGAGCGTACCGTACAGAATAAAGCGGATTGCCAGTTCCTTTACGTCCTTGGTTTCGCCCAGGCGCTGGGTGGAACGGAGGCACTTGCCTTCCAGGAAGGTCTCCATCACGTTCATCAGGCCTTCGTCGCTCATCTTGTTGATGGTGGACAGGGCCTTGGCAAGAATCTCAGAGTGAGAGCGGTGAGAACCGAAGGCAAAGTCGTTCTCATCCAGCAGGTAAGCCTGACCGACACAAGCAGCTTCCTGACCGATGGACAGGTGGGCAGGGCCGGGATAGGTATGGTCTACACCGTTGTAGCTGCCCTGGGTCTTGATCAGGTTCAGCATCGTCTCGAATTCACGAAGAACGGTCATATCCCGGAAGATACGAATCAGGTCTTCCTTGGTGTAACGGCCGGACTTCAGTTCCTCAGCGACAGTTTTGTTGTACTGGTTGACGGGGATCTCATTGAAAGTGACCTTGCCTGCGGCACGGACTTCCTTGGGATCCACAAATAAACTCTTAGGCATTTTTTATTTCCTCCTTAAATATGGAAAATTGCTTCACGTATCATTTCAGCCACAGTGGGATGCGGGAACACCAGCTTTTTCAGTCTTTCAGGGTGCATCTCCGTATCCACCATCATCGTTGCGGTCATAATGATCTCCGATGCATAGGAGCCTACCATATGGCAGCCTACCAAACGGTTTCGATCGGTGTCCACAACCAACTTGATAAAGCCCTTACCGCCGTTGGTCTCCGCCAGGTAACGACCGGCATAGGACATAGGCAGCTTGACTTCCTTTACGCGCATCCCCTGCTTTTCCGCGTCCGCCTTGCTGTAACCAACTGAGGCGACCTCGGGATCGGTGTAAATCACCGCAGGAATCACATCGTAGCGCATTTCGTCCCACTTGCCCAGCATATGGTTCACAGCAACCTCAGCTTCCCGATAGGCTGTGTGCGCCAGCATAGACTTTCCGTTACAGTCGCCTACCGCGTAGACATTCTGCGCAGTGGTGCACATGTGCCGGTCGGTGACGATGGCGGCTCTGTCCATTTGCAGGCCCAAGGTCTCCAGACCGATACCTGCGGTGGCAGGTCTGCGGCCGGCAGAGAGCAGGACTTTATCGCAGGAAATCTCTTTTTTCTCACCTTTTTCCTCGTAGATAACGGACTTTTCTTTAATCTCCAAAACCTTGCAGGAAAGCTTAAAGGTCATATTCCGCTTTTCGAAGCTGTCGGTCAGAACTTTGCAAATTTCGGGATCGGTAGCACCGGCGATCTTGGGCATCATTTCGATGACCGTAACAGGAACGCCGACGCTGGCAAAGTAGTACGCCATTTCCAGACCGATGACACCGCCACCAATAACCACCAATTCTTTGGGCAGTTCCTTCATATCAAGAACTTCCCGATTGGTGACCACGAAACCAGAGGCAAGGCCCTCTTTCAGGCCTGGGACGGGAGGAATTACAGTCTCGGAGCCGCTGGCAATCACCAAGCGGCGGCCTGTGTAGACCGTGCCGTTTGCTTTTACGGCAAAGCCCTCCTCTGCCCTGCCCTCGATACCAGCATTGCCGTCAATGACAGTGACTTTATTGGCGCTCATTGTGGCGCCGACACCGGAAACCAATGTCTTTACTACCTTGTCTTTTCGGGCAATGACCTTTGCATGGTCAAAGGTCACCCCGGTTGCCGTTACGCCATAAGCTTCGCTTTCCTTGGCGTGACGGTACATTTTGGAAGAATTTAGTAATGTCTTTGTGGGAATACAGCCCTCATTGAGACAAGTGCCGCCGAGAGCTCTCTTTTCAAACAGCGCTACCTTCAGGCCTCCTTGGGCAGCGCGCTCGGCACACAGGTAACCGCCGGGGCCGCCGCCGATCACGAGTAAGTCGAAAATTTCCACAGGCATCTCCTTTAACCTTAATTACTTAGAAAGCAGAACAGTGAAGTTCTCCAGATTGAATGCCAGTTCCTTCTGGAACTTAGCAGCGGGTGTTCCGTCCACAGCGCGGTGATCGTAGGTCAGGCTCAGACCCATTGCAGGATAGAGCTGGATGGAGCCGTCTGCGCCCTTGCGAACACGGTCGATGGTGCCGCAAACGCCCAGGATACCGGTCTGGGGAGGATTGATAACGGGGGTGAAGGACTCAACGCCCAGATTGCCCAGGTTGGAGACAGTAAAGCTGCCGCCGGAGAGCTTATCGGGGCTGATTGCGCCGTCACGGCACTCAGCAGCAAGCGCCTTGACTGCCTGAGAGATTTCCAGCAGGCTCATCTCGTCTGCGTGGAAGATGGTGGGAACCATCAGGCCGCGGGGTGTATCCACAGCCACGCCCAGATTGACGTGATTGAAAATACGGATGGAGTTGTCATCGAGCATATTGGCGTTCAGGTCGGGATGGTTCAGAAGCGTCCGGGAAACAGCGTAGAGAACGATGTCGCCCAGAGTGATGCCTGCGTACTCGCCGCCGGCAGCCTTCAGCGCCTTGCGGTAGTTGAGGATTGCAGTAGCATCGAAGGAAGTATTGTGGGTCAGCTGCGCCATAGTGTGCAGGGAGGTTGTCATAGACTTGCTGATAGCACGACGGATGCCGCTGAACTTCACATCCTTGTACTCCTCGGCAGCAGGCACGGCAGGCGCTGCGGTAGCAGCGGGAGCGGTAGCAGCAGCGTAAGCTGCGGGGTTTTCCATAACCTTGCGGATGTCCCGCTCAATGATGCGGCCGTTAGGACCGGTGCCAGTAGCAAAAGCGGTGTTGATACCTGCGCTCTCAGCCAGCTTTGCAGCTCTGGGAGAGATGGGCGCGCTGGCCTTGGTGGGCACAACAGGCGCAGCAGCGGGTGCGGCCTCGACGGCAGCAGGCGCAGCTTCCACGGCAACCTCCACAGCAGCGGGAGCAGCGCCGGGCTTCAGGCAATCGGTAGGCTCACCGTGGGGACCCACAGCGCAGACATTTTCCATGCAGGGTACTTCGTCGCCTTCTTCAAAGAAGATGGCCAGCAGCTCGCCTTCGGCAGTGGACTCGCACTCGAAAGAAGCCTTGTCGGTCTCGTAAGTAAAGAGAATATCGCCGACCTTGACCTGATCGCCGATCTTCTTGAGCCACTCGCCAATGATGCAGCTCTCGACGGTGATACCGGCCTTGGGCATAATGACTGCGCTTGCCTTGGTGTTGCAGGCGGCAGCAGGTGCAGCAGCGGCTGCGGGCGCAGCGGCAGCTGCGGGTGCGGCAGCCTCAGCAGGTGCGGCAGAGCCACCCTTGAGGGCGGAGCAATCCTCGCCGGGGTTACCCACAGCGCATACGTTTACGAGGCAGGGCACTTCGTCGCCTTCCTCAAAGAAGATCTCCAAAAGAGTACCTTCTGCGGTGGATTCACATTCAAAACTTGCTTTGTCCGTCTCGTAAGTAAACAGGACGTCGCCAACCTTAACGGAATCGCCGACCTTTTTTACCCACTCGCCGATGATACAGCTCTCGACGGTGATGCCCGCTTTGGGCATAATTACTGCGTTTGCCAAAATAGTTCCTCCTTGTGGTCATAGTATTTGTTATAGCCTGTTAATTATAACACAACTTAACATTCCCGTCAACTGGTATTTACAAGAAAGAATCGACATTGCCGAATTTTCTACGCAAAAAACCTCCCCTTTGGGCGGTGCACCATAGTGATAAATTGCCTGAAAAGCCGTAGATTTTCCCGATATTGCGTCAAAAATCCTCACAATCCACAAAGGATTCCTGCGTTTTTTTCCTTATCTCAGAAAAACCTCCATTCTTTTCAGCTGCTATGCAGTTTTGAAGTCGTAACTTTTTTGATTAACAAATAAGAAAATTCCCGGAATGCTGACGCATTTCGGGAATCTTTTATGAAGTTAAGCGGAAAAGGGACGGTTCAAAACCAATTCATCACTATGGCGCGCCGCCCTTCGGGAGGCTTTCTGTTTATATAATTTGTACGCCGTATCTTGCCGCCTCTTCTGCGAAAGCGGTAGGGACATCGCCATCTGTGATGACATAGTTCACATCTTGTAGTTTCGCAAAGGTGTAAGGCATCAAGCAGTTAAATTTATCGCTGCCGCACATAATTACACTCCTATGGGCTTTCCGAATCGCCAGCCGTTTTACCAGCATATCCCCCTCTGTACCGCAGGTAAATCCCGCATCCAAGCTGCAGCCGGACACGCCAATAAATGCCATATCGATGTTCATTTTCTCCAGCATTTCCAGGGTGTTTTGGCCGGATAACGCCAAGTTTTTCCTGTTTATCATACCACAGCACAGCGTTACCGTCGGGTTATGAAGGCGGCACAGTTCAATAGCAATGCTGGGACCGGTGGTGATAATATTCAGGCTCATATCCGGCAAATTTCTGGCAAGAGTCAGATTGGTGGTGCTGGCATCCAAAAAAATGGATGTGTGCGGTTGGAGCAGCGCCATTGTTTTTTCCGCAATCGTCAGCTTTCCTGCATTATTGTCCCGCATACGCACATTAAATTCCGGATCTCCAGTATGACGAACCGATTTGGCACCACCGCGGAATTTCACCAACACGCCCCGGCTTTCCAGCGCGTCCAAATCCCGGTGAATGGTCATAAGCGACACATCCGGAAGCAGCGCCTGCAACTCTTTAATTGTAGCAACATTATGGGCTTCAACGAATTCTTTGATTCGATCCTGACGAATGTTATTCATTGTTGTCTCCTGTGTTATTTATCACTTTTTATAACAATAAAATAACATTCACCTACCCATTTGTCAACCTATTTTTTCGTTTTTTCACAAATATCCCGGATTTTGGAAGAAATACAGTTGCTTTTTTTATGTTACATTGTTATAATGGATAAGCAAATATTTGATGATAAAACATTTTGTAACATTCTGAAAAAGGAGCGTCTGAATAATGATCATCACTCAGAAAAAACCCATCGAAGAAGTTATGGCTATGGTGGGCGATGCTAAGACCGTTGCCATCGTTGGCTGCGGAAGCTGCGCCACTGCCTGCCAGACCGGCGGTGAGCCTCAGATCGCAGAACTGACTGCAATTCTGGAAGGCGCCGGTAAGAAGGTCGTCGCTACCACCGTGTGCGACTACTGCTGTATGAACTTAGGCGTTAAGGCAAAAATGAAAGCCATCAACGCCGCAAACCCTGACTGTGTCATCTGTATGAGCTGTGGCGACGGCGTACAGTGTGTTGCCAAGAACGCAGGCACTGCCCCCGTTTACCCCTCCAACGACACAATGTACTTAGGCGAAGCTGTCCGTTTCGGCGTTTGGGAAGAGGCTTGCCGCTTCTGCGGCCAGTGTGTCCTTGGCCAGACCGGTGCCATTTGCCCCATTACCCAGTGCGCCAAGAGCCTTGTTAACGGCCCCTGCGGCGGTCAAAAGAACGGCAAGTGCGAGGCCAATCCTGAAAACGACTGTGCCTGGATCAAGATCTACGAGCGTCTGCAGGCCACAAATCAGCTGGAGAAGCTGATGCAGACCCGGGAAGACAAGGGTTATGAGAAGGTAGCATATCCCAGAACCATCAGCTTGAGGGGGAAGAAATAATGAGCGTATTAAAAGAAGTATTAGAAGCCGGTAAATTCGGCATTACTGCCGAAATGGCACCTCCCAAGGGTTATGATTTTACTGAGCAGATGGAAGCCGCTGAGGTTCTCCGCGGCAAGGTCCACGCTGTCAACGTCACCGATATGCAGTCCGCTTGCCTGAAGGCTACCGGTCTTGGTCTGTGCATTAAGCTGAAGCAGGCAGGCTTGGAGCCGATCCTGCAGATGACCGGCCGTGACCGCAACCGTATGGCGCTGATGGGCGATGCGCTGGCTGCTGCCGGCTTTGGCATCGACACGATGCTGGCGCTGACCGGTGACCACCCCGTAGTCGGTGACTGCAAGAATTCTAAGCCCGTTTACGATCTGGACTCCGTGGGCATCCTGAAGATGCTCTCCCGTATGGAGGAGACAAATTGCGACTGTGGCGGCAACGAGATCATCGGCGGCGCACCTAAGTTCTACAAAGGCGCAGCCGTCACTCCCCTCTATGAGCCTATGTTCCTGCAGATCAACAAGCTCCGCCAGAAGGTCGAAGCCGGTGCGATGTACGTACAGACCCAGGGCATTTTCGATCTGGATGTGCTGAAGCGTTTCATCGAAATGGTAGATAAGGCTGATATCAAGGTCCACATTATGGCCGGTATCATCCCCCTCAAGGGCGCAGGCGGCGCCAAGTATATGAACGAGAACGTGCCCGGCATCTCCGTTCCTCAGGATATGATCGACCGTCTTGCCGCTGCTGCCGCAGAGGGCAAGGAAAAGGGCATCAAGGGCCTGCCCGCAAAGCTGGGTATGGAAATGGCTGCGGAAATGATCGCCAAGATCAAGGACGAAAAGCTGTGTGACGGTGTCCACGTAATGGCCATCGGCGCAGAAAAGAACGTCCCCACCATTCTGGATCTGGCCGGCATCAATATTTGATAACAAAAAGCCACCCAATCGGGTGGCTTTTGTTATCAGTGAAGAGTGAAGAGTGAAAAGTGAAGAGTTAAGGTATCGCTGCGCGATGATTGAAATTGTAGGGGCGATTCACGAATCGCCCGCCAACGCAATAAATAACCGCAGCACCAACATCAATGGTGCTGCGGTTAACTATTCGACAAGTTGTAATTGGTTAAATACTTTTTACTGGATGCAGTTCAATATATCCTCTTGTGCCGATAGGCTCTAATTGAATACGAGGGTTGCTATTATCCCAAGCATATCCAATGCTTTCAGGGTTGTATTTTTTGATTGCATCCCATACCTGCCCAATTGCCTCACCAAAGTTTTCTTCTTCAAAAGGTTCACCTTGGAACATAATATATTTGCATTTGGGAAGTTCAATAACATCAAATCCATCTGGGATTTCACCCGAATAGTTCATTGCTACCTCTACACCCTGCACATATTCAGATGTTCCTGCTTTGATGTAGTTTTTAGGAAGCCATAAACATACGGGTTCACCACTAATTGATTTCATACTGCAAAGCAATCCCCATACATCACAGCCAACTTCTTCACAGTATTTGAAATATTCTGTTGCTTCCTTACCTCGTTTGATAATGACCTTTCTTTCGGGTTTCTCCACTACTTGCAAGAAAATACTTTTTACTTCGCTCATTTCAGCCTTCTCCTTTTTTTGAGCATACTTGATTCCATAAGGTTTGAACAAATAGATTGGAGTAGGACATACGGAATATTCATAAGGATTACATCCAAACTCTTTGTAAAATGCTCTTTGATATCCATCTACACTTTCAAACCCAGTATCAAATGCAACATCAATTATCTTCACTTTTTCATCTCGCAATCGAAGTGCTGATTTAGATAATCGCAATCGTCTAATGTAAACAGCGGGTGTCATATGGAGCAAATCCACAAAAAGTCTATATGAGTACCAGGTCGAATACTGTGATACATTCGCAAGGTCAGCCATTGTAATATGTGTATCAAGGTGCATTGCAATATAGTCCTGCATTCTTTGGACCGCTTCGATATGCCCATCCATTTCTGTTCACCTCCTTATGTTTATATTATAGAGAGATTCGAAATAACTTTCTCGACTTAATTTGCTGAATAGTGTAGCCGCCCACATATGAGAGCGGCTGTTTCTGTCTGTGCGACATATTGGAATTGGCTTAGTTGCTTTTTGCTTGTCGTTTCTTCATTTTCTGCCAACTAAGAAAACCGTATATATCATTTGCAAAAAATGCAACGAAGCATACAACAACCGAAATGTATCTGACATCACACAAGCTTGCCAACACCCACAAGACAATTAAGACAATATCATTCGCAGCATATGCCAAGGCAAAATATGGACTTCTTCTGAATGTAAGATATACCGCAAGGAAACTTGTTGTTACGGATAGTGTACTCGGCACAATATTGGCGGTATTAAAATGCTCCAAGATAAAGTAGAACAAAACGGTAATTACAGCTGTCATTGCCCACATCGATACTGTTTCAGTTTTACTAATGGTGTTTACCTTGACCTCTGCCTTGTTGCCGTTGTAAGGGTTTCTCAACCATGATATAAGAGCAAAAACCGCCATAGGCATTGTCATACCAAGGTAAGTAATCATTTCTCCATAATAGGCAAAAGTGAAAGAGATAATCCCATACAACAAACTAAAAATCACCATAAGGAATTGACCAAAGGGGTTGCCTTTGGCATTGAAAACAAGGGATGTTACACCAATCAATGATGCCAATAATGTCAGATAGTTCTCTCTGTCAAAAACACAAAAAGATAGCACAATGAGTACAACAGATGAACACCATAAAACAATTTCGGACTTCGAGAAATACCCTAATTTTTCTTTTAACTTAAGCATAATAACCTCCAAAAAACAAAGCACCCGTATGCACATCTTCTAAGACCTAATGATGTGCAAACGAATGCTTTGAACATTCTACTACTCGGTAGCAGTTTTACAGTATTTGATTTTTTATATTATAACATAAGAATCATACAAATTCAAGTTTGTCTAACTGAATTATACCCCCAATAATTATGAAAGTCAATCGATGGCATTTGGCGGGCGGATGATATCCGCCCCTACGGCAAATATCGTAGGGGTCTGCGTTCCCGACGACCCGAAATAAAATCACCGCTCAATGCGGTGATTTTACTCTAATATGGTGGTGCATACCGGGAGATTGCCACGGGCATAAATGCCCTCGCAATGACAACAAGGGATGATGGTGCGGTAAACAACTGTCAACTGTCAACTGTCAACTATCAACTATCAACTATCAATTATCAACTGTCAACTATCAATTAACAAAAAGCCGCCCGGTGGGCGGCTTTTTTCTTAGATTTCAATTTGTGCGATAACGGCTTTGAGCTTATCAGCACTCGCCTTCAGCTTTTCATTTTCTTCTGGTGTCAGCTTATTCATAATTCTGCCGCGGACACCGCTACGGTCTACAAGATGGAGGGTGGAGATACAGACATCCTCAATACCGTACTCACCGTGCATCATCGTAGAGACAGTCAGCGCAGTACCCGCATCTGCAAAGATAGCCTTACAGATATGGCACACAGACATTGCCACCGCATAGAATGTCGCACCCTTATTTTCGATGATCATTGCGCCGGACTTTTTGACAAATTCCTCTATCTGCTCGTAGTCCCCTTCCCACTGAATCCGATCCTTATCGGGAGAGCTTTCCTTGTAAGCATCAACGTGGTTGTTGGCAATGTGCACAAGAGACCACGGCACAAACTGGCTGTCACCGTGCTCACCGTAAACGTGGGCGTGAACATTCTTGGGGCTGATGCAAAAACGGCGGGCAAGTTCAGACTGCAACCGGCTGGTATCCAAAATCGTACCGCTGCCAATAATCTGCCGCTCCGGCAAACCAGAGATTTTGGTGAATACGTAAGTCAAGATGTCCACAGGGTTGGAAACAATGACGTAAATGGCATTGGGTGCAGCAGGAACTACATTTTTCGCAACGTCCTTGAGGATATTCACATTGGTCTGCGCAAGGTCGAGACGGCTCATACCGGGTTTGCGGGCAATGCCGCAGGTAATAACCACGATATCAGAACCGACCACGTCGGAATATTCACCGGGGCGTACGATGGCAGGCGATACAAAAGGCGCTGCCTGATAAATATCCAGCGCTTCACCAACCGCCTTTTTCCGGTTGATATCCACCAAGACAATTTCAGAAGCCACACCCTGAATCATTAAGTCATTGGCCACCGTAGCGCCTACGCTGCCTGCACCGATTACACTAATTTTACTCATAAGAACATCCTCCTTATTCATTCTTATATTATCGATACCATTATATCGTTTTACTTTTATTTGTCAACTGCCA
The DNA here is from genome assembly GCA_045654085.1 of Faecousia sp. Classification (GTDB taxonomy): domain Bacteria; phylum Bacillota; class Clostridia; order Oscillospirales; family Oscillospiraceae; genus Faecousia. The sequence goes on along the minus strand of JAZOMT010000020.1, from coordinate 34,635 downwards.
GTTTTATAAATTTTGATAAATATTTTTCCTACTATAATTCTCCTGTTATAGAAATATCCGCCATATAACTTATATGTAATAATTGACATTCCTATGAAAGGGTGTTAACATAAGGTTAATGGAGGTGCGCGTATGTCTAAAATGTTTAGCCATCGGGAAATCATTTATACGATTTATAAAGAACAGAGCTTTTCCAAAGCAGCGCAGAAGCTGTTTATGGCGCAACCGTCCCTCAGTTTATTGGTAAAGAAGCTGGAAACGCAGCTTGGCGTCCCCCTTTTTGACCGAAGCTGCAAGCCCATTCGGTTAACAGAGGCCGGAAAAGAATATATCCGCGCCGTAGAAAGCATCCGGCAGACAGAAGCAGATTTTATGAATTATCTCCAATCTGCCCGCGCGCTGGAAGCCGGCGCATTGGGCATTGGCAGCAACCAGCTTCTCTCCTCCTTGGTCCTCCCAAAATATATTGCAGAGTTCAACCGCAAGTACCCCAAAATCCAGCTCTCTCTGATGGACGCAAACTCAACCACCTTGCAAAATGCCCTTACCTCCGGTGAACTGGATATGGTCATCGATAATCACATTCTGCCTGCCGACCTTTTTGAGCAGGAGCAGATTGCAACAGAGCACCTCCTTCTTGCCGTTCCTTCCTCCTTCCCGGAAAACGAAGCGCTGACCCCCTATCGGCTCCGGTATGAGGAGGTCCTTGCTGGCCAGCATATTGGTATTTCCCACGCTTTTCCCTTGGAACTGCTGCAAAATGTACCGTTTATCCTGATGAATCGTGACAACGACACTCGAAAAGTCACCGATCATATTTTTCAGGAGGCCGCCTTTTCTCCTACCGTCCTTTTTGAGTTGGACCGGCTGACCACCCTCTATTCTTACATTGAATTAGGCGCTGCTGCCTCCATTGTCAGTGACACACTGGTGAGAAATGTCCACACCGCTAACCCGGATCATATCTATTTCTATCCCATAAATTCCAAATACGCAAGTCGCGGTATTTACGCGTCTTACAAGAAAAACAAATACCACTCCCCTGCTATGCAGGCCTTTGTGGAAAGTTTGAACGAACTAAATTAAAAAAGATGCAGTACACCGCTTCATTTGTGTACTGCATCTTCTTATTTATTATTTTGCCACAGTCCGCTGAATGAGTTTTACAAGCTCTACAACGGGAATAACCAAAATAGCAAGACCGATAGCAATGCCGTATTCCAGAAGGCCAATGGTGGTAAAGCCGAAGGCATTTGCAATAAAAGGCACTTCAATAACCAAGGTGGTTAGCAGGAGACTGCCCAGCATAGCCGCCCACAGAATCTTATTGTGGGTGTGTAGGGAGAACACGCTCTTTCTCTGAGAACGGAGGTTAAAGGAGTGGAAGATCTCGCACATACTCATAGCAAGGAATGCCATCGTCATACCGTGACCAGACTCACCGGCAGCCCGCAAGGTATCAAACCAACCTGCGCCGAACTCGATGGAAGCGCCAACAAGGTAGGCAGCAATGGTGATGATCGTAACCAGAATGCCCTGATAGACCACATCTACGCCCAAACCACCAGAGAAGATGCCGTCCTTAGAATTTCTGGGAGGACGGTTCATAGTATCCGGCTCTGCCTCTTCCATACCCAGCGCCAATGCGGGGAAGCAGTCGGTAACAAGGTTGATAAACAGCAGATGCACGGGGTTTAAGAGGACAAAACCCATCAGCGTTGCGCCGAATACGCCCAGCACTTCACTCATATTGGAGGCCAGCAGGAACTGGATGGCTTTGCGGATATTGTCATAAATCCGTCTGCCCTCGCCTACCGCAGAAACAATAGTAGCAAAGTTATCGTCAGCCAGCACCATATCGGCAACGTTCTTAGTAACGTCTGTACCGGTAATGCCCATACCCACGCCGATGTCCGCGGACTTGATGGAGGGCGCGTCATTGACGCCGTCACCGGTCATAGCGGTAATGCAACCATTGGCTTTCCAAGCCTTGACGATCCGGGTTTTATGCTCCGGCTGTACACGAGCGTAGACACCGAATTTCTTCACGAACTCACAAATCTCCTCATCGGAGATGGCATCCAGCTCTGCGCCGGTGATGGCTTCGGAGGCATCTGTAATGATGCCAAGCTCTTTTGCAATGGCCACAGCGGTGTCCTTGTGGTCACCGGTAATCATCACAGGACGGATGCCTGCCCGGCGGCATTCCTCGATAGCGGCCTTGACCTCTGGACGAACAGGGTCAATCATACCGGTAAGGCCTAAGAACACCAATTCCTGCTCCAAATTTTCGGGGCTGTTATCGGCAGGCTTCTTATCCCACAGCCGCTGGGCAGCGGCCAGCACACGGAGCGCCTTATCGGCCATCGCCTTATTAGCGGCCATAACCTCAGCGATTTTCGCCTCGGTCATAGGCTTTACTTCGCCGCCGTCCAAATAGTACTTGCAGCGGGAGAGCACTACGTCGGGACCGCCCTTGGTATACTGAACGAACTTGCCGTTTACTGCGTGAATAGTGGACATCATCTTTCTGCCGGAGTCGAAGGGCGCCTCGTCCACACGGGGGGTCTTCCCTTCCAAATCCTGCTTCTTAAGACCCAGCTTGCAGGCAAAGTTCACCAGCGCACACTCGGTAGGCTCACCTTCCGCTTCATCAGCATCGTTCAGGTTGGCATCGGAGCAAAGCGCCATTGCAGTCGCTACCAGCTTTTCGTCACCGAAGCACTCCACAACGGTCATCTTATTCTGTGTCAGGGTGCCGGTCTTATCGGAGCAGATAACCTGGGTGCAGCCCAAAGTCTCCACGGCGGTAAGCCGACGAATAACAGCATTACGCTTACTCATCTTGGTCACACCGATGGACAGAACCACCGTCACAACAGTGGCAAGGCCCTCAGGAATCGCGGCAACTGCCAAAGAAACAGCCACCATAAAGGTCTCCAAAATGGCATTTAAATGGAAATCCCCGTGCATCAGCAGGTTGAAAGCGAAAATAAAGACACAGATGCCCAGCACAATGAAAGAAAGGGTCTTTCCCAAGCTGTCCAGCTTCTTCTGCAAGGGCGTCTCTTCGTCACTTGCGGCTGCCAGCGCGCCGGCAATCTTGCCCATTTCGGTGTCCATACCGGTCTCGGTAATAACCGCCTTGCCACGTCCATAAACCACGGTAGAACCCATATAGCACATATTCTTCCGGTCGCCCAAAGGTACGTCCTCCTGCCCGGCAGTAAGGTTCAGGGCATCGATCAGCTTGTTGACAGGCACACTTTCACCGGTCAACGCTGCTTCCTCAATTTTAAGACTTGCGTTTTCAATAATACGCCCGTCAGCAGGAACCGCATCGCCGGCTTCCAGCACTACAATGTCACCGGGGACCAACTCAGAGGAAGGAAGGGAGATCTGCTTGCCGTCCCGTATCACTTTACAGGTTGCGGCCGTCATCGTCTGCAGAGCTTCAATAGCAGCTTCCGCCTTACTTTCCTGCACCACGCCCAAAATGGCGTTAAGCAGCACAACCGCGATGATGATAATAACCTCTGCCCACTCGCTTTCGCCGGAAAGCATACCGGTCAGGGCAGATACCGCAGCGGCAATCATCAAAATAATGAGCATCGGGTCTTTGAGCTGATTCAGGAAGCGCTGGATAAGCGAGGGCTTCTGCGCCTCCTTCAGCTTGTTGGGGCCATACTGGGAAAGCCGCTTTTCCGCCTCTGCGGAGGAAAGGCCTTGGGTGGTCACGCCCAGCTTGTCTAAAACCTGCTGAGTGGACAAGGTGTAGGTTTTCTCCATCGAACAACACTCCTCTTAATTTTAAAATAAAAAAGACTTATGCACGGCAGTTTACGCGGTGCATAAGTCTCATTCTTACATAAACACTCCGAGCCAAAAGGCTGTATTGACGAAATGCTTCAGGCGGCACACCGCCCGGAATTACTCCCTTATGTGTTATTCAGTATAACGATTTTTTGGAAAAAGTCAAGTAAAATCCGCAAGCGGTCCTATTTTCCCCATTTTGCGAACAAATTATGCAAAATAAAATGCACCTTCAAAAGCGGGTGTCATTCTGAGCGGAGGCGTAGCCGTAGTCGAAGAATCCGTCCTCTTTTTTTAGGGGAACGGATCCTTCGACGCGCGTGGAATTAAGGTATGATTGCCACCGGCAATCATTTAGATTTTGATTCGCTGCGCGGAGCACCACGCTTGCTCAGGATGACAGGTGCTGTGGATAACTATCAACTATTAACTATCAATTATCAACTGCTTCTATCAGCTTGCCAAGGACCGGCTCGAAGGCGGCGCCGTACCAATGGTTTTCGAGGATCGCCGTATAGCGGATGCATTCCACCGTATAATCGGCTGCAATTTTGGCTGCTTCCGGCGCAGTCTTGCCCCGGGTAAAGGCACCCACAAAGGCCGAAGCATAAATATCGCCTGTGCCGTGGCAGGAGTTGGGAAGCTTTTCGTGTTCATAATAGTTCCACTTATCCCCTTCCGCTACCAAAACACCAGTAAAGCCCTCCCGGTAGGAAACACCGGTAAGCACTACATTTTTACAACCCATTGCCTGCAATTTAGAGATAATGGTCTCGATATAGCTTTCATCATAGCTTTCCTTATACTCTGTATCGGTCAGAAAGCAAGCTTCGGTAATATTGGGCAAAATATAATCGGCGACCCCGCAAAGTCTTCCCATTTCACGGGCATATTCCATATCGAAAATAGGATAAAGCTTACCGTTATCCGCCATAGCCGGGTCAACGATCAGCTTACCATCCTTTTCCAGTGTTGCTTCCCGGATAGACAGCACATAGTCCACCTGGCTAATGCTGCCTAAGTAGCCGGTATAAATGGCGGAAAACTGAATATTTTCCTTTTTCCAATGATCCCGAATAGCAGGCATATCGTCCGCCAAATCCCGGAAAGTAAAGCCGGTAAAACCGGCAGTATGGGTAGAGAGCACCGCAGAGGGCAAAATGGATGCCTCCACGCCGCAGGCGGACAGAATGGGCAGCGCAACCGTCAGGGAGCACTGACCTACACAGGAAATATCCTGAATGGTGAGTATACGCTTATACATAAAGACTACCTCCGTAATTTACGCCTTATACTGGGGCTGGCAAGTGAGATTGACACCCAGCCGCTTAAATGTTTTTTCATCCACGGGAGAGAGAATCACAGAGGAGTGAACCTGACAGCCCCGCAGCTTGGGAAGCTGGGCCATCGCCTGTTCTGCGCGGGGATCACTGGCTGCGCAGATAGAAAGGGCGATGAGTATCTCATCGGTGTGAAGCCGGGGATTTCGGTTACCAAAATGATCTACCTTTAAATGCTGAATGGGGTCGATGACCTCCGGCGCAATCAGATGCAGATCATCAGGGATACCAGCCAAGGCTTTCAAGGCATTGAGAAGCAGCGCCGCCGATGCGCCCAAGAGATCGGAGGTCTTTCCGGTGATAATCCGTCCGTCAGGCAGTTCCATCGCCGCTGCCGGTTTACCGGTCAATTCCGCCTTCTCAAGGGCAGGGGCGACTACTTTCCGATCGCCCTCGCTGACACCAGCCTTGTTCATCAAAAGCTCTAATTTCAGCACTTCCCCGTCAGTGGCCTTACCCTGCTTCTGCAAGCTCAAAATATCATAATACCGGCGCAGAATCTCCTGACGTGAGGCCTCACAGCAAACATCATCATCTGTAATGCAAAGCCCTACCATATTGACGCCCATATCCGTGGGAGATTTATAGGGGCACTGACCCAAAATTCGACTCAGCATTGCCACCAGCACAGGAAATGCTTCCACATCCCGGTTATAGTTAACGGTGGTTGTGCCATAAGCCTCCAGGTGGAAGGGGTCCAGCATATTAACATCGTTAAGGTCTGCAGTAGCTGCCTCATAAGCAAGGTTCACCGGATGATTAAGGGGCAAATTCCAGATAGGGAATGTCTCAAATTTGGCATAGCCCGCATTGATGCCCCGCTTATGCTCGTGGTAGAGCTGGCTCAGGCAGGTTGCCAACTTGCCGCTGCCCGGTCCGGGCGCTGTGATAACCACCAATTCCCGACTGGTTTCGATGAAATCGTTCCTGCCGTAGCCCTCATCGCTGACAATGTGAGAGATATTACTGGGATAGCCCTCGATTTCGTAATGGTGATAAACCCGGATGCCCATAGATTCCAGCCGCTCTTGAAACGCCTTGGCGCGGATCTGCCCGTCAAAACGGGTCAGCACAACAGAGGAAACATACAGTCCCAAATCCCGGAACACGCGGATGAGCCGAATCACATCCCGGTCGTAGGTAATACCCAAATCGCCGCGAATTTTATTCTTCTCAATATCATCGGTATTGATCGTAATGACGATCTCCACTTTCTCTTTAATTTGCAGCAGCATCCGCAGTTTACTGTCCGGCCGGAAACCGGGTAGGACGCGGGCTGCGTGGTTATCGTCGTAAAGCTTACCGCCAAACTCCAAATAGAGCTTCCCGCCAAAAAAATCGATCCGTTCCTGAATGTGGGCGGACTGTATTTGAATGTACTTGTCATTATCAAAACCGATCATCGCGTACGCATCCTTCTTTTTTTATTTTCCGCGATTTATTATACTCCCGGAAACACAAATAATCAAGACCGCCATACGGCGGTCAAGATATTAATTACATTCAAAGCCTATCATCAGGCCGCCTTTTTCTGCATAGAAGCTGCAAAGTCCCCTGCAGGTATCGTGGATAACCTGGGCTTTGGGGAATTTGCTTTGCACCAACTCCTGCAGCTGCTTTGCAGCAGGCAGATTGCAGCAGTTGTCAATCAGCACCTTTCCGCCCTTGTAACCCATCTCCTGCATACGCTCAAAAATCTTGGCAATTGCGCCCTTTTCGCCCCGCACCTTATCCAGCATTTCCAGTGTACCCTCATCGCTGGCCTTACCGACCGCGCGAATGCCCAGCACACCGGCAATTTTCGCCACAACAGGACTTACCCGGCCGTTATTTGCCAAGTTTTTCAAGGATTGCAGGCAGAACATCAGGCGTGTATGGGTCTGATACTCAGCAATCTTTTTGCAAATATCCTCAAAAATTTCGGAATTTTTAATCAGTTCAATAATGCGGTAGGCAATCAGCTTCAGCTCAGGGCCAGCAGAAAGAGAATCGATTACATAAACTTTCCTGTCGGGATGCCGGGCCTCATATTCCTCTTTTGCGATCCGGGCGGCATTAAAGCTGCCGGAGAGGTTACTGGTAATCGTAATACAGAAAATGCGGTCTGCATCACCAAAGGCGGCTAAGTAGTCTTCCACATTGGGACAGGAGGAGGAAGACTTACTCTTGGTCGCTGCCAAGGTTTCCAGCATATCATCGAGATTCAAAGTCTCATCATCAACAAATTCCCTGTCTTCTACGCGGATAGTCAGGGGCACAGATGCAAAATCCACATCCTCCCGGATTTCACGCAAATTGGCGCTGGAGTCAGTAATCAGCTTAAATTTCATAGAGATATCCCTCATTTTCCGCAGAATAACTGCTTAATACGGGTAGTTTATCACATTATTTTCCTACCGTCAATAGAATTGACGATAGACAATAATTAGAAGCGACAAATTTGGATTCCCCCCTGTGCGGTGTGCAAAATCTCTGTTAGCTTTTATCTGTATCAGAACATTTGGCTATCTCCCCATACTGCGCTCCTGGGGATTCTCAAGGGGCATTACCCCTTGAGCCGTCTGGAGAGTCCGGGAACCATACGGGAGGTTCCCGGCGGCTCTTTGCTTACTTTCTCGCCTGAGAGAAGGTAAGGTCTTCCTCGGGTAAACAAAATCGATTTGCACACGTGTGGTAACCGAAATCGATTTACGCCTTTTTGGTAACCGGAATCGATTTGCATTTTCATTCCCCGGTGGGGAATGAAAATTAATGTGTTGCCACCGTCCAGCCGGTGGCAAGCAATAGTCCACCGGACTATTGCATTTAGATGGGTTCGATTCCGGGGCACCAAAAAGAGAGCACCCTTTCGGGTGCTCTCTTTTTGGTGCCGGTAACCGGAATCGAACCGGTACGGATTTTACTCCGAGGGATTTTAAGTCCCTTGTGTCTACCTGTTCCACCATACCGGCGGCAAAACTAATACTATCACAGATGCGCTTTGCCGTCAAGCCGAAATCTGTTCTATTTTCAGCAAAGGGCCGCACAAATCAATTCATCCAAGGCTTTAGGCAGCTGTTTGGGGTCGTCGCAGAAATTCTTACCGCCCGCAAGCTCCAGCTGTTCCTTATCCCGGAAACCCCAAGTGACCAAAAGACAAGGCAGTCCTGCATTCTCTGCCACCTTTAAATCCACCTCGCTGTCACCCACATATACCGCTTTGTCCACCCCAAGGGCAGCCATCGCCTTATAGAGCATATCCGGCGCGGGCTTTCGGGGGCGACCGGATACTTCCCCAAGGGCGTACAGATTAGGTCCAAAAAACCGCGCGCACATAGGCTTTACTGCCGTATCCTGCTTGTTGGATACCACACCGATAGGATACTTCTTCCCCAACACAGCCAGTGCAGGCAGAATCCCCTCATAAGGGCGGGTAAGAATCAGATTGTGACTGTCATAATAGGGCTGATACACAGCAAGAACATCATCTACTTCGCTCTCTGTCACACCTTCGGGCATAGAACGTTTGACAAGATTTCTCATACCATTTCCCAAAAAGGCGCGAATCTCTGCCTTTTCACGGGGTGGATAGTCAAACTGAGAGAGCGCATAATTGACTGCGGTATGCAAATCTCCAATGGTATCGAGTAGTGTGCCGTCCAAATCAAATAAAATACCTATTTTCATCTTCTTAACAGCCGAATGTCCTTGCCCACAAAGGTCAGCTGACGGAAGTTACCCCGCAGGCGGGAAGCGATTTGAGGTGAATAACGATCAGCAATCTCTTGGGCGTTGAGATTCGTGGAAATAATGGTAGGCTTACCGGAAAGTATCCGGTCGTTAATGAGACTGTACAGGGCGGCGGTAACGAAATTGCCTGCCATTTCCGTACCCAAATCGTCAATAATGAGAAGGTCTGCGTTTTCGATCTCTGCCACCGCAGCCGCGGTCTCATCGGTATGGTTAAAGTAGTTCTTTTCCAGCTTGGAAAACAGATGACCTGCGCTCTCATAGGACACCGCATAGCCCTTTTCCGTCACCTCAGTCGCAATACAGGCAGACAGCATCGTCTTTCCCAATCCAGTGCCGCCCACAAACAGGAGGCTGCCGCTGTCCGGCGCAAAATTTTCTGCATATTTCCGGCAGTAATCGTAAGTCCGCGCCATCACCTGGCGGGGGCTTGCATCCGCTTTAAAGTCTACGGTATCGGGATAGTAGTCCAGGCGGAAATCTCGGAAGGATGCCGTACCGCAGGCAAGGAGCGTCAGCATTTTCCGCTGTTCCTCCCGGCAAAGGGACCCGAGACACTGGCACATTTCCGTACCGATATAGCCAAGGCCGCCGCATTTCTCGCAAACAGGACCTTCCAGCAGATAGTTTTCAGGGAAATTAGCAGCGAGCAAGGCTTCCCGCTCCCTTTGCAGCGCCTGATTTTCCTGACGGGCTTTTTCCATCAGGGCGTGGGCATTTTCACTTTGCAGGAATGCTGCCCGGGCAGCTTCCGCCATTGTCTGCCGCAAACGCATATCAATCGCCTGCAAACGGGGCAATTGCGCGTAGGCGCTATGTAAACGCTGCTCCTGCAAAGATTGCCGGTCTGTACGCATAGCATCCAGCCGTGCTTTTGCTCTTCGCATTACGTCTTTACTGTATGCCATTTGTTAGTCCTCCTGTAAAAGTCTGCGGATCGCTGCGTAATCTTCCTCCGCCAGCTCTCCTTTTGCGCCCTTGGGCGTGGGCTTTGCTTCCTTGCCCTTGATTTGCTCCGGACGCATTAGCCCGTTTTCGTGCCAGCGGGTCAGTATCCGGTTCATATAGCTCCAGCTAAGACCGCCGGTATTGATACAGGTCCGCTCGTAAGCCATTTCGATTACATCTGTTTGAAAGCCCCAATCCACCCACTGCTGGGCGTATTTCACCTCGCCCGGAGTCAGCTTTCGGCCATAAATTTGGAGCACATTCATAATCTCACCGATTTTACTTTGGCGGAAATTCTGCCGCTGAATATAGGCAGCCGCTTCCTCCAGGGTGTCAATCCCCTGCTCTGCCCAGGCATATGCCTCCTTTTCAATGGTACGAAGGCTGGGCGCTTTCATATTTTTCTGCCGGGCACGGTCCTTACAATAGCAGAACAGTACGGAGACCACCTCCATAGGCATTCCCAAATAGTTGGTAATACCCAGCAGAATTTTCAATTCCTCGGTACTGAGTGTCCGACCCATCAGCCGCTGGACCTCGCCGTACAGCGCCTTAAAGTCGCCGCTTTGGTCCATAGCCATCAGCACATCTTTTTCCGAGTAATGGGGTTTTTCTCCGGAGAAGATCGGCATATTCTTTTTCTCCGGCCAAAGCCCAAGCTGCCGCAGGGTCGCTGCCGCGCAGGCGTACCGGGTGCTGCCCAAATTCAGAACCTTTTCCCCATCCTCCGGGGTATTTCCGGCAGCAATGTATAAGTAAAGAAGGGCCGCATCGCCGCTGGCGGCAGACAGTAGCTTATGCACGTGGTCGCCACAAATTTTCACTTCATCCATATACATAAGCATTTCCTCCTTTTTTGTCGTATAAGCGCATTATAGCATAGATTTTCTTTATTCGTAAAGGGGTTTAATCTTATTGCGATAGATTCGGCTGTAGAAAATGATAGACAGTATCATACAGACGATCTCCGCAACGGCAAAGGCCCACCAGACAAGATGGACATTGCCGGTAAGACTCAGAAGATAAGCCACCGGCACCAATACCACCAGCTGACGGCACAGCGATGTAATTGTGGAGTAGATACCCACACCCATCGCCTGGAAGCTGGCGCTCAGCGCAATGCTCACTGCCGCAAAGGGAAAGCTGAGAGAGACGATTTGGAGCGCGCTGATACCGAGCCGCAGAAATTCCTCAGTAGGTTCGAAAAGGCCCAAAAGCAGTGTAGGTGCCAGCTGGAAAAGGGCAAGTCCCGCAAACATAAAGCACAGCGCAGCTGTCAAGGCGCATTTTAGGTTTTTAGTGATTCGCTCAGGAAGTCTAGCGCCGTAGTTATAAGCGATGATGGAGACAGAAGCATTGTTGATACCAAGGACAGGCATAATCACAAAGCTTTGGAGTTTAAAGTACACACCGAACACACCAGTGGCTGTCTCGCCATAGTCCTTAAAGCCCTGAAAAATGCCGTTCATCGAGAAGGTCATCACCGAGCCGATTGCCATCATAATGATGGAAGGAATACCCACAGACAAGATTTTGCTCAGCACCTTGGGATTGGGACGAATCATTTTCAGGCTGAACTGAACCTCAGGATTTTTGGTCAGGTTGAAAATGATTGCTAAGATTGCGGCAATCCACTGGCCGATGACCGTTGCAATGGCAGCGCCCGCCATACCGAGGGCAGGAATACCCAGAGCCGGCACACCGAAAATAAAAACCGGGTCCAAAATAATATTAACAATAGCGCCGGTACCTTGGGTAAAGAGGGTGAAAATGGTCCGACCGGAAGCCTGCAGCATCCGCTCGCCCAACACCTCTACAAAGATGCCAATGCAGAAAATGCTGCAAATAGCCAAATAGTCCGCGCCGCCATTGACAGTTTCCTCCACAGAGGACTGTACCTCAAAGAAAGGCCGTGCGCCAACGAAGCCGAAGATCATAAAAAGCGCTGCGGCAATGAGCATCAGGAAAATGCCGTTGCCTGCCGCCTGATTGACCCGCTCCCGATTGTTTTCGCCCAGGGATTTACTGAGCAGGCTGTTCATACCAACACCGATACCGGTAGCAAAACCGATGATCAGGTGCTGAATGGGAAAGGCCAGAGACAGAGCTGTCACCGCACTCTGGGAAATGCGGGAGACATAGATACTGTCCACCACATTGTAAAGCGCCTGCACCAACATAGAAATTGCCAGCGGAAGCGCCATATTGAACAGGAGCTTGCCCACCGGCATCGTTCGCATTTTATTGTTATCAAGTGTATTTGCTGCCATAACGATTCCTCTTTGTACAGTTTTCCGATATATTATAACGGAAGTCGCCAAAAAAAGCAACTGTAATCCTTTGGATTTGACAATTTGCAGAGTATTTTGCTATACTAATGACAAGAATGGAGGTGTCGCTGGTGAAAAGTGACTGTCATATCCATATGGTTCTGGACGGTGTGGACTGGAAGGCGGCTATCGCCCGGCACAGGGTTTCTCCCGATGAGGGTTTTATCCGCAAGGCGCTTCAAATCTATAAAGACGAGGGCTATACCTACCTCCGGGATGGCGGTGACCGCTGGAGTGTAGGCAAATCCGCCCGTGAAATTGCAAAAGACTACGGTATCACCTATCGCACGCCCCTCTCCCCTCTTTGCAAAAAGGGACATTACGGGGCATTCATCGGGGAAACCTACGAGGATTTTAAGGAATATGCCACCCTTGTGCGAAAACTAAGCAGCGAGGGCTGCGACTTTATCAAAATTATGATTTCCGGACTTATGGACTTTGACCGGTTTGGTGTGCTGACCGAAGACGGTCTCCCCGCAGCAGAAATTCGGGAATTGATTCATATTGCCCACGGGGAGGGTTTTGCCGTAATGGCCCACTGTAATGGCGCCCGAACCGCCGAAGCTGCCGCCACTTACGGCGTAGACAGCATTGAGCACGGCGCGTACTTAGACCGGGATGCCTTGCAGGCAATGGTCGAAAACCGCACCGTTTGGGTGCCCACTCTCTCCACCATCGGCAATCTCCGGGGCACCGGTCGGTTTTCAGAGGGAGATGTAATCAAAATTTTTGAGAGTGCCACGGAAAACTGCGTAGAATTTGCCGCTATGGGCGGTCTGCTTGCCACCGGCACCGATGCGGGTGCCTGGAGCGTCCCCCACGGCAGTCAGTCTGAGGAAACCTACCTCCGCGATATTTTAGGAGAAAACGCAGACACTATTTTGGAAGCCGGCATTGACGCAATCAAAGCACGCTTTCAAAAAGAATAACCGCTCCCAATATATCGTAGGGCGGAGGCTTGCTCCCGCCGCCGATGGAAAATATGTAAAAACGGCGGGAGCAAGCCCCCGCCCTACACTGTATATTGGAAAGCTGTCAGCTTTCCATCTGCTTGCCCAAAAAGCCTGCCACCGTCTGCGCAAGGCGCTGTTCCGACTCCTGCAGTGGCGCATCTCCCTCGCTCAGCAGAAGCATCACGCAGCCAAGCAAGTCCCCCTGACACAAAATAGGAGTAGCCACGCCCAAATGGTACTTATCTGTCCCCTCGGTGGCCGAAATGCGGCTCTCCCCGCCGGCATAGCGATAAGTCTTGCGGCTCTCCATCAGCTTTTCCAATTCCCGGGAATTGGGCTTATCCATCAGCTCCCGCTTAGGCGCGCCAGACAGCGCAATAATTCCGTCCCTGTCAGCCACCGCGGCGATGCAGCCGGTGTTGTCCCCGATGGCCTCGCAAATCTGGGCTGCAAAATCCTGCAGTTCCCCCATAGGCGAATATTTACGGAAGATCACACCACCATCTTTTTCCGTATAAATTTCAAGCGGGTCGCCCTCACGGATTTTGAGTGTGCGTCTAATTTCTTTGGGAATAACAATTCTTCCCAAATCGTCAACACGGCGTACAATACCTGTGGCTTTCATATATATCTATCTCCTTATTTTACAAATTACGCTGTTAGTATCTGTAAAGGAATGAAGATTATACTTTCTTGATTATTTTTTGAAAAAACAGCGGAGTGATTAATCACTCCGCTATGTTATTTATTCGCCTTTGATTGCCCTTATCAGGAATTTTGCGATGTCGGTATTGTCTACGGTTTTTCCTGAGAAATATTCCGTGCCCTTACCCACTGCAAAAACCCGTACGGGAGTTGCGGTATGTTCGGTCTGGGTCATCAAGTCTCTCAGGCTCTCCTGTCCGGTCACAGGAAGCTGCACACCGCCGGTCTCGTGGTCGGAGGTAATGAGCAGCAATGTGTCGGGGTTTTCTTCCATAAATTTCAGCACAGCCGCCACCGTCCGGTCCAGGGTCACCACGCTATTAAGCTTACCCTGCATATTGCCGCCGTGACCGAACTTATCTGTACCGGCGCTCTCAATCATCAAAAAGAAGCCCTTTTCGTTCTGCAGCCGCTTCAGCGCTACTTCCGCGCACTGGGCGAGATTATCAGAGGCAACGGTAGAATAACCGTTTAAAAAACCCCAGAAAGGCTTTTCGCTGTTCGGGTCAGTATCCAGTACAGAATTAAACCGTTTGAAATCCTTGGCTACCAGGTATTCATTATCAAATATCCGACGTCCTTCCTCATCCATAATAAACATTGTACTGTTATGATCCTGACTCATAAGTACATCTGGCTTGAATTTCACCATTGCGCTTACAAGTTCTTTCCGGTTGTCCCGGGAAATATTATGAACCACAAACGCAGAGGGGGTTGCGCCGGAAATATCCTCATCGGTAATAATACCAATCTTCTTTCCCTGCTCACGGGCAATTTCTGCCAGATTTTTCAGGTCATTACCGTCGGGATCTTTGCCGATGTAGTGATTATTGGTCTTTACACCGGTAGCAAGGGCAGTACCGGAAGCCGCAGAGTCAGTGACCTCGCTGTCTGCAGAATGGGTAGTAGCAAGACCGTGATTTTTAATCTTATTGAGCACAAGGCCAAAATCATAAACGCCCTTTGCATACTGAGTTGCCAAGGTAATGTCGTTGGGTCCCATACCGTCACCGATGATAACAATGACATTTTTCGGTGTAGTAAATTCGCTGCTTACGATCTTCTCAACTTGACTTTCTGTAATGACAATGCCGTTTTGAGAATACCAGCCTGTCTGCTCGGGCTCACCGCAGGCATAAAAACTCAGAATAAGCAGCAGAGACAAAAATAGTGTTAATAATCGTTTCATAGGAACAACTCCTCTCTTTATCCGCTTCCATTTTATTGCAATGCCGCCCAAATGTCAAGAAATAGCCCTCCGGGATTCCCGGAGGGCAGACTTTATTTCTTAGTACATTCCACCGGCCTGGGCAGCAGCTGCGGTAGCGGCAGCTACGTCTGCGGCAGGATCGGGCTTGGTAGCAACCAGGCTCTCGGTAGTCAGCACGCAGGCTGCAATAGAAGCGGCGTTCTCCAAAGAGGAGCGGGTTACCTTGGTGGGATCCACAATACCGTTTTCAATCATATCCATATAGGTCTCGGTGTAGGCGTTGTAGCCGTAGCCGATCTTCTTGGAGGACTTGATCTTCTCGAAGACCACGCTGCCATCTACACCGGCATTTTCTGCGATCTGGCGAATAGGTGCCTCCAGAGCCTTTGCAATGATCTTTGCGCCGGTCTTTTCGTCACCGGTCAGCTTTGCTACCAGCTTTTCAACAGCGGCAATGGCATTGACCTGGGCGGTACCGCCACCGGCCACGATGCCTTCCTCAACCGCAGCGCGGGTTGCGTTCAGGGCATCCTCCACACGGAGCTTCTGCTCCTTCATAGCCACCTCGGTCTGTGCGCCCACCTTGATGACAGCAACGCCGCCGGAAAGCTTTGCAAGACGCTCCTGCAGCTTTTCACGGTCGTAGTCGGAAGTGGTGGTAACAATGGCGCCGCGGATGCTGTTTGCCCGCATCTTAATTGCCTCGGGGTCACCAGCGCCATCGACGATGGTGGTGGTGTCCTTGGTCACAACGATCTGACGGCAGCGACCCAAATCGGTCAGTTTGGTAGCAGTCAGCTCCATATTGAGCTGGCTGGAAATCACAGTACCACCTGTGAGCACAGCAATATCCTGCAGCATTTCCTTGCGGCGGTCACCGAAGCCGGGTGCCTTAACGCAGACAACGTTAAAGTTGCCGCGCAGACGGTTCACAAGCAGGGTTGCCAGCGCATCGCCTTCCACATCCTCGGCAATAATCATCATCTTCTTGCCGGCCTTGACAATAGGCTCCAGAATGGGCAGAATTTCCTGAATGGAAGCAATCTTCTTATCAGTAATCAGGATATAAGCATCATCCAGAACGGCTTCCATCTTATCGGTATCGGTCACCATATAGGGAGAGATATAGCCACGGTCGAACTGCATACCTTCGACCACATCCAGACCGGTTTCAGCGGCCTTACTCTCCTGGATGGTGATAACGCCCTCAGTGCCAACCTTCTCCATAGCCTCGGCAATCAGCGCGCCGATGGCAGCGTCACCGGAAGAAACGGTGCCAACGCGGGCAATGTCCTCAGAGCCCTTAACCGGAACAGAGTGTTCCTTAATGGCAGCAACAGCAGCTTCCACAGCCTTCTCGATGCCCTTACGCATTACCATGGGATTTGCGCCAGCGGACAGGTTCTTCAGACCTTCGTGGGTAATTGCCTGAGCCAGTACAGTAGCGGTAGTAGTACCGTCACCGGCAACATCGTTGGTACGGGTAGCAACCTCACGAATGAGCTGGGCGCCCATATTCTCAAATGCATCTTCCAGTTCGATTTCCTTAGCGATAGTCACACCGTCGTTGGTGACCAGGGGCGCGCCATACATCTTTGCCAGCACCACATTGCGGCCCTTAGGGCCCAAGGTGACCTTAACGGTATCTGCCAGCTTATCAATACCCATGAGCAGCTTCTTGCGAGCATCCTCACCGTAAACAATCATTTTTGCCATAATCTTAATCCTCCCTGATTACTCGGTAACAACCGCCAGGATCTCATCCTGCTTAACAAACTTATAGTCCTCGCCATCCAGCTTAAATTCGCTGCCGGTGTACTTTCCCACAACCACCTTATCGCCAACCTTAACGGTTACAGGCGCATCCTTGGTGCCGGGACCTGCTGCAACAACGTCGAAGATGCCGGAGCTTTCCTTGGTAGTGGTTGCGAGAATGATGCCGGAAGAGGTGGTTTCCTCTGCTTCGGCAGCTTTGAGCAGAATGTTATCTGCGAGTGGTCTGAGTTTCATACAATTTCCTCCATATTCGGTATTTAGATTGGGCATATGCCCACACATCTACATTTTTATTAGCACTCAAAAGCTTTGAGTGCTAACTTTTCTATATAATAGCCTAATTTTCCAAAAAATGCAAGTACTATTTGCAATTAATATGTAAATAATTTTTGACATTTTCCGTATTTATCCCTCTGCCAAAGCAGAGGGATAAATAAATTAGGCATTTGCGTGGCCTTGGGCACAAATTACACCCACAACCTCTTCGACACAAGCTTGGCACTGCTCCTTTGTGGGCGCTTCCACCATTACCCGGATCACCGGCTCAGTACCGGACTCCCGAACAAGAATTCGACCGGTATCGCCCAGGCGGTCTGCCACCGCTTTTACCGCTGCTTGCACCGCAGGATCATTCTGCGCATCAGGCTTAGATTTTACCCGGACATTCTTTAGTACCTGGGGATAAATGGTCAGTCCTTCAAAAAGCTGGCTCATCCTCTTTTTCTTAGCGAGCATCACTTCCATCATTTTCAGGCTTGTAAGAATACCATCTCCGGTGGTGGCATATTTGGAAATAATAATATGACCGGATTGCTCACCGCCAAGGCGGCAGCCGTTTTGCGCCATATATTCGTAGACGTATTTATCGCCCACCTTGGTCTTGGCATAACCGATTCCCTTCTCGTCCAGCGCCTTATAAAGGCCAAAATTGGACATCACCGTGGTAACAACTGTATTGTTATCCAGTTGTCCCCTCTCCTGCATATAGCAGCCCAGGGCGTAAAGAATATGGTCGCCGGTAATAATATTCCCCTTTTCGTCTACGCACAGACAGCGGTCTGCGTCACCGTCAAAGGCAAAACCCACATCCAGTCCGTTATCCACCACAAACTTTTGCAGCACCTCAATATGGGTGGAGCCGGCACCTAAGTTGATATTTATGCCGTTAGGGTCTGCATTAATGACGTAAGTCTTTGCTCCCAAGGCATCAAAAACAGATTTTGCAATGTTCCAAGCCGCGCCGTTGGCGCAGTCCAAACCCACCTTTATATCCTTAAAGGAGTACATACCGAGGCTGATGAGATAGCCGATATAGCGGTTTCTGCCGGATGCATAGTCCACAGAAATACCAACCTTATCCTGCTGTCCAAAAGGAAGTGTTTCCCATTTTTCCCCGAAAAGCTCCAATTCTCCGTCAATAAAGGCTTCCACAAGAGCGATGGTCTCCTCGTCCATCTTCTCCCCCTGCCCATTAATCAGCTTGATGCCGTTGTCATAATAGGGATTATGGCTGGCGGAGATCATAATGCCGCAGTCAAAGCCATCTACTTTCGCAATATAAGCAACAGAAGGTGTAGTTGTAACGTGCATCAGGTAGGCATCCGCACCGGAAGCGGTAATACCGGCTGCCAAGGTATACTCAAACATATAGCTGCTGCGTCGGGTATCCTTACCGATAACAATTCGCGCAGGTTCTTCACTGCCATCACGACGCTTTCGTTCCCCGTAATACCAGCCCAAAAAGCGGCCCACCTTATAGGCGTGGTCCGCAGTCAGATCATTATTGGCCTCGCCACGAAAACCGTCTGTTCCAAAATATTTACCCATAAATGACTCCTTACTTTTTTGCAATAATCATACCGCCAGTCTTATAAATGCTATTTGCCGGAATCACGCCCCGGACGCAGGACAGCGGATAGACATTGGCATTTTTGCCGATGACCGTACCGGGATTGAGAACGCTGTTACAGCCAACCTCCACAAAATCGCCCAGCATTGCGCCCACCTTCTTGATACCCGTAGGGATATTCGGCTCGGTGTGAATCACCACTAAGGACTTATCCGATTTTACATTGGAGGTAATGGACCCGGCGCCCATATGGGCCTTATAGCCCAAAATACTGTCGCCTACATAATTGTAGTGAGGTACCTGCACACCGTCAAAAAGGATGACATTCTTTAGCTCCACAGAATTGCCAACCACACAGCCATCGCCTACCAGCGCGCTGCCGCGGATAAACGCGCCGTGGCGCACCTCGGTGTTTTCTCCGATGATGCAGGGCGCGCCCAAATAGGCAGTCGGTGCGATTTTTGCAGTCTTATGCGTCCATACTTGGGGGGCATTCTCCGTGTATTCTTCTCCTAAATTCTTTCCCAGTTCAAGAATCAGGGCTTTGATGCCGCCCAGCGCTTCCCAAGGATATGTGAATTGTTTTAGATATTCCCCGGCCTTGGAATGGTCGAGATCGTAAAGATCCTTTACAGTGTACATCCTGTCCCACCTTTCAAAAGTCGTTGTTATATATTATACCAATACCCCAAAAATGTAATCATAATTCTTCTTCGCGGGCAACAAAGAACCGCGCCACACTTCTCTCGTGGCGCGGTTTGCTATTTACTTAAAAAAGGCGATGATCTCAATAATCGACTTTACCAAATTGACGATAGCACCCCAGATTCCAACCGCTTCCTCGCCTGCATCTCCCACATATTTTGGATCATCTGCGCCGCAATGTATGCAGGTACCGTTCGTATAGCTATGGGTCTGCAGCTTGGGAACATACTCTGTCTTATTCTTTCCGCATTCGGTGCAGGTATAGATCTTAATGCCCGCATCGGTGCAGGTAGCATCCTCAACGATGATGCCCTCATCATAGCTGTGTCCTAGGGTAGCTGTAAGCACTTCCGTCTTTTCGTTGCCGCACAGCGCGCAGGTATAGGTCTTGACACCTGCTGCACCGCAGGTAGGCTCCTTGGTCACGGTTCCCGCATCGTAGCTATGTACGCACTGCGCATCAAATCCAATGGTTGCACCCAAAAGCGGCTCATTACCGGTCTGTCCGACAGCAACCTCCGCCCACTGTTCTTCGGTGCCGGCATAGGCAACCTTTGCAAGCTTTTCACAGCCAAAAAACGCATAGTCTCCAATGGCTGTAATGCCGGAAGGGATGGTAATGCCCGTCAGGTTCTTGCAATCGCGGAACGCATTATCCCCAATGGCAGTCACCGGGTATTCACCCACGGCAGCAGGAACGGTAGCATCGCCGCTGATGGCAGGATCTACAGATGTAATGGTCGCTTCACCGTTTTTGATCTTATATGTAAAGTAATCCATGGGATCCTTCGGCTCGTTGGTGCCGGAGACCGCATCAATCACCGCTTGCAGCACCTTCACCACAGTAAATCCCATATTATAAAAGCAGAAATTGACCTGCATTTCCTCTAACAAATCATTTATAACAGAGTACTTAGCGTGGATAGCGCAAACATTTCCGTCTGCAATGTTGATAGAAATGCTTTGGAAAGACTTTACAAATAAGGATTCTCCCTCATAACCAAATACTTCCACCTCCATCGGCGCGGTGCTGATATAGCTGCCGCTTTGGGCATCGTAGGTAAACTGATCGAATTTATCCCCTAAGTCAAGGAACAGAGAGGATACCTTCTTGATCTGAAGCCAATAGCTATCATCGGTCTCGCTGGCGATATAGGTATCTTCTTCATAGTTGATCTCATATGTGAGGAAGCTTTCATCATTCTTTTTCAGGGTATAGTACGCAAAGTCATATTCATACACGCCCTGTTCAGTATAAGCAAAATAGCCTCGGTCTTCGGTAACTGCACAGTGCTGGGTCTCGGTCGCTTTTCCGTCCTCGGTCTTTTCCATAAATAAGGAATAGTTGGACTTACTCAGATTTCCAAACGCTTCATTCCACGCAGCTGCATCCGCAACCCGGGTGGAAATCGTGCGTGTTTCTGTTGCTGTATAATCGCAGTCCACGCAAATGTACTTGACAGTAGCCACTCCGTCAGCATAAGTAATCTCGGGATTGCCATACCGGTGTCCCATCGGCAATTCAATATCATTTGGCGCTGCGCAGCCTGCAAAAGCCACCGCCAAAAAGCAAAGGATCAGCGCAAAGGACAGTATATTTCTTTTCTTCATAGGTATACCTCCTCATAATAATTTTCGTTATTATATCACACCATACGAACAGATGCAAGCCTACAAAAGACACTTCCATCCCCATCCGCGCCGGGGATTCTTAAGGGGTAATACCCCTTAAGCCGTCTGGAGGGTCTGAGAACCATACGGAAGGTTCCCAGCGGATCTTTGCACACTTTCTCTCCGGAGAGAAAGTGTGACCTCTCAAAGACCCCTTCAATGAGATTTAGCGAAAACCAAAGCTGTCAAAAAGCAATCATAAACAAAAAAAGAGACCACCCGAAGGTAGTCTCTTTCATAGTTTATTTTGCGAATTCTACAGCTTTGGTCTCGCGGATCACATTGACCTTGATCTGGCCGGGGTACTCAAGCTCCGCCTCGATCTTCTTGGCCACATCCCGGGCAAGGAGAATCATATTGTCCTCAGAAACCTCCTCGGGCTTAACCATTATGCGAACCTCCCGGCCTGCCTGAATGGCGTATGCCTTCTCAACACCGGGATAGCTGCCGGTCAGCTCTTCCAGCTTCTGCAGTCTGCGGATATAGTTCTCCACGTTCTCACGACGAGCGCCGGGACGGGCAGCAGACACAGCATCAGCCGCCTGCACCAGCACAGCAATCACCGTCTTTGGCTCCACATCACCGTGGTGCGCCTCGATGGCATTGACAACAACGGGATTTTCCTTATATTTCCGGGCAAGGTCTGCGCCCAGCTGTACGTGGCTGCCTTCGACCTCATGGTCGATAGATTTACCCAAGTCGTGCAGCAGGCCTGCGCGCTTAGCAAGCGCCACATCTACGCCCAACTCCGCGGCCATAAGGCCTGCAATGTGGGCAACCTCGATGGAGTGATTCAGCACGTTCTGGCCATAAGATGTGCGGTACTTCTGACGGCCCAAAATCTTAACCAGTTCAGGATTGACACCGTGGACACCTGTCTCGAAGCAGGCGCGCTCACCCTCCTCGCGGATAGTACGGTCCACATCCTTGCGAGCCTTTTCGACCATATCCTCAATGCGGGTGGGATGGATACGTCCATCAACAATCAGCTTCTCCAACGCCAACCGGGCAATTTCACGGCGAACAGGGTCAAAGCTGCTGACAGTAATGGCCTCCGGTGTATCATCAATAATCAGGTCAACACCGGTAATGGTCTCCAGGGTGCGGATATTCCGACCCTCACGGCCAATAATACGACCCTTCATTTCATCAGTGGGCAGGGGGACAACGGAAACAGTCGCTTCCGCTGCGTGGTCAGCAGCGCAGCGCTGAATAGCAATAGAGAGAATATCTCTTGCCTTCTCGTCAGCCTCGTCCTTGAGCTGCTGCTCGATCTCCTTGATCTTCATCGCCGTTTCGTGACGGACTTCTGTCTCCACAGTCTCCAGCAAATAGGCCTTTGCCTGTTCCTGGGTTAGACCGGACAGCTTCTCCAATGTGGCAATGTGCTGCTTGCGAATAGCCTCAGCTTCTGCCTTAGCCTCCGCCACTTCCGCCACACGGCGGGCATACTCCTCTTCCTTGCGCTCGAAGGCTTCTGCCTTCTTGTCAAGGGTCTCTTCCTTCTGCTGCAGCCGACGCTCTTGCTTACTCAGCTCAGCACGGCGCTCTTTGACATCTCTTTCGTGTTCTGTGCGAGATTTATGGATCTCGTCCTTTGCTTCAAGAAGCAGCTCCTTCTTGCGGCTCTCACCGCTGCGGATCGCTTCATTAATCAGGCGGGTGGCTTCCTGCTCCGCAGAGCCGATTTCCCGTTCGCCTACGCGCTTGCGGTAAGTAACACCGGCAAAAAAACCTACTACACCAAGCACTGCTGCTGCAAGGACGGAAATAATAATTTCAACAGGTCCCATAATTTCTCTTTCGCACCTCCTTCATTTAAAATAGTCGATGAAAGGGAGGCGCACGATGAACCTCGCGTTGTTCAATTGGTAAAATGCCGCACCTGCGGCCAATATCCAAGCATAAACGTTACGAGGCGCATTGCACGACCCCGGTTATCCATCAGGTTATCTATGAAATGCTGCCTAAACTAGCCCAGCATACAAAGTACCATCTATATTTTACCTTTACAGACGAGGAATGTCAAGCACTTTTCCGCATAAAAAGCGCCGGAACTTACGCTCCGGCGCTTTTATACTCACAAAATATGCAGATGCTCCAATAGAATTTTCAGTCCCAGCAAAATGAGAATAATGCCGCCCGCCGCTTCCGCCTTCTTTTCGTATCGGCTGCCGAAGATATTGCCAATCTTCACGCCTGCGGTACACATTGCAAAGGTCACCACGCCAATCAGCGCCATAGCTACCCAAATGTTCACATTGCCCGCCATCGCCAGAGAAATCCCCACCGCCAATGCATCGATGCTGGTGGCCACCGCCATCACGAACATAGTCTTCACAGACATATCCGCATCGTGCTCCTCACAGCAGTCACACTTAGACAATGCCTCCTTGAGCATATTACCGCCGATAAGCACCAGCAGCGCGCAGGCGACCCAATGGTCAAAAGCCTCAATCTGCTTTGCAAACAGCGTGCCAAGGAAGAAGCCGATTACCGGCATCATTGCCTGGAAACCGCCAAACCACACACCGCAGATCGCTCCCTCCCGGAGACCTGCTTTTTTCATAGAAAGTCCTTTGCAAATAGATACCGCGAAAGCATCCATACTCAGGCCAATGGCCAGCATCATCAGTTCAAAAAATCCCATTTTTTACTCCACAATATAGGCGCTAACAATCTGCCCGTAATAAGCCGTATGGAAATCCCCCTCCTGATAGTACCGCTCCAGCGCATCAGGCGCGATGGCTTCCTTCACCTGCTCCTGCTTATAGATAACCTTACACTCCAAAGTCAGGGGCAGTTCCCGAATGGCGGGAACAGATACACTCTCCCCTTCTTCCAAATGCAGATTCAGTGCATTAATCTTATCCACATCTCTGCCGGATTTTGTACCGCAGAAGCCCAGGATGCCCTTATCATAGTCCCCGTAAGGCACGTTAATGGTAAACTCCGGATTTTTGTCTACCAAAGTCTTGGTGTACCGGCTTTCCCGGACATAGGCAATAAAAATAGGCTTTCCCCACTGGATACCCATCGTACCCCAGCCGATGGTCATCGTATCTACTTGGCCGTCTGCTTTTGTGGTCATCAGCACGCCCTTACCCACAGCCTGCAGAATTTCATTGGCATAAGAAAACGCATCGATCTTTCGCTTCATAATATCCCTCCAAATTAAGATAGCACCATCATACCGCAAAATCCCCACATTTGCAAGCAGGAATTATCCCGTGCCTATAACATATCCCTATGCTCCGTACCTCTGTTATATTTTCTTTCTTCGAAAAAAACAGGCTGTCCCTTTGACAGCCTGCTTTACGAAACTCTATGTTCTTTTTTTACTGTACTGCGCAGACCGATTTCTGTCCCATTCCAAATTCGTACATAATTGATTCTATGTACAAAAACTACCGTCGCCGTAGCAATACAAGTTGCCAGTAGCGCAATCCATCCGGCAGCAACAATCAACAAATAGATGGGCAGGCTCACAACCGTAATGGTCGTACCGATCACTATGTAGTCAAAAATTACTGTTACCAGCACCACAACTGCCAAAACCGCCAATGTAAATCGCCAGTCTAGAGCCAGTGCCATCCCAATATAGGAAGCAAAACCTTTGCCGCCCTTAAACTTCAGAAATACAGGATAAATATGACCAATCACGCAGGCCGCACCGGCAACCTCCGCAATGCCATCTGTCTGGGGAAACAGTGTCTTCGCAATCAGCACCGCAAGAACACCCTTACCAATGTCATGAAGGCCCACAAGCACACCGGCTTTCCAGCCGACGAGCACCACAGTGTTTGCCGTACCGGGATTTCCACTCCCCTTGGCGCGAATATCTACCTTTTTATACCGAGCGATATAGAGTGCCATATTGGAACAGCCAAGCAGATAGCCGATCACCGCAGCAATCACATAAGCCAACGAAAGCGCCTCCCCTAAAACCCGTTGCGGTCATTCACCGTTTTATTTATTCTACCGGGGAAATATTAAATATTCAACCTATTGTTCCCGCCTGATTCTTAATGAAATCTTAATAAAATCAGCGCCCAGGGATTATCCGGGCGCTGAAACTATTTACATTTACCAAATAATGTCGATACCGTCGTCACGGTCAATAATCGGAGAGTCAGGATCGTCTACGTTGTCACCGGAGCCACCGGCAGGGCCGGAAGGGTTAGTCGTGGTGCCAGCAGGTTCGGAAGGGTTGGTCGGACCGTCAGTAGGACCAGCAGGGGGTTCGGTGGTATCAGGGGTATTATTGCCACAGGCGCTAAGCACACCAAAAATCATTACTGCAGCACAAATAAGGCACAGCAGACGCAGGAATAAATTTTGCTTTTTCATAATTTTCCTCCAAAAAATCTATTTTTAAGCCGGCTGCAACCTCTTACCAGCAGGAAAATCCATTTCCGCACCGGAAAAAGCCCCATCCAGACCCATTTGTACAGTCGATACCCCTTAGAAGTAACGCTGTATAATTTACCTTTTCGTTCAAAATCCGTGACGACCGCCAGCACCCAATCGTTTTTTATGATCTCCTTTTCGCACTGGTTATCACCGCAGCAGATACTGCTTTCCTTTTCCTTCTTAACAATTCGGTGCAGCACATACTGCCCGCTTTCCCGCTGATAGAGGATAATATCACCCTTCTCACAGGCTGCAGGCGGCGCGAGCAGCACCCGATCCCGCATATGGCGAAACAGAGGCCACATACTATTCCCGGTCACCACCAAGCTGGCAGTGCCGCGCTCCTCCAGTTGGAGCTGCACCATACCAATGAGCTGCTCCATAGGCAGCAGAACCGTTTTCTTATTCGCTTCCATTTTTCATTGCCTCACAGGATACCCTTGCCGCCTCATCATCGTTCCGGCAGTAAAGCTGCCAAACCGGTGTTTCCCGCAGCAAAAGATCCACAAGCTCCAATTGTCTTGCCGTGCAGCCCTTGTGCGAAAACCGCATACACTCCTCTAAAATAGCAGGAACAGCCTTTATAGGTGTCATCGGAAATATCTCATTGACTTCCCCACGGTTTAAAAAGGCAATGCCCCCAAGGGGAACGCCTACCGGACAGGACAGATCGTTCTTTCCCGACCAGGGTGTACCGTAAACCGTCCAATCCCCATCTGTCCGTCGGAGAACGGGCTTATCGTCGTTAATAATCTGCGCCCCAAACAAGCGACACCATTTTTCTGTATGGGTGGATTTTCCCGTGCCCGAGGGTGCGGAAAAAAGATAGGCCTTTCCGTCCAGCATCACCGCCGAGGCGTGGAGCTGAAAGCCGTCAAACCGCAGCATCTCTACTGCAAACAGGGAGCCCGTGGTCATATACTCCGCCATATCCAAATCTCCAAAATGGGGATATGTTTGGAGTACCTTTTCGCAGTCACAGGAAAGGGTGATATCTGCCTCCCCTGCTTCCTCAGTAAGATAAGGTAGCGCCTGCTGACTTGTCCGACCGGAAAGCGACATATCCACGATCAGGTCTGCGATCCGATACCGAGCCATTACGATCCTCCCAGTTTTATCATTATTTTACCGCGCCTACTGTTTTCAGATTTTGCAGAAATTTTTCCACATCAGCCATTGCCTGCGCTTCGGACACGTCATAGCGTGCAGTCAGCACTTTTACAAGGCTTTCCACCGTCTGCTCTGTCTCCAGCGCATTCCACATCTGAACACCCACAGCGTTGAGGGTTACAATACCGGCAAATTCCCGGGTTGCTGCGCCTACCGGCACAAGGACCTGACTGCCTGCCACTTCCCGCAACAGAAAATCTTCACTTCTAATCATCGTTTTTTCTCCGTTTATTGCCTGATTTCAGCCAGTTATCATACAAATAAAAGTATACCATAGGTATAAAGGTGGTGTCAAGGGCAACCCCGCATCACTGCTTCCCTGATTTCCGGGAACGGAATCATCGCCTTGTTTTCAGCGCTGCGCGGGGCAATATGCTTTTCCATCCATAAAAGATGGTACCATCCCCCGAATTTATAGCCGCAGTCGCTCATTTTTCCCACCGTTTTGTACCCCATTTTTGTATGGAACCGGATAGAGCTGTCAGTAAGAAATTTATCCTCCCGGTCACAAGCTGCTACGCAGGCTTCCATGGTGCAGATATTTTGCCGTAGCAGTATCTTTTCAAGGGCTTCATAGAGCGCCCGGCCAATCCCTTTCCCCCGGGCATCCCGGTGAATGTAGATGCTTACCTCCACCGCCCAGTCGCAGGCTTTCCTGCGAATCAGCGGATGGGCATAGGCATAGCCAAGAAGCCGTCCATCTTCTTCATAAACCAAAAAAGGATGGGTCAGGAGTATCTCCCGAATGCGCCCGGCAAATTCTGCGACTGTGGGTGCTTCATATTCAAAGGATACCGCCGTATTTTCCACATACCAGCCATATATCTCTACAAGCTGGTTGCTGTCTTCCTGCCTTGCAATTCGGATCATATTACATATTTGCCTTGATGGCGGTAATCAAAATGTCGCCCGCCACCACCCGGTCTTCGGGAGCAAAGCCTTCCTCAAAATTGTCAGAATAGAGCACCTGCGCAGAAGGCGGAAACTCCTCGTCGCCTGCCCAAACAAGCAGACGAATCTTATAATCCCCGATAAGCGAAAATTCAAAGCCTGCATCGCCGTGAGACACCGCTTCCGCGCCCATCTTCTCCGCCGCCTTACGGAAAGCTTCTACTTTTGTGCCGAAAGTGAATGCCGCCCGGGTCAAAACTCTGCCGGTATAGGGCTTAATGTACAGCTCGCCCCAAGGCATCTCCCGGAAGGTCTTCCAGTTGCCCAAGGCAGGAATATTTTTGCCCTCCAGTAAATACCGCAGTAAAAAGGTCTGCATCGGCAGTGCAGGAGCACTTCCCTGCTCGTCGGTAATTTCTGCGGATTCTGTAACAGCATAGGTTTTTCCCATCAGAGTGACGGAAAATGCGCCATTTTCCGCAGAAATCCCCAAACGGCTTGCGATTTCCGCTTTATCTGCCTTGCCATACAGCTCCGCATAATAGGAAAAAGGTACTTCTTCTTTATTGTTCTGAATTTCCATTATAATTCCTCCATTGCGCTGGGGAAGAGAGAACTGTTGGTGTGCGGCAGGAAGCAGGCTGCCACGAAAGAATCCATATAGCCGGGGTATGTAGACAGCTCCAAGTAAGTCATATTTGCGCCCACCTCGCTGCACTTTCGGTTTGCCTGATCGCTCATTACCATCGCGTAAGCGCCGGTAAGAGAAGAGTTACCGATATACTGGAATTTTTCCAGCTCCACATCCGGCAGCATACCGATGCGAATAGAATTTTTCATATCAATTCCGGAGCCGATACCGCCGGCAACATAGACCTTATCGATGACCTCCACCGGCATATCCACGCTTTGGAGCATTGTATCGATGGCGGAGAAGATGGCGCCCTTGGCGCGGATAAAGTTGTCGATATCCACCTCGTTAATGGCAATTTCGCGCCCGGTCTCGCTCTCATTTTCAAAGGCAAGAACATAGCGACCCATATCGTGCTCGTCCCGTTTTACGCGGTCACCCTCACGGATAAAGAGACCCTTTGCGTTAATAATACCGCAGCGGAACAGCTCTGCAATGATATCGATAATGCCGGAGCCACAGATGCCCACCGGCTTTTGGCCCTCGTCACCCACAATCGTAAGCGTGGGCTTCATTGTTTCTTTATCGATGACGCAGGCCTCCACCGCGCCATCGGTCGCCCGCATACCGCAGGAAATGTCACCACCCTCAAAGGCAGGGCCGGCAGAGCAGGCGCAGCTCATCAGGAAATCCCGATTGCCGAAAACGATCTCGCCGTTGGTGCCAAGGTCGATAAAGAGGCTCATTTCGTCCTTGTCCCAAATCATAGATGCCAGCGTACCGGCAGTAATATCGCCGCCCACATAAGAGCCGATATTGGGGGCAATTTGCACATCTGCAAGGGGGTTAGCCGGCAGCTTTAAGTCCCCTGCCTTTAGTCCCTCCCAACCGAAGAAGCTGGGAATATAAGGCTCCATACGCACCGACTCTGCATCCACACCTACAAAGAGATGGTTCATGGTGGTATTTGCCGCTACACACAGCCGCAGGATTGCATTGGCAGAAAGATTCGCGCTTCTGCACAAATTGGCAATGATGGGATTCAGGGTCTCTTTAATGATGGCATCCTGCAAGTTTTTCTTGCCGCCGGGGCGACCCTGCTGGATGATGCGGTTAATGACATCCGCGCCGTAGCGGATCTGTCCGTTGCCGGAAGAACCCTTTGCAAGGATCTTGCCGTCAGTCAGGTCAACCAACACCATCGTTACCGTAGTTGTACCAATATCGATGGCGCAGCCAACGATTGCCGTATCGTTAGGGGCGCACACATCCATGCAGAGGAATGTATTTTCTTTCTTTTCGCCCTTAACGCAGACGGTAAAGTTATTCTCACGAAGAACGGAAGCCAGCTTTTTCATCACAAAGAAAGGTACATCCACCTTTTCTACACCCAGCTGTGCCTGTACCGCCCAAGTGAAGCGCTCCACATCGGGCATTGTGTCATCAAGGGTCGGCTCTGCCATCTCTACGATTGCAGAAACAAAGTTGTTTTGGAAGGCGATGCCGCCGGCCATCATCTGCGCCTTGGCATCCTCAAAAATCGCGATCTCCTGAGGGCTGGACAAATCGGCAGTTTTCATTCGGGACTGGTAGGCGCTGGCAATGTCCGGCACAAAAACGGTGCAGTCAGTCAGCACCTTACAGTTGCAGGACAGCCGCCAACCGGCAGTATATTCCTCCTCGGAAATATGCCGGGATGGGAAAGTTTCTACCTCACCTGCAATCAGCTTTACACGGCACTTACCGCAAGAGCCGTTACCGGAGCAAGGGGCATCGATGGCCACATTGGCCCGTCTTGCCAATTCCAGCAGATTATCGCCCACTTGGCAGGCAATCGCCACTTCGCTTCCGCCTTCAATTTGAAATACTACATTCGGCATACAAAAAACCTCGCATTTCCATACTTTTCTGCATAACATTATAGCATAGCTTTCCCCGCTTGTCTACCGACAAAAAACGCGCCCTCGCACACCTTTGTAGGGACCGTCGTCCTCGACGGTCCTAATATACTGCGTACCGCATTTGCACAAGGACCGTCGAGGACGCCGGTCCCTACATACACACAAAAAAGCGGCGGGAGCAAGCCCCCGCCGTACAAATCTTTTATTCTCTTATAAGTAAAAACACTAAGATTCCGGTAGATAATCGGAGAGAAGTGCATCATATTGCCAACTTATAAATTGTCCGTATTGGTAATCATACTCTCCAGAACGACAAAGCACTTGTAAACCATCCTTAACCAGATCGTAATCTCCATTTTTATAATTCACCCTTATGACAATATACCCCTTGAAG
Source organism: Faecousia sp. (assembly GCA_045654085.1). GTDB lineage: Bacteria > Bacillota > Clostridia > Oscillospirales > Oscillospiraceae > Faecousia. The sequence continues at coordinate 4,206 of JAZOMT010000020.1, read as the reverse complement.
AGCATCGGAAGGTCACCAAGTATTAAGTGAAGAGGATCCATAATCAATTCATTTAGCCGCTTGGCAAAAATAATATCATCTTCCACTTCAACAAGAACAGTATACGCATCCTCGTCTGTTTGCACGGCCCACTGTTCTGAATCGTCGCGCTGTCCTAATTCGATAATTTGAATAGATTCTACTGTGTCTATATCGCAAGAATAGTTAATGGGTATAAACGCAAAACAAGCCGTGCAGGAAAACAGAATGATCACAGTAAGGATCAAAGCAAAAATTCTTATCGGTCTCATATTCTTATCCTCCTTATGTAAAATTCATACGACGAACAATACACTCCCCTAATATTATTATATTCTATATCTACTTCTCCGTCAATCTTTTCTTTAAGAGGGCAAACAGCCCACGGTTTAACCGTGGGCTGTTGTTATAAATTTATGCCAAAGGCTCCATGCCGAGGACGGGGTGACCCTTCTCAGTCAGCCAAGCGATCAATTCTTCTGCGTCGCAGGTGACGGTCTCGTCAGCCACCATATCGGAGAAGTTTTCGATGTCGTACAGCTCCAGAGCAGTCTTATTCAGGCGCTCAGCTACATCGTCCTTCAGTTCCTTGGGCATCCATACGATGCGCTCAATGCCGCCTTCGGCATAGAGGAACTTCTTGGAAGAAATGAAGTGACGGCCGTGACCCATAAAGCCGGGCGTCTGTACACCGCCGCCGGTGCAGGAAGCCAGCTCACCGAAGGTCATACCGGCAGGAGTCATACCCTTATACTCACGGTTGACAACGATGACACCGCTGCTGACAGGCTCGATGCCGCAAATGCACTCGAAGCAGCCGCAGGAGGTCATAGGATCTTCCAAAATGGAGTAGAGGGTAACATTTTCTACCGCGCCGTGGGTAGCGTCATTGATTGCCTTGTTGACGGACTCGAAACGACCGGTGCGCTCGTCAAGACAGCCTTCCTTGAAGATGGGCTGGCAAGGACCGTTGGGATCCAGCTCGTTGGTTGCCTTAGCATCCAGCCAGGAAACCGCGCCGCACAGACCCAAACGCTCGGGTGTAACCACGCAGCAGTGGGCAGGTGCGAAGGACTGGCAAAGGATACAGGTGTAGTAGCGGTCAACAGCTTCGTCGGTCATAGAAGCAAGACGGTCGTCACGCTGTGCATAGCGAGGCATTGCAATCTCATCACGGAAAGCAGCAGCCTTCTCGATATCGGTGATAAGCGTAATCTGACACTTGTCAACGACAGCGTCAAATTCGTCCATAATCATTACATACAGAACCTCAGCGAAGTCCTTCAGCCGCAGACCGGCTTCGAATGCGTTCTTAGATACACGGACACGGACCTGATTGCGCTGACCGGTATGCATAACGCCTTCCATATAGTTAAACCAAGCGTGGAACTTCCGCTCGATAACAGACTCAAAGTCGATCTGCATCTTTTTGCCGGCAACCTCAACGAAGGTAGCCAGTGCCAGCTCGGATGCGCCATCCAGATCAGGACCGACGATGGTGAGCTTGTGATCCTCAATCTCGTCCAGCTCACGCATAACAACCAGCTCTGCAGTGGGGTTCTTGCCGGAGTAGAACTCGTTGTGCATATCGGACTTACGGATGATCTCGCCCTCAAATGCAGCCGCAAAGGCTACGGGAATGGGCAGCTCTTTGACCTTGATCTTAATATTACGCAGCTCCAGAGACTTCTTCACAGTCAGTGCGTGGTCGCAAACGGACTCCAGCGCGCCGGGAACCTGATTTTCGCCCAAGTCGATGTCAACGACCACGGGGAAGCCCAAAGCGATAGCGCCTGCGCCTGCAGAAACAACAACGGCATCAATTGCGCCGAAGGTGTTGACAAATGCAGGCACGCGCTCCTTGGTGTAAGCCAGCAGACCGCCCAAATCGCCGGGCTGGACATTACCGAAGATCAGCGCGGCGCGGACAGCCACGGTAACAACGTGGATAACGGAGGTAACATCGTGACCCAGAGGGATGACACGGAACTCAAGACCCATCTTGACGCCGCCTTCTGCGCACTGCTCGATGACATCACCGACCATAAAGGTCATAATGCCCTTGGACTGATAATCCTTAACGACATTTACAACATCCTCAGCATTGTCGGCCTTGCCCAGCACAACAGCAACACCGGGGATATCGCCGGTAACCAGCGGCACGCCCAAGGAACGGATGATGGGGTCGGGCACGAAGCCGATGCCGGAATCGTTTGCATAAGGCTCTGCATTATCAACCCACTTAAGACCCTCCAGAATTTCTGCGCCAACAGCAGTGGCAAGACCGGCATTGAGCGCCTGACCCAAGTCTTCCTGATTTGTGATCAGGCTCTTAAGTACGCCTACGCAGGGCACCAAATCGCCCAAGGTCTTGACCTTTACACCGGTAGCGGCATAAATGGTGGGGAAAAAGTATGCAGTATCAGGGAATGCGATGGCCTTGTCAGCGCCGTACTTTGCAATCGCATCGTTCACAGCGCCCTCGGTCAGGCCGGCAACAGCATTACTGCCGCCATAAATCAGATCGGTTAATACGCTCATAGTAAGTTCCTCCTGATAATTTATTTGTAGGGCGGGGGCTTGCTCCCGCCGTTTTATATGAAGCCCCTCCGGGCTGGATATACAGAGTTATGTCTCGTCGAGTTTGTTTACTTTCTTTTCCCAACTGTTAACGTAATCATAGTCATCATAGTTGAGAGGTCCGTAGTTTTCTTCAATAAACAACCGAATTTCACGCTGATTAGGTAACGAAACTGCTTTCATAAGATTTCTGTCAAAAAATCTTTTATCTCTCCCCGGCTGCTTTGGTGATCCATTGGTAAACACCAAAACAAGCTGAAAACGCATACTTGCAGGTGACCTTCTGTCTCCCCAATATCTTCCAACCTGTATGATTTCATCCCAACAATAAAGTTTTTCTTTGAACAAGAAACGTGTTGTTACACCTTCGTGACTTAGCACCGTGTAAGGGCAACACAATCTACAGTACAATATACAACCTATCCCCAAAACAAAAAGCAATACTATGTATATTAAGGTAGCAAAGTCTAATGGAAAGGCCACAAGAAAAGCAAAGCCCAGAAAAATGACGACCACGCACATTCCTGTAATAATTCTACGTACATCACGATTGGGATCTATTATTCTGTCAGGAAGCATTTCGTCACCCCTTTCTTACATAAGAAAGCAAACCCCAAAGGTTATCCTAACATCCCCTACCGGGGGATATAAAAATGAGCAAAGTGGCCGGGAGGGTTGCGCGCCAGAGCGCTGCCGGTGGCAGATAAAGCGAGGGGGCAAGCAAGTGCCGCGGTCGACAAGAAGCAAGCCTGCTTCGTCAGGCGCCGCTTCTGTCGGGAACCGCAAACGGATCTCCCAAAAAGCAAAATCCGGGAGGGAGGTTTTTCTCCCTCCCGGATTGTATACGGGAATTTAAATCTGTAGGGGCGACCATCGGTCGTCCGCGGACGTGCAATGCACGCCCCTGCATCCTATCTCTTACAGATCCAGATAGGAATCGGAGTACAGAACGTGATTCTTAAAGATGTCGCAGGACTTGATGGTCTCCATCAGGCGGCGATCGTTGGGGTTCACGATGGCAGAGGTCAGACCCTGCATCATGCACATTGCAACCAGAGCGGAGTCCATGATGGGACGGACTTCCTTGGGTGCGCCGTTAGAGTTGTTGGACAGACCGCCGGTGGACTTCAGGCCCTTCTCAGAGAACATACGGATAGCTTCCAGAACTTCCATCTGCTTATCCTGCATACCCTTGACAACCAGGAACAGGGGGTCGAACCACAGGCCGGTAGCTTCCATACCCAGGCTCAGGCCGCGCTCCAGCATATTGTCACAGTGCATCATACGCTCTTCGTTATCCTTTGCGATACCGTCAGCAGAGCAAAGAGCGATACAGATAGCGTCGTTAGCGGCAGCCAGGTCAATGTAGCCGATACGGGAACCTGCGTCAGCAGAGTTAACGATGGGCTTACCGTTAGTACGGTTGTAGACCTTGATACCAGCTTCGATAGCCTTCATATTGACAGTATCCAGTGCCAGAGGAACGATGTTGAAGTTCTCCTGCAGCAGCTTAACAGCCCACATCATACGCTCGGGACCGTCCTTCTCAGCAGGTCCGATGTTGACGTCCAGATAGGTAGCGCCGGCAGCGATCTGCTGAGCGGCACG
>JAZOMT010000019.1:0-1605 GCA_045654085.1 Faecousia sp. | reverse complement strand
TTTCTCCTCACTAAACCACCGGTAGGTGTGATCCAGTTCGGGGATCGGCTATAGTAAAAGGGAAGGGAGGTACATTATGGATCAAATCAAAATTGGAAAATTTATTGCCGCATGTAGAAAAAAGAATCAGTTGACCCAATTGCAGCTGGCGGAAAAACTGGGTATTACCGATAAGGCAATATCCAAGTGGGAAAGAGGCATCGCCATGCCGGATACTTCCCTTATGCTGGAGCTCTGCGATATTTTGGGAATCAGTGTGAATGAATTGCTGAGTGGGGAGAAAATTCAAATGGAAAACAACAATCAGAGAAATGAACAGCTTTTGCTGGATATGGCAAAGGAGCTGGAACAGAAAAATAAAATGGTGTGGCGCTCCATGTGGGTGATTATGATCATCAGTATCATCGTTCTGCTGGCAGGCCTTTTTGTGGCTGCGTTTTTCGTTCCCGAAGGCATATGGCAGCTGGTGGTAATTCTCGTTGTCTGCGTTCTGTTTATGATCCCGTGCTTTTATGCCCTGAAGCTGGAAGTGAGTGTAGGTGCTTATAAGTGCAGAGAATGCGGATATGAAATTGTACCCACCTATAAAGAAGTGATGATGGCAAGACACAGAGGCTTTACCCGTCACCTGATGTGTCCCCAATGCAACAAACGCACCTGGGGCAAAAAGGTGATAAAGAAGTAACGATGCCGCTCTAAGCATCAGTTCGACAAACTTGAATTTAACAAGGTGATTAAGGATGGATATTTCTTTCAAAAATGGCAATGAGAAATTTAATTACAGAGTGTGTGCTATGATGATTTCTGACGGTAAAATCTTGGCAATGCACGATGAGCGGTCACCGTATTACTATTTGCCTGGTGGGAGAGTTGCGATAGGTGAAACGGCAGAAAGTGCGGTTATCAGAGAGGTTCAAGAAGAATTGGGTGTTACACCTAAGATTGCTCGTCCTCTTTGGCTCAATCAGGCTTTTTTCACAGAAGATGTCGATAATTTGCACTATCACGAACTCTGTATTTACTTCTTAATGGACATAACCGATACTGATTTGCTTTCGAGGGGAAAAAGCTTTACTGCAAACGAAGGCCACCGCATACATACTTTTGAATGGCTGGAGTTTGAAAGACTAAAGGACGAGTATTTCTACCCGTTGTTCTTGAAGAAGGATATTTTCAATCTTCCTGATGTGTTTACCATCCGCACAGAGATTGAGTAAGCCAATTCCAATTTGTCTAACTGTTCCGCAGGAACGATACCGAGCGGGTCAGGGCAGTAACGAAACGCACTGCACCGAGCACGCATTGTCTGCGGCGACTCGCCGCCAAATTCCAATTTGTCTAACAAAGCGTAAATGCAGCTTTGTACTTTAATCGTAAACGAGGTGAGGATAGTGGAGGCGTTTGTTATGGAGGTCGCCGGGCTTGCGACCCATGTGCAGCCTATGTTTTTCAGCACCCGGGAATATTGCCGCCCCTACATTACGGAGCGGGAACCGGAATTTTTTGTAGAGGTCACCGGCGAGGAGCTGATCCGTCAGCAGGCGCTGCTGGATCAGGAGGCCGACGAAGAAGGTCTGCGCCGCAGAAAGTTCACAGACCCCTTTC
>JAZOMT010000018.1:0-61304 GCA_045654085.1 Faecousia sp. | reverse complement strand
CGCACACCGTGAAGGCTACCCCGAGATCGGTCTGTACTGGGAGAAGGCAGCTTACGAAGAGGCTGAGCATGCCGCTAAGTTTGCAGAGCTGCTGGGCGAGGACCTGGAGCCCAACATGAAGGCTACCACCAAGGACAACCTGGCATGGCGTGTGGACTGCGAGTTCGGCGCAACTCAGGGCAAGTTCGACCTGGCTGTGTGCGCAAAGAAGAACGGCCTGGATGCGATCCATGACACCGTTCACGAGATGGCTCGTGACGTGGCCCGCCACGGTGTCGCATTGAAAGGCTTGCTTGAAAGATATTTCAAGTAATCCCCGGTATTTGAATAACCGACGATAACAATCTACCGCCGGTCCCTGACCGGGACCGGCGGTTTTGCTAACTACCATAAGGAGAATGCTATGAACGAAAAAATTGCAGCGCTGCTGAATGATCAGATCAATAAAGAATTCTACAGCGCATACTTATATTTGGATATGTCCAACTACTACGATTCCATGGACCTGGACGGCTATGCCAACTATTACATGGTCCAGGCTCAGGAGGAACGGGATCATGCTCTGCTCATTATGAAGTACATGCAGAACAACGGTCTGAAGGTGACTTTGGAAGCCATCGGCAAGCCGGACAAGGAATTTGACTCCCTCCTCGCTCCCCTGGAGATCGCCGCAGAGCATGAGCGGTACGTCACCGCTTTGATCAATAACATTTACCACGAAGCCCATCAGGCAAAGGATTACCGCACAATGAAATTCCTCGACTGGTTTATCAATGAGCAAATGGAAGAGGAAGAAAATGCCGATTCTATGATCAGCCGCTATCAGCTCTTCGGGCAAGACCCCAAGGGTCTGTACCTGCTGGATCAGGAATGTGCCGCCCGGGTCTATGCCGCGCCGTCGCTGGTGTTGTAATATGGAAAACGAATTACGATTTAAGGAAAGCCTTGTTGTCCGGGCAGAAAAGGACTGTCAGGTCTACTGCCCCATTTGCCATAAGGTTCTCGATGTAAAAGCGGGTCAGCCCATTCCCCGCTGCTGCGGAAAGCCTATGGAGGTTTGGAAATAAAAACAGGCGGAGGAATATCCTCCGCCTGTTCTATTTTCCCATCAAATTGATATCTGCGATATAGATATAGATACTTGTATCCGTAAAGTGCTTTAAAAACTTTAATTCCACGCCTTTTTCTTTTGCCGCTTGAAGGGCGATATTTGCTTCGCTTGCGTTTAGAAAAACATAGGCGCAATTTTCAGGCGCGACATCGAAGACCGCCGGGTCACACAGGTATTTTACCGGCACAAAAGGCGTATTGGGAGAGTCCCAAAAGCCGCAGCGGATGCGGTCATCGGAAGCAATGCCAATCCGTTCGCCCCGATTCCAGCCGGAATACACAGTGTTGATGCCTTGTTCTTCCAAGTAGGTCACAACAGCATCGTACCGGTCAGGATTGCTTACAGGCTCCAATACCGGCCTGAGCTTATCCTCTGCGCCCGAGAGCAGCAAAACCACCAGTAAAAGGCAAGCGCCCCAGCGCGGCCATCCGCCAAAGTGGGAATACAGCGCCGCGCCCAACATTGCAAAGAGGAAGTAGAGCAGGAAATAGTAGATACTGCGGATATTCATCGTGGTAAAGGCATCCAGTACCAGCACACCCACAAGGCTGACTGTCAGCAGTAAAAGACAAAGACTGCTGCCCTCTGCGGTTTCCCGCAGCCGGTAAGACAGGTAGAGCAAAGCGAAAATACCCATCACACCAAGAATCAGCGCCGGTGCTTTATTTCCCAAGCCTACGAGAGAAAGGGCGTTTGCAAAACTCTGCTGCAAGGAAAGAACAGGGGTATCAAGACCGGTAAGGGTAATTTTCCCAAAAATCTCCACCTGCGGGATATGCAAAAGCTTTGCGGTAATGACGCCCAAAAGGTTAGAAATCAAAACCGCAGCGGCAATCAGCGTCCGCGCCGTAAAATAGTCTTTCTTCTTGCTTATTCTGTACAGGATGGACAGCAGCTCTACCGCCGCAATGGGCAGCGCCATTATGAGGGTCTGCCGGAGACTTTGCAAACCTGTGCCGAAAGAAAGGAAAACGCACAAAATTAGGGAAAAAAGCTGCTTTTTCTCCAATTTTCCCCGGATATAGCAGCCAAAAGCCAAAAAGGCGGCGATGGCATAGCAGGCGTAAAAGGAACACATTGTGAAAAAAAGCTGCCAGCCGTTGGTTTCATAAACCGGGCCGCCAAACACCAAGGTCGCAGCCATAAAAAGGGTCAGCGCCAAAAGCTGCCCGCCCAGATGGGGGATAAACGCCCGGAGCAGCCAAAAAAAGCTGGCCAGCACCAAAACTCCCATGACCGTGGAGGCAAGACCCATAGAAAAATGCATACTGCCGGAAAGACCGTAGAAAAGGGCCGCCAGCACCGGTGTTGCTACCGTGTAAAGCTGATTGCCAAAAATCCACCCCTCCGGAAAAATGCTTTTTTCTTCCCAAGCCCTTACTGCATAGCGCATATCGGTGTACATATCGGTAGAAAAGTAGTCTGGCTCAACGGAGAAATTGATTTTACAGACCGCGAAGAAAAAGAGAAAGAGAATTCCTGTACAAAAGCCGGGAAGTACGTATTTTTGCAGACCTTTTTCCACGGTAACCGCTCCTTAAAACAGAATTTATCCCAATATAGCACGGTGGAAAATAGGTGTCAAGAAGCATAGTGTATATCGCGCAAAAATCTCCTTGCTATTTTCATTTTTGTTTGCTATAATGAAGAAAATGATGAAAAAGGCAGGTAAATGCTATGGCTTTGATCACTTGTCCGGAATGCGGAAAGCAGGTTTCTTCTTTGGCGGCAAGCTGCCCTATCTGCGGCTACCCCATTGCAAAGAAAGCAAAATATGTACTGGTAAAGCTGGAAGCCGCGGATTCTTCCCAAAGTGTGACGATTCTCGACGGTGAGAAAGTGCTGTGGGAGGGCAAGTCCGGCCAAATTGCCCGAATACCTCTGGACGGTCCTACGCTGGTGCGTTTTAAGTACCAGATTGGTGTAATGGATGCGCCTAAGACGGTAGAGGGTGTTTTGGATGCGGGTATCAGCAGAAAGTGGCTTGCCAAGGCAGATAACGACCGTCTTATTTCCAGGGTTACCTTGATTCCGGTGGACAGCTTCGACATTTTCTATATCCATAAGTTTGAGTATAAGCGGGAAAAAATCAGCGTTATGGACGAAAAGAAGATGGATAAGTACATAGCCGGCTGGGGCCGTGAGGGCTGGGAGCTGGTAAGTGTCTGCGATTACGGCGGAATGGGCTGGACGCTGTTCTTTAAGCGCCCTATTGTCGATGCATATCCCATTTCCAAGGCCAAAGTAAAGTAAAAAAGTTACCGGGGTGCAGCCGCACCCCGGTTTTGTGTTTTCTCCTGCAAATTCCAGTTCCCTAAAGCCTCTCCTGCAGGGGAGGTGGGCAAAATCTTTGATTTTGCTCGGAGGGGTTTACGGAGGTACGAAAAATGCAAAGACTTTCGGCTCTGTTAACCCCTCAGTCATTTGCTCGTACCTCGCAAATGCCAGCTCCCCTCATAGGGGAGCCTTTTTGCGCTATTTCATTTTCTCTAATCTTTCCCGCTCGGCTTGTGAAAGCCGCAGATAGTTGGGTGTGAGGGAAGCCGCATCGCCGGCATCTCCCTGTGCAATGGCTTTATTTGCCGCAAGACCGACGCCCACTGCCCGCTGGTGCATTTTATGCTCCGGAGGCAAAACAAGGGAGGGGACATCCCCAATAAGGGTATTATAGGTAAGGGTACTGCCGTCACCTACAAGAAAAATAGGCTTATCCTTCGGCAGTTTTTCCTTCAGTTCGGAAATGGCAATGGCGCTGTCCTCCATAAGCCGGGAAACGATGTCGTTTTCTACCGCAAACAGGGCGGTATAGACCTGATTTCTCCGGGCATCCATAGCAGAAAGAACATAGCCGTCGTGTATGCCTAATCCCAAAGCCATCGCTTCCAGCGTGGAAACACCGTAGCAGGGAATTACCCGACCCCAAGCAAGACCTTTGGCGGCGGAAACACCGATTCGAACGCCTGTAAAGCTGCCCGGACCTGCGGCAACTGCGACAGCAGTCAGATCGGAAACGGCGATACCCAAGTTTTTCAGCAAGTCCTCCGCCATCAGCATCAGGGTTTGGCTATGGGTAAGACCGGTATTTTGATAACTCTCGCCCAGCAGCTTTTCTCCGTCAAAAAGCGCCACAGAGGCGGCTTTTGCAGAGGTCTCAAAGGCTAAAAGCATCCAAATCCCCTCCTTTCAGAGTAATTCTCCGGCTGTTTTCTCCCAGCTTCTCAATGCAGATAAAGAGAGGATTTTCCAGCGCATCGGCAATATTTTCGCTCCATTCCACAGCGCAAATACCGTTTCTTTCCAAATAATCCTCCCAGCCGATGTCCCAAAGGTCGTCGGAAGAATGGAGACGGTACATATCGAAATGGAAGAGGGGCAGCCTGCCGCTTAGATATTCATTTACAATGGTATAGGTAGGGCTGGTAACAATATCCCGAATACCCAGCCCCCGGGCAATGCCCCGGGTAAAGGCGGTCTTTCCTGCCCCCAAGTCTCCGGTATAAGCAATGACGGTACCCGGCTGCAAAGCACGGCCCAATGCCGCACCCAGCGCCTCTGTCTCCTCCGGAGAATTTGTAATATATTCCATAATATTCCTTTCTAAAGCCTTCCCCTTAGCCTTCTCCTTGAGGAGAAGGTGGCCTCGCAGGGGGCGGATGAGGGTTAACCCTGCATCTAATATTTGTTGCTTGTCATCCTGAGCAAGCGTTAGCGCGGCGAAGGATATTCAAACCGAATATTTGCAAAGCATAAATGATAATGCGTGGATTCTTCGACTCCGGGCTGTTGCCCTCCGCTCAGAATGACAACGGGGAAGGCTTTATTGGCTGTTTTTCAGCTTCTCGGCCTGGTCGGCGGTGGCAAGACCGTCGATAATTTCGTCCAGCGCGCCGTCCATTACGGCATCAATTTTATAAAGTGTCAGGCCGATTCGGTGGTCGGTTACCCGGCCTTGGGGGAAATTATAGGTGCGGATTCGCTCGTTGCGCATACCGGTGCCTACTTGACTGCGGCGCATACCGGTGACCTCGGAGCTAATGCGTTCCTGCTCAATTTCATAAAGCTTGGAGGCTAGCATACGCATACATTTTTCCCGGTTTTGGAACTGGTTTCGCTCCTCCTGACAAGCCACCACGATGCCGGTAGGCTTGTGAATGAGCCGCACCGCGGAGCTGGTCTTATTGATGTGCTGACCGCCTGCGCCGGAGGCCCGGAACACCTGCATTTCAATGTCCGCGGGATTGATCTGCACATCCACCTCTTCCATCTCAGGAAGGACTGCCACGGTGGCGGTGGAGGTGTGTACCCGTCCGCCGGACTCGGTTTCGGGCACGCGCTGGACACGGTGAACGCCGGACTCGTATTTGAGCCGGGAATAAGCGCCCCGGCCGCTGATAACAAAATCCGCTTCCTTGACACCGCCCAATTCCGTCTCATTATAGTTCATCAGCTCCACCTGCCAACCCTTTTGGGCGGCATACATACTGTACATCCGGAACAAACTGTGGGCAAACAGCGCGCTTTCTTCACCGCCAACACCGCCCCGAATTTCCACAATGACGTTTTTCTCATCGTTGGGGTCTTTGGGCAGCAGTAAAATCCGAAGCTGCTCAAAAAGGGTTTCTTTTTGATTTTTTGCCTCCTGATAGGTGTCTTGGCAGAGTTCCCGCATTTCCGGGTCGCTCATCAGCTCTTCTGCTTCCTGCATATCCCGGAGGGCAGTTTGGTAAGCCCGGTAAGCTTCAATAATCGGCTCTAAATCGTTTTTCTCCCGCAAAAGGGCAGCGGCCTTTTTGGGGTCTGCGTAGAAATCCGGCTGTTCGCTTTTGGCGCAAAGCTCCTCAAAGCGGTTTTCTACCGCCTCCAATTTCGAAAGCATCTTTGCCGCCTCCTTTCAAAAAGTCAGTACCAGTATACTATTTTTTATGGAAAAAGTAAAGTTTTCCTTGGAGAAGAATGAAAAATATTCCTTCTTAAAGGATTCATACAGTCTTAATGATTATTCCCTTGCTTTTTAAACGAATCGTAAACTTTCCTTTAAGACAGTTGTTTTTTCAAAAATTCGTATTATAATAGAAAAAACGCCATATTAAGGAGCTATTGTATGAAAAAATTCGGGCAACGTATCCTTATGGCCCTCCGTCGGTTTATGACGGGCAGATACGGAACGGATAAATTAAACACATTGCTGCTGGGTCTCGGCCTTGCAACCTGCTTTATTAACCTCTTTGTGTGGAATAATACCGCAAGGCTGATTATCACCATAGTTTCCTACGCCTTTATGATTTTGGCGCTGTACCGCTGCTTCTCCCGCAACACCTATAAGCGCTACCGGGAAAACCGCCAATATCTGCAGTTATTGGAACGAATTCGCGACAAAAACCACCGTTATTTTACCTGCCCTAAATGCAAGCAGACCGTCCGTGTCCCCAAAGGAAAAGGCAAAATCGCCATCACCTGCCCCAAATGCAAGGAAAAATTCACAAAAAAGACCTGAAACGGCACAGATTGTGCCGTTTTATTTTTCTTGACAGGGAGAGAAAATAAGAATAAACTGAAAGTGTAAAAACGCAAAGGAGGACCGGTTATGAAAATACTTTCCTGCGACCCGATGCTGAAACCCTACCGCGGAGACCTTCTCCTGCGGAAGGCGCGGCTGGAAGAAACACTTGCGACCATTTTGCCGGAAGGGCAGACCCTCAGCGATTTTGCCACAGGACATCTGTATTTCGGCTTCCACAAGACGGAAGACGGCTGGTACTACCGGGAATGGGCGCCTGGCGCGGAGAAAATGTATCTGACCGGTGATTTTTGCAATTGGGAGCGGTATGCGTTCCCGATGGAAAAGCAGGAAAACGGTGTTTTTGAGCTGTTTATCCCGGGAAAAGACGCCTTAAAAACCGGCACCCGGGTGATGGCAATCGTCTGCCGGGACGGGCAGGAACTGGAACGGATTCCCCTTTATATCCACCGGGTGGAGCAAAACCCGGAAAATCATAGCTGGTGCGGTGTCATTTGGGACGAAAAATCCTTCCCTTGGACAGATAAAGGCTTTAAACCCAAGAAACGGCTCTTCATCTATGAGTGCCATATCGGTATGGCACAGGAAGAGGGGAAATTAGGCACTTATAAGGAATTTACGGAGAAGGTGCTGCCCCGCATCCACAAGCTGGGCTATAATACCCTGCAAATTATGGCGGTTATGGAGCATCCTTACTATGCCTCTTTCGGCTATCAGGTCACCAATTTCTTTGCGGCATCCTCTTGGTTTGGCGTGCCGGAAGACCTGAAGGCACTGATTAATACTGCCCATAAGCTGGGGATTTCGGTACTTTTGGATGTTGTCCACTCCCACGCCAGCAAAAACACCCGGGAGGGTATCAACCAATTTGACGGCACCGATTACCAGTTCTTCCACGCAGGAGACCGGGGCGACCATCCCGCTTGGAACACCAAATGTTTCAATTACAGCAAGCCCGAGGTGCTCCATTTCTTGCTGTCCAACCTGAAATATTGGATGGAGGAGTACCATTTTGACGGTTTCCGCTTTGACGGTGTCACCTCAATGCTCTACCGCGACCACGGTCTTGGCAAGGCCTTTACGGGCTACGATTCTTATTTTTCGATGAATACGGACGTGGAGGCTGTGACGTATCTGCAGCTTGCCAACCTTCTCGTTCGTGAGATTAATAAAAATGCTATCACCATTGCAGAGGATACCTCTGCACTGCCGGGACTGGCGCTGCCGGTAAGCTGGGGCGGCGTGGGTTTTGATTACCGCCTTGCTATGGGTGAGCCGGATATGTGGATCAAGCTTTTAAAGGAAGTGCCTGACGAAAGCTGGGATTTGTTCCACATCTATTATGAACTGGCCATCCGCAGACCCAAGGAAAAGGTCATCGGCTATTGCGAGTCCCACGACCAGGCACTGGTGGGCGTTAAGACCATTATGTTCCGCCTCTGCGACAAAGAAATGTACTGGGGAATGGAAAAGAGCAGTCAAAATGCGGTGGTTGACCGAGGTATGGCGCTGCACAAGATGCTGCGGCTGCTGACGATGAGCTTAGGCGGCGAGGGCTACCTTACTTTTATGGGCAATGAGTTCGGTCACCCGGAATGGATCGATTTTCCCCGGGAGGGCAACGGCTGGAGCTATCATTACTGCCGCCGGCAGTGGTCTTTAGCGGACAATCCCAACTTGCGGTATGCATATTTGAACGATTTCGAAAAGGCAATGGTTGCCCTTGGAAAGCGGCAGCGCGTGTTTACCGGCAAAGACCGGCAGCTTTATGTGGACAATCAGGGGAAATGGATGGCCTACCAAAAGGGCGCCGGCGTATTCGTCTTCAATTTCCATCCCACACAGAGCCATACGGGCTGCTTTGTACCGATGCCGGAACCGGGCAGTTACAAAGTTGTTATGTCAACTGATGATTTCTGCTTCGGTGGCTTTGGCCGTGTCTATCACGAAACTTACGAAACAGTAGAAATAGACGGCAAGCCGGGTGTACTGCTTTATCTCCCCAGCCGCACCGCCATCGTACTGGAAAAAACAGATAATAAAAGCTCCCTCAAATGAGGGAGCTTTTTGTAGGAGGCGACGTCCTCGACGCCCCGCTTTTCCTAGGTTTATTTTAATTCTGTCATTTTAGGAGCGGTAACTTTTTTGGCGGCTTGGGTGATGAAGAACACCACGCCAATGGCGGCAAACAGCAAGCCTTGGAAAAAGTTGCCGTAAACGGCGGCAGAGTATTGGGTGTTTTCTGCCATCTCAATAAAGAAAATTTCCGGAATATTAGCGTAAGTAATTTCCGGGATGAAATAACCTTCGTCAATTAAGCCGGCCAAGCCTATAAATTCAGCAAGAACTGTACCAACGGCAACGCCAAGAACCACGGAGATAATGAGGGTTACAACCTTACCCTTGCCCTGACGGCCCTTCAATAGGTCGTAGCCCTTGTCTGCCAGGAATGCAATCAAAAGGCCGATGATAGATGCCACATAACCGGCGCTCAGCACAAGCGCCCAAACCACAGCGCCAATGAGTGCGCCGATCAGCGCGCCGACTACACCGCTGATATATGTACCGTTGTCTGCTTGAGCCTTAGCTTCCTGTTCATCTGTAAGTTCCTGAGAGATTTTTTCTGCACAGGGAGTATGATAGCGGCCGGCAATACCGGAGACCATTCTCCACACACCGTCACCGTCTATCACTTCGCCGCATTCCGGGCAAATATCTGCGCCATAGGCATCCGCTTCGGACAGAAGAGGGAAGAACCAGTCGGTAAAGGCTTCAATTTTTGCCATTGTGCCGGGATTGTCAAGAAAACGAATGACAATGCCGGTGGTTGTAAAGTTTAGCTGCTGCACCCGGTAATCCTTTTGCAGGTTTACACTGTTGAGGGTTGCTTGCAGGGCGTTAAGCTTTTCCACATCGGGGAATTTGGTATTGACGACTATCTGCTTAAAGCCGGAGCCTTCGGACAGGGTGACCTGAAATCCCCGAAGAACACCATAGCCGATGCCACTACCGACGGAAAGACCGTTTGCCTGCGCGAACTTTTTTAGACCGGAACCGATCATAGAAACACCTCTTTCTTTGTATTTGCGCGGGTTTGCGCATATATATTTTATCATACGCAAAAGTATATAGCAAGAAAAAATTCTGTTGTGGAATTTGACAGCCGTGGTTGTTTCTGTTACTATACGATTAAGACTATGCCCATCTGGAGGCTTTATGGAAAATTATTTTGAAATGCATATGACAGCGCAGCAGGTGAAGGAAATTTCCAGCCTTGGTCTAGCCCATATGGGCGACGGGGTCTATGAGCTGCTGTGCCGTGCATATCTGTGCGAAAAAGGCGGGAAAAAGGTCATTAACCTCCATAAAAACGCCATTCAATTAGTCAACGCTGCCTATCAGGCAAAAGTGATAGAGAAGCTCTTACCTGTTCTGACAGAGGAGGAGCAGGACTTTTACCGTCGCGGTAAGAACGCCCATACTCACGCGGCACCCAAATCGGCTACTCCGCAAGAGTATGCAAAGGCTACGGGCTTGGAGGCGCTTTTTGGCGCGTTGTATCTACTCGGAAGAACGGAGCGGCTTAACGAATTGTTCCGCTTGGGAATGGAGGAAGAAAATGGCATTTGACGCTTTTTTTCTCCGTGCCGTTTTAGGAGAAATGCAAGACGCAGTGGGCGGACGAATTGAAAAAATTCACCAGCCTACCCGGGATACGGTGGTGCTGCTGCTGAAAACCCCCACCGGGCGGCAAAAGCTGCTGTTTGTCATCTCTCCCACCGCACCGAGGCTTCATTTTACGGAGCAAGCTATGGAAAATCCCGCCCAGCCGCCGATGTTCTGTATGCTGCTAAGAAAGCATCTGTCCGGCGGAAGACTGACAAAAATTGAGCAACTGCCTATGGAGCGCTGGGCGAAATTTACCTTCGACTGCATCGACGAGATGGGCGACCCCACGGAAAAATCTCTCATTGCAGAGCTGATGGGCAGAACCTGCAATTTGTATTTGGTGGACAAAGAGGGCAGAATTTTGGATTGCCTCCGTCGTGTGGGACTGGACACCGCCTCCGGGCGGGCGGCACTGCCGGGACTTTACTACCAGCACCCTACGCCTATGCATAAAGAAGACCCTGCGATTCTTACAGAAGCGGACTATTTGCAGATTTTGACCCGGCCGGGAGCAGACAGGCTTTGTGACCGGCTGATGGACAGCCTTGGCGGTCTTTCGCCCCTTGTCTGTCGGGAGGCGGCGCTCTATGCCTTAGGGGATACCGATGCCAGACTGGAAAATGCAGACCTTGAAATGACTGCAAAAAAAATCAGCGAATTCTTTGGGAAATATATTACAGAGCCTATCCCGTGTGTCTATGAAGCGCCTGACGGCACACCCAAGCAGTACGCCTTTTGCCCGGTGACCCAGTATGGCGCATATCGGGAAAAAGAGAGTTTTTGCGCCCTTTTGGACGGCTTTTACAGCCAAAAAGACAAAAAAGAGGCGATGGCGCAAAAAAGTCAAGCCGTCCGCAAGCTGGTGCAAAATCTCTGCCAGAGATTACAGCGAAAGCTTGCCATTCAGGAAAAGGAGCTGCAGGAGACCTACGACCGGGAACGGCTTCGGCAGCTTGGCGACATCCTTACCGCCAATATTCACAAAATGCAAAAGGGTATGACAAAGGTGCAGGTGGAGGATTTCTACGATGAAAATATGCCCACCATTGAGGTCGCGATTTCACCTCTGCTGTCTCCCCAGCAGAACGCAGCTAAGTATTATAAGGATTACAGCAAGCGGAAAAACGCGGAAAAAGAGCTGACGCGGCAAATTGAACTGGGCGAAACAGAGCTTCAGTACCTGCAAAGCGTTCTCCACGAACTAAATCGGGCAGAATCTGAGCGGGAACTGGAAGAAATTCGGCAGGAGCTGCAGGATGGCGGCTATATCCGCGCCGATGGCAGCAAAAAGCAGATGAAAAAGGGGAAACTGCCGCCACTTAAATTCGAGTCTACCGACGGCTACACCATTTATGTAGGGCGGAACAACCAGCAAAACGAGGAGCTGACCTTCCGTTTTGCCCGCAAAGACGATATTTGGCTTCATGCCCAAAAGGTCCACGGCAGTCACGTTATCATCGCCTGCGGTGGCAGAACACCCCCTGACGATACGGTGACCCAAGCCGCTCAGCTTGCCGCCCATTACGCGGAAACTGCCGGCGGTCAAAATATCCCAGTAGATGTGAATCCCGTGGGCAAGATTAAGAGAATCCCCGGCGGCAAACCCGGTATGGTCATCTACCACAGCCACCGCACCGTTATTGTAAATCCCTATCCCGACATCGTGGTCGATGCCCTGAATGCAGAAAAGAAGGATTAAAAAGAGGGTCGAAAGACCCTCTTTTTTGTGGTTTTGGATGAAACTTCAAAAAATTCATATATTATTTAAAAATGCGCTATTGACTTTTTTAGCACTCTAGTGTATAGTGTGCTTAGCACTCAGAGAGAAAGAGTGCTAACACGGAAGGAGGAATCCCAATGGAGATGACCGAACGGCAAAAAAAGGTACTGCGCTGTATCGTAGACCTTTATATTCGTACCGCTGAGCCGGTAGGCTCCAAGGCCATCGCGGCGCTGCCGGATATGCAGTATTCCTCCGCAACCATCCGTAATGAGATGGCAGAACTGACCACGATGGGTTATCTTGACCAGCCCCACACCAGCGCAGGCCGTGTGCCTTCCGCTGCCGGTTATCGGATCTATGTGGATGAGCTGATGCAGGATTACCGCCTTTCGCTGGATGAGACCCAGTCCATTAACGAAGCATTGGAAGAAAAGATGCAGCGTGTGGATAAACTGATGGAAATGGTGGCAAAGCTTGTTTCCCAAGCTACCGATCTTCCTGCGATCTCTGCCGCATCCCGGCAAGGTGGCGTAAAGGTTCGCCGGTTTGATTTGATTCTCGCGGGCGAGGGCAGCTTCATCTTGGTGGTAATGCTCAGTAACGATGAAGTGGCTAACAAGCTCATTAAGCTGCCGCTAAGCATCACGGAAAGCGACTTACAGCTTCTCTCTGCACTGCTCAATGCCACAATGACCGACTTGACCCGGGAAGAATTTACCCAGAGCCTCCTTGAGAAGGTAATGCGCTCTGCAGGTTCGGCTTCCAGTCTTGTGCCGGTAATCGTAGAGTTTACCGCCGATACGCTGCGTCGGCAGACGGATACCAATATGGTAGTCACCGGACAGATGCGGCTGCTTACCCAGCCGGAATACCGGGATGTGGATAAAGCCCAAAGAATAATGACCAGCCTGGATGAAGAAGCGCTGTCTAACCTGCCTGCGGTGATGCGCAACGCCAACGGCACGCAGGTTTTGGTTGGCCCTGAAAATGTGGCAAGAGAGCTGAAGGACACCAGCGTGGTTATGACAAAATTTGACATTGGTGACGGTATGCAGGGTATGATCGGTGTGGTTGGCCCCACCCGAATGGATTACGCAAAGGTCACCGCCCGGCTGAGCTACTTTGCAGAGAGCCTGTCCCGGATGTTTGCAAAACCGGAGCAGCCCCAACTGACGGGGAATGCGGATGAGGAGGCATAAACGTGGCCAAAAAGAAAAAAGACGAAGAAGTAAAGGAAACCCCCGTTGAGGAAACGGCAGAGGAAACCGTAGAAGAAACCCCGGAAACCCCGGCGGTCAACGAGTGGGAAGAAAAGTATAACGCAGAACACGATGCTCATTTGCGGCTGGCTGCAGAGTACGACAATTTCCGCAAGCGCAACACCAAGGAAAAAGAGCTGCTCTACACCCTCGGCAAGGCAGAAGCGGTAGAAAAGCTGCTTCCCGTGTATGACAATTTGGAGCGGGCGCTGAATCAGCCTACCGCTGACGAGGCCTACAAAAAGGGTGTTGAGCTGACCATGACCGAGCTTATTAAGATTTTCGGCACTTTGGGTGTGGAGATTTACGGCGCCCCCGGTGAGGTATTCGACCCCAATCTCCACAATGCAGTGATGCATATCGATGACGAAGCTTTTGGTGAAAACACCATCGCCCAGGTGTTCCAAAAGGGCTTTAAGGTGGGCGAAAAGATCGTAAGATTTGCGATGGTTCAGGTTGCTAATTAACAACCGAATTAATCGGCGGGAGCAAGCCCCCGCCCTACAATAAGGTAAACAATTTAACTTTATATATAGGAGGAAATTATTATGGGTAAGATTATTGGTATTGACTTGGGTACAACCAACTCTTGTGTTGCTGTTTTGGAAGGCGGCGAGCCTGTTGTTATCGCCAACGCAGAGGGCGGCCGCACCACACCTTCTGTTGTTGCATTTGCAAAGACCGGTGAGCGTATGGTCGGTCAGGTGGCAAAGCGTCAGGCTGTTACCAACGCAGACCGCACGATTGCTTCCATCAAGCGCCATATGGGTGAAGATTACCACGTAAATGTGGATGGCAAGGGCTACACCCCTCAGGAAATCAGCGCAATGGTGCTGCAGAAGCTGAAGGCTGACGCTGAGGCTTACTTGGGTCAGACCGTTACTGAGGCAGTTATCACCGTTCCTGCTTACTTCTCCGACGCACAGCGTCAGGCTACCAAGGACGCAGGTAAGATCGCAGGCTTGGAAGTCAAGCGTATCATCAACGAGCCTACCGCAGCTGCGCTGGCTTACGGTCTTGACAAGGAGCAGGAGCAGAAGATCATGGTCTATGACCTTGGCGGCGGCACCTTCGACGTTTCCATTCTGGAGATCGGCGACGGCATCGTGGAAGTACTGGCTACTGCCGGCGACACCCGTCTGGGTGGTGACGACTTCGACCAGAGAATTATGGACTACCTCGTAAACGAGTTCAAGAAGGCGGAAGGCGTAGACCTGAAGAACGATAAGATGGCTATGCAGCGCCTCCGTGAGGCGGCTGAGAAGGCTAAGATCGAGCTTTCCGGCATGACCACCACCACCGTAAACCTGCCCTATATCACCGCTGACATTACCGGCCCCAAGCATATGGACATCACCATCTCCCGCGCTAAGTTCAATGAACTGACCGCAGATTTGGTAGAGCGCACCTTAAAGCCTGTCCGTCAGGCAATGAGCGATGCCGGTCTGTCTGCATCCGATCTTAATAAGGTCCTGCTGGTTGGCGGCTCTACCCGTATCCCTGCTGTGCAGGAGGCTGTCAAGAACCTGACCGGCAAGGAAGGCTTCAAGGGCATCAACCCCGACGAATGTGTGGCTTTGGGTGCTGCTATTCAGGGCGGCGTGCTGACCGGTGACGTAAAGGACATCGTTCTGCTGGACGTTACGCCTCTGTCCCTCGGTATCGAGACCATGGGCGGCGTATTCACCCGACTGATTGACCGTAACACCACCATCCCCACCCGCAAGAGCCAGATTTTCTCCACCGCTGCTGACGGTCAGACCTCTGTAGATGTCCATGTTCTGCAGGGTGAGCGCGAGATGGCAGCTTACAATAAGACGCTGGGCAACTTCCAGCTCTCCGGCATTGCTCCCGCACCCCGTGGCGTACCCCAGATCGAGGTTACCTTTGACATCGACGCCAACGGCATCGTAAAGGTTTCCGCTAAGGACTTGGGCACCGGCAAGGAGCAGCAGATCTCCATCACCGCTTCCACCAACCTCTCTCAGGAGGATATCGACAAGGCTGTCCGCGAGGCTGAGCAGTTCGCCGCCGAGGATAAGGCACGCCGTGAGGAAGTGGATACCCACAATATGGCAGACCAGACCGTCTACCAGACCGAAAAGACCCTCTCCGAGCTGGGTGACAAGATCTCCGAGGAGGAGAAGCAGACCATTCAAGTAGCTGTGGATAAGCTGAAGGAGGTCAACAAGGGCACTGATGTGGCGGCTATCAAGGAAGCTACCGAGGAAGTGCAGAAGGCTTTCTATGCTGTCAGCGAAAAGCTCTACAAGAACGCTGCGCCCCAGGGTGAACAGCCTGCCGATGACGGCGTTGTAGATGCTGACTACGAGACTGTAGACTGATAAAAACCCCAAAGGGGCGGTGACAGCCGCCCCTTATTGGTGTCTTAAAGCATAAATGTAGGGCGGGGGCTTGCTCCCGCCGCAAACAAAAACCAATCAACGAATCGCCTACGGCGATATTGGCTTGCTGTGCAAACCAATCGGCGGGAGCAAGCGCCCCCCGTACGATGTTTTTTCGTACATTGAGGTGTAAAATGGCAGAAAATAAGCGCGATTATTATGAGGTGCTGGGTGTAGAGAAAAATGCCGGCGCTGATGAAATAAAGCGGGCGTACCGAAAGCTGGCAGGCAAATACCATCCTGACAGAAACCCCGGTGACAAGTCCGCAGAAGAAAAATTCAAAGAGATCGGCGAAGCCTACGAGGTACTGTCCGACAGCGATAAGCGGGCGCGGTATGACCAGTTCGGTTTCCAAGGTGTTGACCCCAACTTTGGTGGCGGTCAGGGCTTTGACGGCTTCGGCGGTTTTGGCGGCTTCGGAGATTTTGGTGATATTTTCAGCGATTTCTTCGGTGGCGGACGGAGAAGCACCACAAGAAACGGCCCGTCCCGTGGCGAAAATGTGGCGATCCGCGTAGAGGTGACCTTCGAAGAGGCTGCATTTGGTGTAGAAAAAGAGGTCTCTGTGCCTCGGATTGAAAATTGCTCTGCTTGTAGCGGCAGCGGCTCTGCCGATGGCGCAACAGAGACTTGTTCCTACTGCCGTGGCAGCGGTCAGGTTCGCACTACCCAAAATATTATGGGTATGGCAATCCAGTCTACCACCACTTGCCCTCAGTGCAGCGGCCGCGGTAAGGTTATCAAGAATCCATGTCAGACCTGCAAGGGTAAGGGCAAGGTACGCCGCACGCAGAAGGTCAAGGTCAACATCCCGGCCGGTATCGACCACGGACAGAGCGCCCGTGTACGGGGCGAGGGCTGCGTAGGCAACAACGGCGGTCCCTCTGGCGATTTGCTGGTAGAGGTCTCCATCAAACGGCATCCCATCTTCAAGCGGGACGGCGCGGAGGTCTACTGCGAGATTCCCATTACCTTTACCCAGGCGGCTTTGGGCGCGGAGATCGAGATTCCTACTTTGGATGGCAAGGTGAAATACGAAATTCCTGAGGGTACACAGACCGGCAAGGAATTTGTTCTTTCCGGAAAGGGTGTTCCCCGTGTCAATGACCCCCGTCGTCGCGGCAACCACCATTTCTTTGTGGTGGTGGAGACGCCTACCAAGCTGACGAAGGAGCAAAAAGAGCTGCTGCGCAAGCTGGACGGCACGATGGATAACAAATCCACCCCAAAAATGAAGAAATTCTTTGATACGATCAAGGATATTTTTGATTAAGTAAATCCGCACTGCGAATGCAGTGCGGATTTCTGCCTCTTGCGCTATGCAAAATAATGTATTATAATGGGGAAAAAGTAAGTGGAGGCGGTAATATGAAGAGAACGGATTATATTAGCTGGGATGAATATTTTATGGGCATTGCAATGCTGGCGGCAAGGCGCAGTAAAGACCCCAGTACCCAAGTGGGCGCCTGTATTGTGTCTCAGGACAATATCATCATCTCCACCGGCTACAACGGTATGCCCAAGGGCTGTTCTGACGATGAATTCCCCTGGGAGCGCAGCGGTGAGGAGACAAAATATCCTTATGTTGTTCACGCAGAACTGAATGCCATTCTCAACGCCAATGGCCGTGACCTGCGGGGCAGTAAGCTCTATGTGGCGCTGTTTCCCTGCAACGAGTGTGCCAAGGCCATCATCCAAAGCGGTGTGCAGGAGGTTTTTTATCTGTCCGATAAATATGCAACTACCCCCACCACATTGGCATCCAAGCGGATGTTTGCGGCTGCCGGTGTAAAATGCACCCAGCTTCGCACCAATGTAAAGACACTTACCCTGGACTTTACCCCAGAAGAAGAAAAATAAAGTATGGGAGGGGGAACCCTCCCATTTTTGTGAGGATGTTATGGATTATCAAAACTGTACCCTTTGCCCCCGGCAATGCGGTGTAGACAGAACAGCGGGGGAAACCGGTTTTTGCGGCTGCCCAGATACTGCGCTGGTGGCAAGAACGATGCTTCATAAATGGGAAGAGCCGGTGCTGGCAGGCAGTGGCGGCAGCGGTGCAATTTTCTTTGGTGGCTGTACATTGGGCTGTAAATACTGCCAAAACCGGGCAATCAGCTGTAAACCCACGGGCGTGCCGATGGACAGCAAGGCGTTACGGGCTGAAATGGAAAGGTTGATTGCCCAAGGTGCGGAAAATATCGACCTTGTGACGCCAACCCAGTATTTACCCACCATTATTCCTGCTCTGTCTCCAAAACTCCCTGTGCCGGTGGTCTATAACTGCGGCGGTTATGAACGGACAGAGACCATCCGCGCCCTTTCGGGGCTGGTGGATATTTATCTGCCGGATATGAAATACGCAGATAATCAATTGGCTATGGCGCTTTCCGGTGCAGAAAACTATATGGAAACGGCCCTTTCTGCCATTCGGGAGATGGTAAATCAGGTAGGCCCGGTGACCTTTTGCGGTGAGAAAATGGTCCGGGGCGTCATTGTCCGCCATTTGATTTTGCCCGGACAGGTGGAAAATTCCCTGAAGGTGCTGGATTTGCTGGGGGAAAGCTTTGCCCCCGGAGAAATCCTCGTCAGCCTGATGCGGCAGTATACCCCGATGGGCGGCCTGCCTGCGCCTTTTGACCGACAGATCACCGAGGAAGAATACGATGCCGTCCTTAGCTGGATGTACCTGAACGAACTGAGGGGGTTTACGCAGGAGGCGTCCTCGGCCACAGAGACTTTCATCCCGGATTTTTAACATATTTTTGGCAGCAGTCCCATAATCTGTGGTAAGAAAACCGCAGGAGGGGATTGTTATGAAAAAACTGTGCATACTTTTGGCGGCGCTTTTGCTGATGGGGATGCTGCCTGTTGGTGTCAGCGCCGCGAATATTCAGGTAAAGGCAAAAAGCGCGCTGCTTATGGATGTAGAAACAGGCACCGTACTTTATGAACAGAATGCCCACGAAGCGCTGCATCCCGCAAGTGTCACCAAAATTATGACGATGCTGCTGATTATGGAAGCTATCGATGCGGGCAGGATCGGATGGAACGATATGGTCACTGCCTCGGAGGCAGCGGCAGCCAAGGGCGGCAGTCAGGTTTATTTGAAGGTTGGGGAGCAGATGTCGGTTTCCGATATGCTCAAATCTATAGCAGTATCTTCTGCCAATGATTGCGCCTGCGCCATGGCAGAGCATTTATACGGCAGCGAAAGCGCCTTTGTGGACAAAATGAACGCCCGGGCGGCAGAATTGGGAATGAAGGATACCCATTTTGTAAACTGTACCGGACTTGACGATGCGCCTGATGCGGAAAGCCACAAAACCTCCGCCCACGACATTGCGCTAATGAGCCGTGAACTGATGAAAAATCACCCGGACATTAAGAAATTTACCACTATTTGGATGGATACCGTCCGGGATGGGGCGTTTGGCCTGTCCAATACCAATAAAATGGTGCGGTTTTACAGCGGCTGTACAGGCCTGAAAACCGGGTTCACTGCCAAGGCGGGGTACTGCCTTTCTGCTACCGCGGAGCGGGACGGGATGGAGCTGATTGCGGTCGTAATGGGCGCGGAAAGCTCTCAGGACCGGTTTGCGGGCTGTAAGCAGCTGTTGGATTACGGTTTTTCCAATTACGCCCTCATTCGCCCGGAAGTGCCAAGCTGCCTGGTGCCGGTGCGGTTAGGGGTAGAAAAAGAGGTCCGCGCCATCCCTGCCCAAGAGGGAGCGCTGTTGATTGATAAAAGTCAAAAAGCGATGGTCAGCACCCAAGTTGAACTTGTGGATATGGTGGATGCGCCTGTTGGAAAAGGACAAAAACTGGGTACGCTGACTCTAAAAGCGGGGGAACAGGTCTTGTCCCAAATTCCTATGCTTGCAGAAAAAGGGGTCGCCCGGCTGACTTGGGGCGAGATTTTTTGGAAGATACTTCAAAACGTGGCATTAAAAAAAGAATAGAAAAAGAGCGTGTTGCAATTATTTTGCAACACGCTCTAAAACTAAGGTTTGTCTACATCCTGCGGATGTAGGGGCGGATATCATCCGCCCGCGGGCGACTAATAGTCACCCCTACAAATTCTAACGGACATTTTATGTTCTACTTTAGGCGGTGAACCGGGCGGCGTGGGGCTTTAGAGCAAAGTACAGCGCAGTACCAAGCGTCAGCAGCACCGCAGCTTCGCCAACGGCAACATTGATCATATTAATCCAAAATCCACCGCCGATATAGAGCGCCAGCTCCCAACCGACAAGAAATGCATTAAACAGCGCCGGCATCAGGAGCGCAAGGAGGGGCAAGCCTTTCAGCTTTATATTTCGCAAAAGGTACATACTGCCGGTGGCGAGGGCGGTGGCGAGCGTGCCGACGATGGGGTCTAAAGGCAGCGCCATCGCATAGCTTATGTTATATAACAGACAACCCACCGACAGGCCGGGGATGGCCGCGGGGGTAAAAAGCGCCAGCACGCACAGCGCCTCCGATGCCCGGAACTGGATGGCAAAGGATGTGGAGTTGGGGAAGATGAAGTTTTGCAGGTAGGTGAGAACCACATAAGCGGCGGCAATGATAGCGCCGCGGGTGAGAGATTTTGTTTTTTTCATAACGTACCTCGAATAAAAAATGGGCGCAGTTCGCGCCCATAAAAAATGAGCGCAAAGCGCCCATCGAATCGTCCTAGTTTTGTTTACCGACAGGATGGTCACGAACTGTCCTATGAAATTATCCATAGTATAGCTTAAAAGGAATGAAAAGTCAAGAAAAAGAGCTGTTTGGAAACCCAAACAGCTCTTTTGTAATTTAACGGACGTATTCGATGACGACCCGGCGGTTAGGCTCGGTGCCGACAGAATAGGTAGTAATCCGATCCGTATCCTGCAATGCTGCGTGGATCAGGTGACGCTCATAGGCGTTCATCGGCTCCAGGGTGGTACGGCGGTGGGCTTTCAGCACCTGCTGCGCCTTCTTATGGGCATAGCGGCGGAGGGACTCCTCCCGCTTCTGGCGGTATTCCTCAGCATCCACATTAATGCGAATGTGACCGCTGATACCACGGTTGATGGAGTAGTTGGCAAGATGCTGAATAGCATCCAGGGTATCGCCCCGGCGTCCAATCAGGAAGCCCAGATCCTCACCTACCAAATCTACATTATAGGTGTCCTCATCGGCTTTTTGCGCGTGGGGAACGGCATTGGAACCCATATGCGTAAGCAGTCCCTTAATGAAGGCTTCGATCTTCTCCTCGGTGCTGCCTGCTTCAGCAGGGGTGTAGGTCTTTTCTACCTTGGGTTTGGGCGCTTCCTTTTTGACAGCGGGCTTTTCCACCTTGGGCGCAGGGGTTTCTGCTTTAGGCGCTTCTGCCTTGGGAGCTGCGGGCGCGGGTTTTGGCTCTTCCGGCTTGGGGGCGACATAGGTGGGCTTGGGCTTGCTCCGGGAAGCGGAGGTCAGCGCGCTTTTGGGTGCTTCCGGTGCAACATCCGGCGCCTCGTAGGTGACCTGCACCCGGGCGGGGGTAGCACCGAAGCCTAAGAAGCCGGGCTTTGCCTGAGAAAGTACCTGAACAGAAACGCTGTCCCGGTCCAGACCCAGCTGCTGGAGCGCAGCTTCAATAGCAAGATCAATGGTCTTGCCGGTGGTAATAATCGTCTTTTCCATTTATTCCTCCGTGTTATTCACACTGTATCGGTTGGGATCGTATGCCCGACCCTTGCAGAAGGGACGGTCGGGAATGCCAGAGAGGGTCTTGGGCGCAGAGGGTTCTTCTTCCTCTACATACTCGCCCTTACGGATGGCGTATTCCCGGGCGGCAGCAGCCTTGGCAGCCTCTTTTTCCTTTTGCGCCTTTTGCTGCATTTTCTTTTTGCTGGTATTTTCGGTGATGCCTTCGGGGTTTGCGGCCCGGCGCTGGGCGCGGATGCGCTCCTTTTCTGCTTCCTCAGCCTCTTCCTGCAAAGCCTTCAGCCGACGGGCGTTGTCTTCTTCATCATAGCCCTTACGGTAGATGTTGGTGAGGATAACGTCGATAACGGTAGATGCAACGCCTTGCACAAACCAGTAAACACTAATGGCGGCAGGCATAGAGAAGCCGAACATAAGCGTCATAATGGGCATCATAATGAGCATATACTTGCTGGTCTTAGCGGCATCGGACTGCTTCGCGGTTTCCTCATCCTGCAGGCCCTTATCATTGGTGATAACGGAATCGTTCATCTTCCGGGAAATCCAGCCGGTAAACATCTGGCTGCCTGCGGAAATAACGGGAAGCAGGAATGCGCCGATATTGGCCCAGGTAAAGGCCTTCCACGCAAAGATGTTAAAATCGGGAATCCGGGCAAGATCAATGCCTGCAAATCCGAAGTTGATACCGTTCAGGGTCTGGGCGCTGAGATTCAGGCTTGCAAGTGCTTCCTTATACTGAGGGATGAGCGCCGCAGCGGTCATCTGATCGTAGTAGGCGTTATTTGCAGCAAAAGTACCTTCCGGGGCAGCGGCTTTAATCGCCTCAATGATCTGCGCTGTGACCTCTTTGCTCTCACCTAAAATATAAGTGATAGGTTCACGGACAATGGTGTACAGCGGAATCAGAATCAGCAGAGGAATAAAGCTCCAAAGGCAGCCGCCGGTGGGGCTGCAGTTTTCTTCCTTGTACAGATTTTGGATGGCTTCTGCTTGCTTTTGGGGATCGTTTTCATACTTTTTTCGCAGAGCCTGTACATAGGGGGTTAAACGGGACGTCTGCATCATACCTTTTTTGCTCTTGGCAGACAGGGGCAGCAGAACCAGCTTTACCAGTAGGGTAAAGAGGATCAGCGCCAAGCCATAGTTGTTTACAAGCTGGTAGAGGATACGCAGCAGAAAACCAAAAGGTACGTTAACAATGTCCGCAATGTTGAATGCAAGAAACATTTACTTTCCTCCTAAGGAACGGGGTCGAAGGGGTCGGCTTTACTGAAGGGATGGCAGCGAAGCAGCCGTTTCAGCGCCAAAAACCCACCTTTAAAGGCCCCATATTTGTTGATAGCCTCGTATGCGTATTGAGAACAGGTGGGTGTGAACCGACAGCTTGGGGGAGTGTAGGGGGAGATGTGTTTCCGATAAAACTGAATGAATTTTAGCATCAGCCTTTTCATAGCTGCGCCTCCGGACGCAAAATACCCGCTTTTTCCGCAGCGGTTAGGTAAGCAATACAAAGCTCCTCGAAGGAAGCATCTACTGCCCGGGAACGGGCGACCACCACAATGTCATAGCCGGGTAAAAAACGGTCCTCGTTGAGACGGTAAATTTCCCGCAGACGGCGGCGAACCCGATTACGAACCACAGCGCATCCCAGCTTTTTGCTGACGGTGATGCCAATGCGGTTTTGATTTAGCCGGTTTTTCCGGGCATAAAGGGCCAGAAAACGGTTGGATTGGGCGGGTGTGCCATAAAGACGGCGGAAAATATGATTCAGTTTCAGTGCGCTGGAGAATTTCATAGGCTTATCTCCCGTAAAAAAGGGGCGGGGCGAATACCGGTTCGCCCCGCACAGACTCCCATTTTCGCAATGAGCGATTATTTTTGCTGTGGTTCAATCACAGAGCCTAAACTCAGGCAGACAGGACTTTACGGCCCTTTGCACGACGGCGAGCAAGAACCTTGCGGCCATTGGAAGTAGCCATTCTCTGCCGGAAACCGTGAACCTTGGAACGATGACGGCGGCTGGGCTGATAGGTACGCTTCATTCGGATACACCTCCTATAAATCACATATGCTCAACAGTCAAAAGACCGCAGCAACGCATAATAATCGACGATACAATCGTCAGCTTACCCATTATAACCAAAAAATGCTTATAAGTCAACAACTTTTTCCGCCTGCATGATGTAAAGTGAGGAAATTACCGATTTCGTTGTCATTGCGAGGGCACACCGTGCCCGTGGCAATCTCCCGGTACAATCTTCCAATGATCTCGTAGGGGCGGATATTATCCGCCCGCGGGCGATTGATAATCGCCCCTACTGTAGGGACCGGCCTCCCGGACGGTCCTAAATACCGTATTCGCACAAGGACAGTCGAGGATGCCTGCCCCTACAAATTCTTTCGATGGTCGCCCCTACTGGCAGAAAAAAGGAGAGCCGCAGCTCTCCTTTTTAAATATTATTCCTGATTTCTCTTTTTCATCAGCTGGCGCATACGCACGGCGTGGTCAAGCTCCCGCTTGCGGATGCGAAGAGACTTGGGCGTACACTCCAAAAGCTCATCGTCTGCCAAAAATTCCAAACATTGCTCCAAAGAGAAAATTTTGGGGCTGGTCAGGCGGAGCGCTTCGTCAGAGCCGGAAGCGCGCATATTGGTCAGCTGCTTTTTCTTGCAGACATTGACGGTCATATCCTCATTACGGCTGCAAATACCCACAACCATACCGGCATAAACCGGTGTGCCGGCGCCAATGAACAGCGCGCCCCGCTCCTGGGCATTAAACAGACCATAGGAGCAAGCCTCGCCGGTCTCAAAAGCAATCAGAGAGCCGGTAAGTCTGCGCTCAATTTCGCCCTTCATAGGGGTGTAGGTCTCCAAGACACTGCTCATAATGCCTTCACCACGGGTATCGGTTAAAAATTCGTTCCGATAGCCGAAAAGTCCACGGGAGGGAACTAAGAACTCCAAGCGGTAGCGGTTGCCCATGGGAGTCATGCTGAGAAGATCACCCTTACGGCGGCCCATTTTCTCGATCACTGCGCCCATACATTCCTCAGGTACGTCCGCAACCATTCTTTCCACAGGCTCGCAAAGCTTGCCGTCGATCTCCTTGGTAAGCACGCGGGGGGTGGAGACGGAGAACTCAAAGCCCTCCCGGCGCATAGTCTCCATCAAAATGGAAAGGTGCATTTCGCCACGACCGGCTACATTGAAGGAATCACTGCCCTGCTCGGTAACACGGAGGGAAACGTCCTTTAATAGCTCTTTTTCCAGTCGGTCACGAAGCTGACGGGAGGTGACAAATTTGCCTTCTTTACCTGCAAAGGGAGAATCGTTGACCGCGAAGGTCATTTCGATGGTAGGTTCGGAGATTTTCACAAAGGGCAGCGGCTCGATGCAGTCAGGGGCGCAGAGGGTGCGACCGATGGTAATGTCTGCCATACCGGACAGCGCGACGATTTCGCCTGCGGAAGCCTCGTTAATGGCGGCTTTTTCCAGTCCGCAGTACTCATAAAGGGCGACGACTTTGCCTTTTTGCTTCAGGCTGCTGTCGTGGTAGTCGGCAATGACCACTTCCTGACCGACTTTGATAGAGCCGCGCTCTACACGACCCACGGCAATACGGCCTACATATTCATTATAGTCAATGGAGGAGACCAAAAGCTGCAAGGGGGCATTCTTGTCACCCTCAGGTGCGGGAACATAATTTACGATGGTCTCAAACAGCGGCACCAAGTTTACACCGATATCGTCCGGGCCATAGGCGGCAGTACCTTGTCTGCCGGAGCAGAAAACGGTGGGGGAGTTAAACTGCTCGTCGGTAGCGTTGAGATCCAGCAGCAGCTCCAAAACCTCGTCCATCACCTCGTGGATCCGGGCATCGGGCTTGTCGATCTTGTTGACTACCACGATAACCTTGTGACCCAGCTCCAATGCCTTTTGCAGCACGAAACGGGTCTGGGGCATAGGACCTTCCGCAGCGTCCACCAGCAGCAAAACGCCGTTGACCATCTTCAAAATCCGCTCTACCTCGCCGCCAAAGTCGGCGTGGCCGGGGGTGTCGACGATGTTAATTTTGGTATCCTTATAATAAACAGAGGTGTTTTTCGCCAGAATGGTGATGCCGCGTTCCTTTTCCAAATCACCGGAGTCCATAACCCGGGTGACGGTGGCTTGATTTTCCCGATAAATACCGCCCTGCTTCAGCATTTCGTCCACCAAGGTAGTCTTACCGTGGTCAACGTGGGCGATGATGGCAATATTACGAATGTTTTCCTGAGATGCCATATCCTGCTTCTCTCCTTTAATAGCATTTAACCTAAAAAATATAGCATATATTATGCGTAAATGCAATATTTTTATAAGCAAAACTGCAAAAAAGCAGGGTGTTCTCGAATTACATTATCGTAGGGCGGGGGCTTGCTCCCGCCGATACTTATAATGAATTAACCGCAGCACCCAAAAAGAGGTGCTGCGGCAGGATGCTTGATAAATTTAATTTTGATAGGTAATGTGCGTTAGAATATGTAGGGGCGGATAATATCCGCCCGCGGTACATTGTTTTCTTTTCGCCTGACTTTTGGTGAATTTGCAATATTTTGCTGCCCGGGCGGCTGATAGCCGCCCCTACAGTTACATCGAAAGGTTGTTGTGCTTAGTTTATCAACTCAGCAAAGAGGGGGAGGCTTTCGGTGATTTGCCGTAGGCTGACGCAGTAGCACAGCCGGAAATAGCCGGGACAGCCGAAATCATCACCGGGAACCACCAAAAGATCCTTTTCCTTTGCTTTTTCGGAGAAAGCCTTGGCATCGCCGCCGGGTGCTTCTACAAAAAGATAGAATGCGCCATCAGGCTTTGCCACACGGTAGCCGGCAGCAACCAAACCTTCGTACAGGGTGCGACGGTTTATGTCGTAGCTTTCAAGGTCGGGGCGCAGGTGGGTGCAGCGGGCAATCAGCTTTTGCCACATAGAGGGGGCGCAGACGTGACCCATACTCCGGGCCGCACCAGCCACAGAAGGTAAAAGGGCCTTGGCATCCTCTGCCTGCTGAGGTACATAGACATAACCAATTCGCTCACCGGGCAGGGAGAGGGATTTGGAGTAGGAATAGCACACGATGGTGTTTTTATAAATCGTGGGGATAAAGGGCACTTCTGCGCCCTCATAGCACAGCTCCCGGTAAGGCTCATCGGAGATAATATAGATGGGATGGCCAAACTCTCGGCTCTTTTCCGTCAGCAATGCGCCCAGCGCGGTGAGGGTTTCACGGCTGTAGACTGTGCCGGCAGGATTGTTGGGGGAGTTTACAATGATGGCTTGGGTGTTAGCGGTGATGGCGTCGGATAGAGCATCCAGCCGAATTTGGAAATCCGGCACATCGGGCGCAACCGCCTTGAAGGTAAGTCCTGCGCTCTCCACAAAGGGACGGTACTCCGGGAAATAGGGAGCGATGGCGAGGATCTCACCGCCGGGAACTGCCAGCGCCCCAAAGACAGCGCAAAGACCGGGGGCGGCGCCGCAGGTGATGAACAGATCGGCGGCATTGACACCGGCGCTGTAGCGGGCGTTCAGATCATCCGCAATGGCCTGCCGGGTGGCAAGATCGCCGACTGCGGAGGTGTAGCCGTGGAGCGCCAGGGAATCGGTGTCCTGCAAAAGGGCGGCAATGGTCTCGTTGACCTCCTTGGGGGCGGGGATGCTGGGGTTGCCCAAGCTGTAATCATAGACCTTGTCCGCGCCAACGATGGCGGCGCGCATATTGCCGTATTCAAAAAGCTCTCGGATGCAGGAACGCTTTGTGCCGAGGGCATATGCTTTTTCGTTTACCATGGTG
Source organism: Faecousia sp. (assembly GCA_045654085.1). Taxonomy (GTDB): domain Bacteria; phylum Bacillota; class Clostridia; order Oscillospirales; family Oscillospiraceae; genus Faecousia. The sequence continues at coordinate 34,105 of JAZOMT010000018.1, read as the reverse complement.
CCTCCTGATTTTCATATAAAGGATGTCTTGCGGGGGTGGGTTGGGGTTTATAAGTAACAGAGCCGATAGGCTTACTGCCAAGTCCATAGGTGGGATGATAGCCAAAAAGGTTTACATAATGCAGAAGGTCCGGCTTTTCCCGATCCATTTCCTTCATAACCTCCAAGGTTGCCAGCACATCGTCTACCGCTCGGTGGGAGTTGACGACTTTTCCGGAAAGACCGTAGGCTTCGATGGCGTTGCACAGCTTATGGGGAAATTCCCGGCGGTCTTTATAGACGGTAAGCAGGTCTAATTTGTCCTTGCCCTTTAAGATTGCCGGGTCACCGTTTCTAAGCAACAGATAAAAGAGAAAACTCAAATCAAAGTGGGCGTTATAGGCAAGAAGCAGAGTCTTTCCTGATACCATTCGGGCAATGTCCCGGCAAAGCTGCTCTTTTGGAATGCCCCGTGCGAGCACATCCTCGTTGGTAATGCCGGTAAGCTGCTGAATTTTGAGAGGAATGGTATTTCCGGGGGTGAGAGAGATCAGCTCGTCGTATTCTTCGGTGACAGTGGGAACACCGTCTCGGAGTTCCACCACAATGGCGGCAAATTCGATGATCTCATCCCGCATAAAGTCCAAGCCGGTGGTCTCTGTATCGAAAAGAAACAGCCGGTCATATTGCTCAAAAAGTGCGTTTATTGCCATTTTTCGTCTCCTTTCGCCAAGTCCAGCGCCCGGCGGAATTTGCTTTTATGTTCTTTTTGCAAGGAAAATTTACGGGCAAGCAGGCTGGCATACATATCCGCATCCCGCATTTCCCCGGAAAGCAGCTCTACCTCCACCTCGAAGAGGGGGAGGTCTTTGCCCCCGCCCATTAAAACACCTGCATCCAGCGCAACCTCCAAAAGACTGCCGCCAAAGGAAATTTTTCGGGCAGTGCGGGTAAATTTTGCCCCACACACCGGAACGACACCCTCTGCTGTCAGAAGCGACAGTTCTTCCCAATTACTGAGTTTACATAAAATAGGGATGGCGTTGGTGATGCTGTCACACTCCACTTGAAATTCGCCCCGGGCGGCTGTGCCGGTGGGGGTTTTCAGGGTGCAGACAGAGATGTCGTTTTCCAGTCGGCGGCGAAGCGTAACCTTTCGTTTGGTTAACGCACCGTTTGGGGTGTCATAATAGGTGGTTTCCATTTGCAAAGTATAGGACGGCTCGGTAAGGGCTGCATCAATTTCGCGCAGGGTATTTTCCTCTGCCCGGAACTTCTTTTCATACTCCAAACCCACATTACCGCCTCCTTTTCGGCTATTATACACCCGATTGCTGTGATATGCAAGAATCTTTCTGCACTCTGTCCATACGACAAAAAATTTCCTTTTTTCGTGGTAGGATGGAAAAGAAAAAAGAAAGGTCGTGGTACATATGGATATCTTTACAGGTCAGGGAAAGCGTTTTTTGCAGTGGCTTTCGGCGCACCCCCAGATATATGCGATTTTAGGCGGCTGCGGGTACTTTTTGGCGGGATTTTGCCTCAGCGCCGCCAGCTTGAATCAGCACTTTTTGCCTTTGTGCGCAGGCTTTATTTGCGCCTGCACCGGAGTGTCGTCGCTCCTTGCGGCGGTGGGAAGCATTTGGGGATACTTGGTGTTTTGGAACGCACTGCAACCGGTGGCTTGGTGCGGTATCGCGCTGCTGCTGTCGGCTGTTTTGGGGGATAAACGGATTTGCCGGGCGCTCCCGCTGTTGATGCCGATGGCGGCGGCCTTTGCGGTGGCGGTTTCCGGTGTCTTTTTTCAGTTATCCGGGGAGGACGCGCCGCCTATCGTCATTTACGTTTTGCGGGTACTGCTGGCCGGGGTGACTTACGGACTGTTCACCCGTGTACTTCGGGAGCGCAACCCCCTCTATGACTGGTTTGCCTGCGGCTTTGCTGTGCTGGCGCTGGCGCAAATCCTGCCCATACCTTATTTGGGACTGGGCTACCTTGCAGCGGGCGCATTGGTTGTCCGTGGGGCATTCCCGGCGGCAGCGCTGGCGGGTCTTGCGCTGGATTTAGCAGGGATTACGCCGCTGCCAATGACAGCAATTTTGTGCCTTTCTTACTTAATTCGTTTTTTGCCTAAGCAGCCCCTTTGGCTGGGGGGTGCAACCGTAGTATGTGTCTGCGCAGTGGTGATGTATGTGTGCGGCGTTTGGGACATTACGCCCATTCCCGGGCTGTTTTTTGGCGCGATGGGAGGGACTTACCTGCCCAGTCAGGCGCCCCTAAGCCACCGCCGGGGAGCAATTGGACTTGCCCAAGTGCGACTGGAGCTGGCAGCCGGGGTGATGGGACAGACGCGGCAGCTTCTGGCGGAAATCCCGGAGATGCCTGTGGATGAGGACTTACTGGTGCAAAAGGCGGCGGAAACTGCCTGTAACGGCTGCAGTTATCGGAAAAACTGCAAGGACTACCGTCGCATCGCCCAGCTTCCCGGGGCGCTGCTCCATAAACCGCTCCACAGCAGCGAGGAACTGCCCATCGTCTGCAAAAAGAGTGGGCGGTTTCTTGCCCAGCTCCACCGCAGTCAGGAACAACTGCGCTCCATTATGGCAGACCGGGAGCGACAGCGGGAATACCGCTTGGCAGTGCTTCAGCAGTATGGCTTTTTGTCCGGGTATTTACAGCAGCTATCCGATACCCTGACCCAAAAGGCAGACAACATCCGCGACCATTACCGGGCGGAAACAAAGGTCTATTGCAACCACCCTGCGCCCGGCAGCGGAGACCGGTGTTTGCGCTTCTTGGGAACAGGCGGAAAATACTATGTGATTCTCTGTGACGGAATGGGTACCGGTCCGGAGGCAGCGTTAGAAGCAAAAACAGGTGGAGAATTGCTCCGAAAATTATTGCTGGCAGGTTATCCGGCAGAGCATGCATTGGGAAGCCTTAACAGTATCTGCGCCCTCCGGGACAGAGCCGGAATCTTAACGGTGGATATGGCAGAAATCCACTTAGGTACTGGAACGGTAAGCCTATATAAATGGGGCGCTGCGCCGTCCTATCTCATTGCAGACGGAAGGACAGATAAATTGGGCGCAGCCACGCCTCCGCCCGGTCTTTCTGCCTCCGGCTGGCAGCCGCCCGCCAAGCGGGTCAGTCTCCGGGGCGGCGAAAGGCTTGTGATGGTCAGCGATGGCGTAGGAGAAGAGAGCGCATTCCGCATCTGCCGGGAAAAGGCAGGCGCGCCGGACGAAATTCTTGCCCGCTGTTTACTGGACTGCGGCACCTACCAAGGGGACGACGACGCCACTGTTGTTTGTGTTCGACTACGTGAGGGGTAGGGCGTAGGGCGGGGGTTTACTCCCGCCGACAACCCGCATATACAAAACCGGCACCGATAATTGGTGCCGGTTTTTGCTTATTGATCTTTTCTAAAATAACCCCGCAGGCAGAGAATCAAACCGATAATTAAACATGGAAAAAAGATAACTGCGCCATCATTTACCCCGTCTATCCATGCAATGTAGCCAAAGGAAGCGAGAATCAGGACGGCAATGCCCAAGAGCATCGTTTTGACAGATTTCATATGAGATCCTCCTGTGAGTTGGGGGGATTTTAGAAAGAAGCCTGGGCAATCATAGCCTCAGCCAGCTTTTCGAAGCCTGCGATATTTGCGCCGGCAACGTAGTTGCCTTCCATACCGTAGTCCTTGGCGGCCTGATCCAAATTCTTGAAAATGTTGACCATAATGGTCTGCAGCTTCTCGTCCACTTCCTCCACACTCCAAGAAAGACGCTGGGAGTTCTGGCTCATCTCCAGACCGGAGCAAGCAACACCGCCTGCGTTGGCAGCCTTGCCGGGGCAGAACAGAACGCCGTTTTCCTGCAGATAGTGGGTAGCTTCCAAGGTGGTGGGCATATTTGCGCCCTCGCAGACGGCAGTACAGCCGTTTGCAACCAGCATCTTGGCATCGTCCAGCAGAAGCTCATTCTGCGTAGCGCAGGGCAGTGCAATGTCACACTTTACAGACCATACACCGCGACCTTCTTTGTATTGGGCGCTGGGACGGGCGGCGGCATAGGCATCCAGCCGTGCGCGGCGAACCTCCTTAACATCCTTCAGCAGCTCTACATCGATGCCCTCGGGATCGTAGATCCAGCCGGTGGAGTCGGAGCAGGTGACGACCTTTGCGCCCATTGCGGTAGCCTTTTCAATGGCATAGATAGCAACATTGCCTGCGCCGGAAACGGTGACAGTCTTACCGGCGATGTCCATATTGTTGGCTTTCAGCAGCTCGCGGGTCAGGTACAGCAGACCGTAGCCGGTTGCCTGCTTACGGCCCAAAGAGCCGCCGTAGGTCAGACCCTTGCCAGTCAGCGCACCGCCCTCGTAAGCACCGCGAATACGACGGTACTGGCCGTACATATAGCCGATCTCCCGGGCGCCAACGCCGATGTCACCGGCGGGAACGTCGGTATCAGGGCCGATGTACTTTACAAGCTCCGTCATAAAGCTCTGGCAGAAGCGGAGAATTTCACGGTCGGACTTGCCCTTGGGGTCAAAGTCGGAGCCGCCCTTACCGCCGCCCATAGGCAGACCGGTCAGGGAGTTCTTAAAGCACTGCTCGAAAGCAAGGAACTTCATAATGCTCAAATTCACAGAGGGGTGGAAGCGGAGACCGCCCTTATAGGGGCCGATAGCGCCGTTAAACTGGATGCGGTAGCCGTTGTTGACGTGGGTGTTGCCCTCGTCATCCTGCCAAGGTACCCGGAACATAATCACGCGCTCGGGATTTACCATCTTCTCAAGCAGCGCTTCCCGACGGTAACGCGCCTCGTTCTTTTCGATCACGGGACGCAGGGAGGAAAGCACTTCCTTGACCGCCTGCTGGAATTCCTTCTGATCGGGATTTTGTTGAGCAACCAGCTCTAATACTTCATCAATATAACCCATATTGGTGACCTCCTGATTAAAATCTTTCTTTATTTTAGCAAATGAAAAAAACGATTGCAACAGTTTTTTCGAAGAAAACCTGCCAAAGTGTGCATTTGCTACGAGGACAAATGTGTATATTTTGACGACAGAGGCATATTTTCGGCTGAAGGGCCATAGATTGTCCCGAGGAGGGATAAGATGAAAAGGAAGAAATGGACACTGATCGCCATCGGTGTTTTTTGCCTTTTTGGCATTGCGGCCAGCATTTTTGGAGAAGCAGTCCCCACGGGCAGTTGGGGCTTGCGCTTCCACACGGAGGGGGAGGCGCCGGAAGGCTCTGCCGGGGCATCGCAGCTTCAAAAATACGACAGCGCATTTTTAGGGGATGCCAGCGAAAAAACGGTCTATCTGACCTTTGATGCGGGTTATGAAAACGGTTGTACGGAAAAAATCTTGGATACATTAAAAAAACATAATATAAAAGCCGCCTTTTTCCTTGTGGGCAATTATATGGAGCGAAACCCTGACCTTGTGCGGCGAATGGTGAATGAGGGACACATCGTGGGCAATCACACGATGCACCATTATAATATGGAGAAAATCTCCGACCCGGCGGCCTTTGCAGAAGAATTGCAGGAGCTGGAACAGCTGTTTTTGGACATCACCGGGCAGGAACTGCCGAAATACTACCGCCCACCCCAGGGGACATACAGCCAGGAAAACCTGAAAAACGCCAAGGAATTGGGCTATAAAACGGTCTTTTGGAGCCTTGCCTATGTGGATTGGAACAACGATGCCCAGCCCACGAAAGAGGAAGCCTTCAAAAAACTGCTCCCCCGTATCCACAACGGCGCGGTGGTGCTTTTACACTCCACCTCCAAAACCAACGCAGAAATCTTAGACGAACTACTGACACGCTGGAAAGACATGGGCTATTCCTTTGCATCCATAGATGGGTTGTTTTCGTAAAATATTGTAGGGACCGGTGTCCTCGCCGGTCCATATATGGGCGTGTCATTGCGAGGAGCGACAGCGACGTGGCAATCTCCCGGTACAATCTCCCATATAGAATAAAATCGACCCATCGAGGACCGATTTTATTTCGGGTCGTCGTGGACACCGACCCCTACAAGCATCTTCGATAATGCGCGTAGGGACACCCGTCCTGGGGTGTCCAAAATGCAAAAAACCGGGTGACCAAATTGGTCACCCGGAAATTTATTTGCCAGAACGGGCGTTTTTAATTGCGGTGCAATACGCGTCTACGATATCCATAAGCGCTGAAAAATCTTCATCTGCGAGAGTAACACATCGTTTTTCAATAGCGGTGTTCCGATTTTCGGAAACGGTGCCGAACAAAATTTGATCGCTTGTTACGCCCAAGGTAACGCAGGCGCGTTTTAGCGTGGGTATGGATATTCCGACAACGCCACGCTCTAAGTCAGAGATATATTGCGGCGATACTTCGATTCTCTCTGCAAATTGCTCCTGCGTTAATTTTGCTTGCTCTCTTGCAATTCGTATTTGTTCGCCGATTTGAATGTTAATTTCTTTTTTCTCACGCACAGTCAAGCACCGCCTTTCACTATTAGTTTAACTAAAAGTAGGCTTGACAAACACAATGTATTACTATTATAATTACTAACAGCACAACATTTATACAAGAATAAATATTGTGCTATAGATTACAGAAAGAGAGATGTTAAAATGGGAAAAAATCCGGATTTAGACAAATTAGACGACTTATTTGAGCAAGGAAAAGACTTTCAACTTACCGGGAAATTGTATGAAGAAAGAACGGGGGTATCATTACCTAAAACAAAAAACTACATAATAAATGATTCTGCGCTTGCACGAAAAGCGGCAGAACACGGTTACAAAATTGTAGATGTGCGTGAAGAACCTATTATCGTGAGAACAGTGTTCTTGAAAAAGATTTAAAAATAAGGCGAAATGATTAAATGAGATTCAGTGAAAGGAGATTAATTTAATGTATATTTTGGTGATCATAGTAACTTTAGGGGCCTTGTGGATATGGGCAACAATTTACGCGCTTGGCGCGCTTGGGTGGTTATGTTCAATTGTTTCAATAGCATTGATTGTAGGTATTGTGGTTGCGATAAAAAAATGGGGTTATCTGTGTAAGAAGCCTAAGATTATAGCTTACTTTGCAATACTATTGGTTTTTGTAGGAGTTTTGATGTTCATAGGAATGTATTTTAATGGTTACACAACTAATGCAGAAATTAGAGCATGTGGATTATGTGAAGGCTCGGGAAAGTCGCCCATTAGTGGAAAAAAGTGTCCGGTATGTGGAGGATCGGCAGGCTATGTCTCTACAAGTAAACGACATAACGATGAAATGTCAAACTGGATTGGTGTTATGATAGCAAATGCTGGATTAGCTATGATTTTCTCAAGGTGGAAATTTATTGATGGAAAATTTATTCATTAAGGGTTATTGTATTAATTAAAAATGCATATTCTGTTAGTTTTTGTATAACTAGAGCTGTCCCTAAAATGGGACAGCTCTAGTTTTATTGGCTTTAATTGCTTAGCACCAGCAATCTGATAGGGTGTAGGGGAAGGGTTTCCCGCGTAAGCGGGAGGCGAAACGCCTCCCCTACAAATGTTTTACGCAAAAAAGAACTGCCTCGAAATGACGAGGCAGTTCTAAATGATAAACTTTAATTACTTAGCACCGGCGATCTGAGCAGCAACCTCAGCAGCGAAGTTTTCTTCCTTCTTCTCGATGCCTTCGCCCTTCACATAGTGAATGGCGTTGACAAAGGTAACCTTACCACCCAGCTTCTTGCCGGCATCGGCAATGTAGCCTGCAACGTCACCCTGGAAGAGGTCGGAGCGGACGAAGTCCTGCTGCAGCAGGCAGATATCCTTAAAGAAGGCGTTGATCTTACCGGCAGCGATCTTCTCCTTGACCTGAGCGGGCTTGCCGGCCATCTTGGGATCGTTCTCCATCAGAGCCAGCTGTACGGACAGCTCCTTGTCGACCTCAGCCTGAGGAACAAGGGCCTTGTCCCAGTACTTAGCGTTCATAGCAGCGATCTGCATAGCAACGTTCTTGCCGATCTCGGTAGCATCGATGTCGCCCTCGACCTCCAGATTGACCAGAACACCGTGGGTGCCGCCCATGTGGACGTAAGCAACGGAAGTGCCGGTAGCAAAGCGGTCGAAGCGGCGGATCTGCATGTTCTCGCCGATGGACATAACCTTCTCCTGCATGATCTCGGTAACGGTCAAAGTGGAGTTGGGGTAGGTGCAAGCCTTCAGAGCTTCCACATCAGCGGGGTTCTGCTGTGCAACCACAACAGCCAGATTCTTAACCAGATCCATAAAGGACTCGGTCTTAGCAGCAAAGTCGGTCTCGGAGTTGACCTCGATGACAACGCCTACGCCGTCAACGACAGTTGCGTAAGCAACGCCTTCAGCAGCGATGCGGTCTGCCTTCTTGGCAGCCTTAGCCAGACCCTTTTCACGGAGCCAGTCAACAGCCTTGTCCATATCACCGTCGGTAGCAGCAAGAGCAGCCTTGCAGTCCATCATACCGACGTTGGTCATCTCACGGAGCTTCTTAACATCAAGAGCAGTAAAAGCCATTTCTATATCCTCCTGTGTTCTTATAATTATTCAGCAACGGGTGCCTCTACAGCCTCGGTAGCCTCAGCGGTAGCGTCCTCACCCTGACGGCCTTCGATCACACCGCTTGCCATAGCAGCAGCGATCAGACGGATGGCGCGGATAGCGTCATCGTTGCCGGGGATAACGTAATCGATCTCTTCGGGATCGCAGTTGGTGTCAACGATAGCAACAATGGGAATGTTCAGCTTCTTAGCCTCAGCGATTGCGTTGCGCTCCTTGCGGGGGTCAACGATAAAGAGAGCCGCAGGCAGCTTCTTCATTTCCTTAACACCGCCCAGATACTTCTCCAGCTTCTCGATTTCGCCCTGGTGCTTGATAACTTCCTTCTTGGGCAGCATTGCGAAGGTGCCGTCAGCTTCCATCTTGCGCAGCTGCGCCAGACGGTCGATACGGGTACGCATGGTGCGGAAGTTGGTCAGCATACCACCCAGCCAACGGGCGTTGACGTAGTAGCCACCGCAGCGGATTGCTTCTTCCTTGATTGCATCCTGCGCCTGCTTCTTGGTACCGACGAAGAGCAGGTTGCCGCCCTCAGCGGACATATCACGGACGAAATTGTAGGCTTCCTCCAGCTTCTTAACGGTCTTCTGCAGGTCGATGATGTAGATACCGTTACGCTCGGTGTAAATGTAGGGAGCCATTTTGGGGTTCCAGCGACGGGTCTGGTGACCGAAGTGTACGCCGGCCTCCAACAGTTGTTTCATAGATACGACAGCCATTTTTTGTTTTCTCCTTTTGTTTTGTCCTCCACCCCGTTCATTCCGGCCGCCCGTCCTTTTTATTAAGGACACGGGAGCGACAGGTCCCCGGGTGTGTGGTGTAAATAATACTACGGAAAAATTTCCGTGCCGAGTTATTATAATGCAAAGGTTTTTATTTTGCAAGTGTTTTTTGAAAGAAAATGGGCCTTTTTCCCACTTTTTTATGAAAAACAGGACAATCAGCAGGGAAATCCCAACCGTGGCCGTGAAATACGGCATTGGTCGGGCTTTATGTCTACCAAAATAATGTCCGGACCAATCTTTTTGATACATTCCCAAGGAATCAGGAACTCATCCCGATGCCCGAATTGAGGAAAACGGACAGGAGCGGGAACCACGATAGAAAGCACCCGCCCCTCCGGAATTTCAATCACCGCATCGGAAACGAAGCCCAGCCGCCGTCCGTCGCAGATGCAGATAACTTCTTTGCAATGGAGTTCTGTGAATTTACAAGCCATAATAATACCTCCCCGATCATACTAAAAAACTGTATGCGGAAAGGGAAGATAATATGCTGCAAGTGATGATTGAGACTTGTAGGGGACGGGTCTCCCGTCCCGCTCTTAATTAGCTTGGTAAAACCTGCTTTCGCATAGCGCTGATAGCGCCTTTTTCCAGCCGGGAGACCTGGGCTTGGGAGATGCCCACCAAATTTGCTACCTCCATTTGGGTCTTTCCGTCAAAGAAACGGAGCGAAAGAATTTGCTTTTCCCGCTGCCCCAAAGCCTGAAAGGCATCCCGCAGCGCAATGCGTTCCAGCCAGTTTTCATCGGTATTTTTGGTGTCCCGCACCTGATCCATCACGGTCAGAGGGTCGCCGCCGTCCGCATAGACCGGGTCGTGGAGACTCACGGGAGCGCAGACTGCATCCAGTGCCTCGCTGACTACATTTTCCGGCATTTCCAATTCTTTGGAAATTTCCTCGAGAGTGGGGTCTCTGCCTAATTTTAAGATAAGGGCTTCTTTGCATTGGAGTACCCGGTATGCCACATCCCGGATGGAGCGGGAGACCCGGATGGCTGCGTTGTCCCGCAAATACCGCCGCACCTCACCGGCGATCATCGGCACACCGTAAGTGGAGAATTTCACCTGCTTTGTGGGATCAAAATTGTTGATGGCCTTCATAAGGCCGATACAGCCTACCTGAAACAGGTCATCGGGGCTTTCACCTCGCTTTTCAAAGCGCTGAATGACCGACAGCACCAGCCGGAGATTCCCTTCGATAAGCTGTCGACGGGCAGTTTCGCTGCCGTTTTTGGCCTCAAGCAGGAGCGTGTCCATTTCTTCTGTGGATAAAACCTTCAGTCGGGCGGTGTTCACACCGCAGATCTCTACCTTTCCCTGCATCGTGTCCCTCCGTTTTTTTATCTGTGGTAAAAGGAAACCGCTACCGGGTATTATGCCCGGGAGAGGGAAAAACATACAAAAGGGAGTTTTTGTGGAATTTTCACAAAAATTTACGACATAAAACCGCCACGACCCTTTTGCTTTCGGATTAAATCCCTAAAAACCGAACTTTTTAAAGGATTTTCTTCAAAAAACAAGGAAAATTCTATGGCGACATAATTTTGAAATTACAGGGAAAAATAACCTTTATGCAGTGACGCTGTATAGACTTTTTCACAGGCGGTAAAAGGGTGAGGGCTGGTTTTTACTATGAAAACAGTGGACTTTTCCACATTTTCCACAGGGTTTTCCACAGAGCGCCTTTGAAAAACCGGTGCATAGACCTTATGCAATTTGGTTTACATAATTAAATTCGACAAATTCCAACATTTTTCGTTTTTTAATTTTGCCGAAAAAACGAAAAGGAAACGGCGCGGGCACAAAAAATAGTACTTGACAAGAAATTTTGCCGGGATTTTTCGCCTTTACACGGGCCTGTGGAAAAACAAAATTGGAAAAACAGAAAAAATTCGAAAAAACTATTGATTTTCTCAGAAAAGAGAGGTATAATTGGACAGCGCATGTACCGAATATACGAACAGGAGGTGGAACAATGCCCAACATCAAGTCCGCTAAGAAGCGCGTGGAACTGTCTAAGGTTGCATACGAGAAGAACAAGGCTGACAAGACCTATCTGAAGACCGTCATCAAGAAGTTTGAGGCCGCTCTGGCCGGTGGTGACCGTGCCGCAGCAGAGGTAGCATACAAGGATGCTGTCGTCGCTGTTGACAAGGCTGAGCAGAAGGGTCTTCTTCACAAGAACAACGCTGCCCGCAAGAAGAGCAGCATGGCTCTGAAGATGAACAAGCTGGCCTGATTTCTCTGAAAATATCGCCTTCCGTCTTATTTCGGAAGGCGTTTTTTCATTATGTGGCAGCGGATCTTTTGCCGTAATAGTGCGCAGCTGGGGCATCACCATACACAAAGTATGGCTTTCTGCCCCGCTGCTTCTCTTCCGACAAAATCTCTCGCTGCCAGTAGCTTCGTAAATTGTCAATTGTCCATTGTCAACTGTCAATTATTTATGTTATAATGTATAAAAACGAAGGAGGTGAGGTCTTATGGCATATCTTTCTGACCCGATTACGATATTAAAAGGTGTCGGTCCTACCAAGGCGAAGCAATTTGCGGCGCTTGGTATCTATACTCTCGAAGACCTCATCTGCCATTTTCCCCGGGGCTATGAGGATCGGACGCGGATCGTCTCCATTTCGGATATGGAGGTAGATAAGCCTGCCTGTTTCAAGGCAGTGGTGATGAACACGCCCCGTACCCATCATATAAGGAAGGGCCTCGATATTACAAAGGTGCAGGTGGCAGACCACTCCGGACGGCTGAGTTTAACCTTTTTTAATCAGAAATTCACAGCCGAGCAGCTAAATTACGGCGAAGAATATATCTTTTACGGCACTCTGACCGGCGATTATACCGGCTATCAGGTAACATCCCCTGCTTTTGAGCGGCTGGACAGCGCCCCTATCGTCACCCGCCGGGTGCTGCCAATCTATCCGCTGACCGCCGGCCTTTCCAATGCCACTATGCTAAAAACCATCCAGCAGGCAATGGCCATCTGCGATACCCCGGCAGAAATCATTCCGGAGGAAATCCGTCGGCAGTACGGTATTTTGCCTGCAGAACGGGCGTATCAGGCCATCCATATGCCCGCTTCTATGGAAGAAGCGGAGCTTGCCAAACGGCGGCTGATTTTTGAGGAGTTTTTCGTATTCTCCGCAGGACTGAGCTTAATGCGGGCCAGCCGTCAGCAAAAGCGGGTAAAACCCTACAATAACAGCGGTTTATCCGCCTTTATCGGTGCATTACCGTTCCGCCTTACCGGCGCCCAGCAGAGAGCAATCGATGAAATAAAGGGTGACCTTTGCAGCGGCAAACCTATGAACCGCCTGCTCCAAGGCGATGTGGGCAGCGGTAAGACTATGGTGGCGGCAGCGGCGGCCTATTTGGCAGTACAAAATGGCCAGCAGGCAGCGCTGATGGCGCCCACGGAAATTCTTGCAGAGCAGCATTATCAGGGACTGCGCAAAATCCTTTCCCCCTTGGGTGTTCGCTTGCAGCTGCTCACCGGAGGTATGACTGCCAAGCAGAAAAGAGAGGGCAGAGAGGCGATGGAAGCCGGCAATGTGGACTTGGTTATCGGTACCCACGCCCTGATTTCTGAAAGGGCCTCTTTTGCAAACTTAGGTCTGGTAATCGCAGACGAGCAGCACCGTTTCGGTGTTGCCCAGCGGCAAGCCCTTGCGTCCAAAGGCGATGCGCCCCACTTGCTTGTGATGTCGGCAACACCGATTCCCCGGACGCTGGCGCTGATTATGTACGGCGATTTGGATGTATCTATATTAGATGAGTTGCCTCCCGGACGGCAGAAGGTGGATACTTATTTAGTGGGCGAAAATATGCGCGCCCGGATCAATGCCTTTATCCGCAAACAGGCGCAGGAGGGACACCAGAGCTTTGTGGTCTGTCCGGCAGTAGAAGAAACGGAGGAGCTGAACATCAAGGCGGCTTCCGTTTGGGCGGAGACCCTGCAAAAGACGGTGTTTCCCGATTTGCGTATTTCCCTTGTTCACGGACAGATGAAAAGCGCCCAAAAGGAGGAAGCTATGGCGGCATTTGCCGCAGGGCAGGCGGATATTTTGGTGGCCACAACGGTCATAGAGGTAGGCGTGGATGTACCCAATGCCACGCTGATGGTCATCGAGGATGCAGACCGCTTCGGTCTTTCCCAGCTCCACCAGCTACGGGGCAGAGTAGGCCGCGGTCAGGCGAAAAGCTTCTGTATACTCACTTCCCGCAACAAAAATCCTGAGACCCTTTCCCGGTTGAAGGCCCTTTGCAGCACCAATGACGGCTTCCGCATTGCAGAAGAAGACCTGAGGCTTCGTGGCCCCGGTGATTTCTTCGGCTCTCGTCAGTCGGGTCTGCCGGTATTCCGGGTGGCGAATTTAGCCTGTGACCTGAAAACCCTGAAGGATGCCCAAGCCGCTTCCGCCCGCTGGATCGAGGAAATGGGCACGGAAAACACCCCGGAGGGGGAGGCGCTTCGCCGCCGGATCGGTGAATTGTTCCGCCGCAGCGAGGGGACGATGAACTGATTTTGGGTAAATAATGGAATATTTTTATACAATTCCCCGTCAAAAGTGGCTTTTGACGGGGAAACTTTTGCTGTATTGGCTAAATTTACAAAACAGCAGTTGCAAAATTGATTAAAATGATGTAAAATAATACGACTGAAAGTATGCACATTATATTTTACACATAATATTGGAGGACTCCGTTTATGGAAAAACCGATTGTATTAGTCATTATGGACGGTGTAGGTAAAGGCGACGGCGGCAAAGGCGATGCCGTAGCCGTTGCAAAGACTCCCACGCTGGACCATTTGCTTGCCACCTGCCCCCACACTTACCTGAAGGCCCACGGTACTGCCGTCGGCTTGCCCTCCGATGAGGATATGGGTAACTCCGAGGTTGGTCACAATGCGCTGGGCTGCGGCCAGGTTTACTCTCAGGGCGCAAAGCTGGTTGGCGAGTCTATTGAAAACGGCGTGCTGTTCGCATCCAACACCTGGAAGGACTTGGTAGCCAACGCCAAAGATGGCAAGGCGATGCATTTCCTCGGTCTGCTGTCTGATGGCAATGTCCACTCCAACATTTCTCACCTGATGGCCCTTTTAAAGCAGGCAAAGCAGGAAGGCGTTAAGAAGGCCTACTGCCACATTTTGCTGGATGGCCGTGATGTGCCTGCTACTTCTGCGCTGACTTATGTAGAGCAGCTGGAAAATCTGCTGGGCGAGCTGCGCGAGGATGGCTTTGATTACGCCATCGCTTCCGGCGGCGGCCGTATGCAGGTGACGATGGACCGTTACGAAGCAAACTGGGCAATGGTAGAAAAGGGCTGGCGTACCCACGTGCAGGGCATCGGCCGTCAATTCTCCTCTGCCGCAGAGGCCATTGAGACCTACCGCGCAGAAACCGGCTGCATTGACCAGGATCTGCCCGCTTTCGTAGTGGCGAGAGATGGCGCGCCCGTTGCCAGAATTGAAAATGGCGACAGCGTAATTCTCTTCAATTTCCGGGGCGACCGCGCCCAGGAAATTTCCCTTGCTTTCGACCGTAAGGACTTTGATAAGTTCGACCGGGGCGATTACACCGGCGTAAAGTTTGCCGGTATGCTCCAGTACGACGGCGACCTGAACATTCCCGAAAACTATCTGGTGCAGCCCCCTGTCATCACCAACACCCTGACTGAGGTTCTCTGCGCAGCCGGTATTTCCGAGTATGCGGTATCCGAGACCCAGAAATACGGCCACGTGACCTACTTCTGGAACGGCAACCGTTCCGGTAAGGTCTGTGAAGCGCTGGAAACCTACGAGGAAGTTCCCTCTGATGTCATTCCCTTTGAGCAGGCACCCGCTATGAAATCCAAGGAGATCACCGAGAAAATGCTCGATGCTATGGCCTCCGGTAAGTATCAGTTCCTGCGCTGCAACTTCCCCAACGGCGATATGGTTGGCCATACCGGCGTGATGGATGCCGTTGTTTACGCAATGGAATGTGTAGATAACAGTCTGAAAGCAATTATGGAAGCTGCCGACAAGTACGGCTATACGCTTCTTATCACCGCTGACCACGGCAACGCCGATCAGATGGTGGAAATCAGCAAGGGTAAGGAAGCAGTTCGTACTGCCCACTCCTTAAATCCTGTACCTTTTATCATTTACGACAAAGAAAAAACCTTCTCTGTAAAGGACGGCGCCTTCGGCCTTGCTAACGTGGCGCCTACCGTTGCAAAGCTCTTGGGCCTTGCAGCGCCGGAATGCTGGGAAGAAAGCATTATTTGAATCCCCCGCGAAAACGAAATTTGGAGGAATCACAATGGTGAGTCAAAACAATGAAAACGGCAAGATCAGTGTCAGCACAAATGTATATGTAGACATTGCCGGTACTGCCGCATCCAACTGCTTCGGTGTAAAGGGTATGGTTGCCCGTTCCGTCAGCGACGGCCTGTTCCACCTGCTGCGCAAGGAGTCTATGGGCAAGGGCGTCCGGGTGGAGTTCCACGACGATGAAACTATCTCCATCGATCTGCACATTATGGTGGACAACGGCATCAATCTGTCTGCCGTAGGCGCATCCATCATTTCTGAGGTTCGTTATGTAGTAGAAAAGTGTACCGGCACTCAGGTTCGGGCAGTCAATGTCTACATCGACTCTATGATGGCAGGCTAATTGTACGGAGGTAGAATCAGTGAGACAGACAATTAACGGTTCCGATCTGCGCAGACTGATTATCAGCGCTGCAGCATCCATTGAGATCAATAAGCAGAAACTCAACGAACTGAATGTATTCCCGGTTCCCGACGGCGACACCGGCACCAATATGTCTATGACGATCAATGCGGCTGCCAGCGACCTGCGAAAAGCCGATGATCCCTCTTTGGAAAAGGCGGCGGCAATGGCGGCTTCCGCAATGCTGCGCGGCGCAAGAGGCAATTCCGGTGTTATTTTGTCCCTGCTGTTCCGCGGCATCTCCAAGAAGCTCAAGGGCGTCACGACTTGTGACGGTGTTCTGTGGGCAAATGCCCTGCAGGAAGGTGTCGATGCGGCTTATAAGGCAGTTATGAAGCCGGCAGAAGGCACGATTTTGACCGTTGCCCGGTTGGCAGCCGCTAAGGCATTGCAGGCAGCGCAGGAAAATAACTATATTGAGTTCGTCCACGAAGCTGCCATTGAAGAAGCCAAGGTGGCGCTGGCCAATACCGTCAATCAGAATCCTGTGCTGAAAAAGGCAGGCGTTGTAGATGCCGGCGGTAAGGGCTGGCTGTTGGTGCTGGAGGCAATGGCCGCAGCGCTCCGTGGCGAGGACATTGTTGTGCCCGAGGGCGGTGTTGGCGATACCAAGGAGCAGGCAGATTTCTCCGACTTTGACACCGAGGATATCACTTTCACCTACTGTACCGAGTTTATTATCTCCCGCGAAAACGATATGGACCCCGAAAAGCTGCGGGAATTCCTCAGTAGTCTGGGCGACAGCCTGGTACTGGTGGACGATGAGGAGATCATTAAGGTGCACGTGCATACCAACGATCCCGGCAAGGCGCTCCATGAGGCAATGGATTACGGCAGCTTTGTCACCGTCAAAATTGAAAATATGCGCCTGCAGCACACCGAGAAGGTGCTCAGCGAGCAGGAGCTTGCCCCCAAGATTGCAGAGCCTGAAAAGCCTGTTGGTGTAGTGACTGTCTGCGCCGGTGATGGTCTTAAGGAAGTGTTCTCCAATCTGGGTGTGGATGGCGTCATTTCCGGCGGCCAGACCATGAACCCCAGTACCCAGGACATTTTGGAAGTGGTCAACACCGTTCCTGCGGAAACCGTCTTTGTTCTGCCGAATAATAAGAACATTATTATGGCGGCAGAGCAGGTAAACGCCCTGACCCCCAAGAATGTTATCGTTATTCCCTCCAAGACCGTTCCTCAGGGCGTGACGGCGATGCTGTCCTTTAACCCCGACGGCTCTGTGGAGGAAAACACCGAGGCGATGACCGAGGTACTGGGCACGGTGGATACGATGCAGATCACCTATGCCGCCCGGAACTCCGATTTTGACGGCTACGACATCCACGAGGGCGATTATCTTGCCATTTACGGCAGCGCCCTGTTTGGTACCAGCAAGGATATTAAGGTGCTGCTTCGCGCGCTGGCAGAAAAGGTTCGGGATGAGGGTAAGGAATTTATCACCATCTATTATGGTCAGGACATTCAGGAAAAGCAGGCTAAGAAGGCGCTTGACCTGTTCACGCAAATTTGCCCCGATGCAGACGTAAATCTCATCTGTGGCGGTCAGCCGGTGTACTATTACCTGATCTCCGCAGAATAAACTAAATAAAAGAGACCGACCGATAGAGAGCGCTCTGCCGGTCGGTTTTTTCACGGCAAAAAAGGGGATACTGTGAGGAGGGGGTGCAAGATGGTATATGTAAGAAAGCTTTATGTGGCGATTCGCTATGTTTTGTCTCTGCGCATCCCGGTGTATGCCTCTTATGCCGGGTACTTCCTTATTTTATCCGCTTTTCCGTCGCTGATTCTGCTGCTGAGCTTGCTGCGCTACGCAGGACTGGAGGTGGAGGTGCTGACCGGGGCGCTCCGGGAGGTTGTGCCGGAGGCGTTGTTTCCGGCGGCAAAAAGGCTGATCGTCCTTGCCTATCAAGGCACAACGGGGGGGATTCTGTCTTTTTCCGCAATTACTGCCCTTTGGTCGGCAAGCCGGGGCGTGTACGGACTGTTGACGGGACTGAACACCATTTACGGTGTTCGGGAGAATAGGGGATATTTGTGTACACGAACGATCAGTATCGTCTATACTTTTTTGCTATTGCTTGTACTGGTGGCGACTATGGCGCTCCACGTATTCGGTACGGAGATTTTGTTTTTAATCCCTGTTTTGGATATATTAAACGGTTTTTTTGACCTGCGGTTTTTCCTTTTGCTATTTTTGCAGACGGCGGTATTTACCGGAATTTTTATGGTGCTGCCAAACCGCCGCAACAGCTTTATGGACAGCGTTCCCGGGGCGCTGCTTGCGGCCTCCGGGTGGTTGGTGTTTTCGGATATTTACTCTGCTTATGTAGCCCATTTCTCTGTTTATACCAGCATTTACGGCTCGGTTTACGGCGTTGCGCTGAGTATGCTGTGGCTTTACTGCTGTATCAGTATTGTTTTTTACGGCGGCGCATTAAATGCCTATCTTATAAAACTAAAAAAAGAATAAAAAGTTTACCCCTTGTTCATAAAGCTATGTTATGATATAGTAAAAAATGGAAAGGGGTGGCGGTATGTTTGGCTTTGTGATGGCAGATATTAAGGAACTAACGCACGAGGAAGAGAAGCGGTATAACAGCATATACTGCGGCATTTGCCGTCGTATGCGGCTGCGGGCTGGCAAAACTGCCCGGCTGGGACTGAGCTATGACGTTACTTTTCTGTCAATGCTGCTTATGAGCCTTTACGAGCCGGAGGAGGAAACCGGAAAACGAGCCTGCAGCATCCACCCTATCCGTCCCCGGCCTTGGGTGGACAATGAATTTATCACCTACGGCGCGGATATGAATATTGCTCTGGCTTATTATAACGCGCTGGATGATTTAGAGGACGAGGGGAAGTCATCTGCCAAATGGACAAAAAACATATTTGGCAGAGAAATGGAGACGATCCGAAATCTTCACCCTGAAAAATGCAAGAGGATTGAAGAAAATTTGGCGCAGCTCAGGGGTTTGGAAAAAGAGAACTGCGCCGACCCGGATAAGATGGCGGCCTGCTTCGGTAGGCTTCTCGGTGAACTGTTTGTATATAAGGAAGATATGTGGGCAGACAGGCTGCGGGGTTTGGGCGATGCCCTTGGCAGATTTATCTATTTGGCGGATGCAGCGATAGATTACCGAAAAGATGGGGAAAAAGGGCAATATAACCCCTTTATCGCTGCAAAAATGACACATAACTGGGATGTGTTCGAGAACATATTGGTGTCGCTGATGGAGCGGTGTACCGGCTATTTCGAGCAGCTTCCTTTGGTACAGGACAAGAAGATACTGGATAATATTTTATACGGTGGGATCTGGCTGCAATACCGGCAGAAGCAGCGCCAGCAATCCCGGGGAGGAAAACAATGACCGATCCCTATAAAGTGTTGGGGGTAAGCCCTGACGCCTCCGATGAGGAGATCAAAAAAGCATACCGCCGTCTTGCAAAGCAGTACCACCCGGACAGAAATCCGGGAGATGCGGAAGCGGCAAAGAAAATGCAGGAGGTCAATGCGGCCTACGAGCAGATAAAGAACCCGGAAAAAGCACAGCAAAATCAGGGCGGTTATAACCCCTACGGCAATCCTTACGGTGGGCAGGGGAGCGCTACCTATGCTCAGATACTGAGCGGCGCGTATCAATACATTATGTACCACCAGTATTATCAGGCCTTGCAGCTGCTCCAGTCCACAACGGAGCGCACGGCCCGTTGGTATTACTTATCCGCGCTGGCGAACAGAGGACTTGGCAATCAGGTCACTGCGCTGGAGCATATCCGCCGGGCGGTGTCTATGGAGCCGGATAACCGGGAGTATTTGCAGGCGCTGCAAGCCATAGAAAACGGCGGCACGGTATACCGGGAGCAGGCGGGTCATTATCGGGGCTTCTCTTTTGGCGGCAGCCCCTTGGCATCTCTTTGCCTTTGCTATCTATGCCAATGCTTCTGCTGCCGTGGCAGATTCTTCTGGTGTTAATAAGACCGTTTTAAAAGAAAACCGGTGCGTGATGCACCGGTTTTTTAATGATAGATTCCTTCTTTTTCGTAGGCATCCGCGCAGGCAGCTTGCCAACGTTTGTCGTAGAGATTATGGATTTCCTCTGCCGCAAGAGTCCATTTAATCAGACAGCGGTCCTTGTCGTCAGGGAAAAGCATATAGTAGTCGTTGTTGTGGTAAAACTCCAGAAATCCCTTTGTGGAGAAGGTGAGAGAATACAGGGAAATGGCAGGGAAATCAAAAGCCGCGCTTTTCCCGTCAAGGGTGCCGGAGAAAGAAAGGCCGCTATTCGTAAGCCGCGCGCTGCCAACAGATAAAAGGATTCTGTTTTTTGGGGCTTTTTCTAATTTGTCAAACCGCAATGTGCAGAGGTTACCGGTCAAAACCATCTCAAAATCCGCATTTTGGATTTCTTTTGCAACGCATCTGCGCTGCCATTTGTACCACTTATCAATGTCGGCGGGACAGCCCGTTCCACTGACGGGTACTAAATCGTAATACTCGTTAATCTGCGCCCTGAAGCCGCAGCTATCGCATACCACGGTGTCATTTTCCACACGTAAGGTGTGCTCACTTTTGCAATCCGGGCATTTGTAGAGGATTTTATCGATGCCGCAGGCGTTGGGCTTTTTGCCGATGTATTTATGGCGGGCGGTTTTGTTAAAGGCGAAATCGTTATAGCTGATTTTTTGAAGCAGCATACGGTAGATTTGCTCTTCAGTAAGGGTTTCCAGCATTTCGGGGGTGAAAACCAGACTGTAATTTACGCCAATATAACCTTTTTTGCGGTCGGAGCAGTAGCGGTTGGTGGCTAAGTATGCGCCTTTGGTGGTACACACCACAATGTTTGCCTTACTGCGTTTGATAAAAGCGGTGGTGGCGGGATTGATGGGATGGGTGCTGCCGCTGGTGGACTGAATGCCCTCGGGAAACAGTCCGATGGCGCCATTACGCTTGAGCACCTTCAGCATATTTTTTACACACATAAAATCGGGCTGGTATAAGTACTTGGAAATCACACCGAGCGCCATAAACAATGGGTAAAGACCTTTTTGGAGGATGTTCTGGAAACCGCAGACGATATTTATATCCTTACGTTTAAAGCCGTAAATGGTATAGAGAAACTCCAGTCTTGCGGCGTGGGAGGAGAGCAAAATGGTGGGCTGATTCTTAATGGATTTGGGGTCGTAGTCGTAGCTGAACTCCACTTTATACAGCTTATTCATAATTCCCAGCGCCCACATAGCAATTGTCATAAGGATAGGATTTGGCTTCTTTATTTTTCTGTTAATCAGCTTTGCTTTCAAGTCCTGTTTCATTGGCAAAATTCCTTTAAGGCAAAAAAATGGGGAAGTGCGCGTCTCTATTATACTGCAAAATGCTGGAAAAACCAAATGTTTTTTTGGAGAGATTTGCACAAAGAAGTTTGGTCTGCGTGTACATCCGTACCGGATGCATCTGCAACGCAAAGGACTCTCCCATAAGCTAATATTATGGCGGGTAATGGGACTCATTAATCAAGGTAGCCACCAGTGTTTGCACTGGTGTCAGCAATATGCCACCGGCATATTGCATTTTAGATGTTCGAGTCCCTCAGAACTCTCTACCAATCTGCAACGTTGAAGCCCCATTTGACACAGTCAGTTAATGATGGCACGCCAGGAGGGACTCGAACCCCCGACCTACTGCTTAGAAGCATAGAAAAGGGCGTTTTTTCGGTGCTAAAGCGTCCTTTTGATGCTCTTTGGGCAGGCGATTGAGGCGGTGATTTCCCGTTCGTGCTACGCTGTCCGCACTGGTTTTTTCCGTTCTGGGTCAGAATCTGGGTCAAAAATAAGCGCCTGGTTACCCAAAATTGCAACCAGGCACAATGTTATATTTTGGAGCACATTTTGCAGATCGTATGCATAAGCGTTGCTATACTATTGGCGCTAACTGGATGCACACCTCCATCACCTACAACAGAGCCAACAGAATCCTTCTCGCAAGGTATCTATGCATTTGCTTTTTCGGTGGAGCAGCTTCCCGGTGGCTATCTGCGATGGCGGCTCTGGAAAAACCGAGATCACTGTGACAGGTGCAGACGGCAAAAGCGCAACATT
Source organism: Faecousia sp. (assembly GCA_045654085.1). Lineage (GTDB taxonomy): Bacteria > Bacillota > Clostridia > Oscillospirales > Oscillospiraceae > Faecousia. The sequence continues at coordinate 11,920 of JAZOMT010000018.1, read as the reverse complement.
CAAAATCATCTGCCAGGTAACATTGGTGGGCAAACAATAGAAGGCATATTTTGCAGTTTTCGGACAACGATACGATCCAAAAAACAGAGGAAAACGATTCAAAAAAACAGAGGAAAAGAGCAGGTTGACAAATCCAAAAATTGGGTGCATAATAAAAATAACGATTTCGCGTGTGCGAAATTTTACAAGCCGAAAATATTTCGCGCGTGCGAAGCGAATTTTGGAGTAAAATATGGAATATATAACGGTTAGTGAGGCGGCAAAAAAATGGGATGTAAGTCCTCGCCGCGTGCAAATGCTCTGCAACGAAGGCAGAATAAAAGGCGTCATTCGTTTCGGTCCGGTGTGGAAAATTCCGTCCACAGCGGTGCTTCCCAATGCCAGAAAAAAGGACGAAGAACCCCACCTTCCCATGCCGCGAAAGTCCCCGTTTTTGGATATGACCGATCTGTATAATAAGGCGGGCGCAGCGGAGGCTTGCGCCGAAATGCTTATCAATCAGCCGGAAGCCCACGCACTGTTTGAAGCGCAAATTGCCTACCGCCGGGGCGAGATCGAGAAGGTTTATGAACATGCAAGATATTTCCTCAAGGCCCACTCCGGCTTTTACGCAATCCTTGGCGGCGGTATGCTCCTTGCCCAGTGCGCTATTTGGCGTGGCGACATTTACCTTTGGAAGGAAGCGAAAAAGCACATCTTCGAAGCGCCCTGTAAGGATGCCCACGACCGTGAAATCGTAGCGCTGACCCTTGCCATTATCGATAGCTCCATCTACGATAATAAGGACTATCCGGAATGGTTCAAAATCGGAAATTTTGAACTTTTACCCGGTGATTCTCACCCCGCAGCCAAGGTTTTCTACATAAAATACCTTTATATGGCGGCTTATGCAATTGCCACCGGCGCTGCCCAATACGAGGGCGTACAGGGTCTTGCTTTAATGCGGATGATCCCCAACACCATCGAGCCGCTGATCTCTCAGGCGGTGCTGGATAAGACCATCGTACCTGAGATCTATCTGCGTATGTCCTGCGCCGTTGCTTATCATAACTCCGGCGAAAAGGAAAAAGCCATCGCCCATATAGATAAGGCGATTGCGCTGGCCTTACCCGACCAGCTATACGGACTTTTGACCGAATATATAAGACACTTTGGGGATCTGTTGGAGCAGCGCATTGCTCTTCAGGACAAAAACGCTGCGATGGCTGTGAAGGCTCTGTATAATATCTATAGTGTGGGCTGGGCGAGACTCTCAAGCCAAGTTCGGGATCGGCACATTGCCCTCGTCCTTGACTCCAAGGAGAGAGAAATTGCCAAGCTAACTGCCTTTGGTTTTACCGCAAAGGAGATTGCCAATATGCTCCATTTATCCGAGTCGACGGTCAATCACGACATCACAAGACTGATTAATAAAGCGGGTATTTCGAGCAAAAAAGAGCTTGCCTCCGTCCTCTGAAATTGCAAGTTTTTCGGGATTTTTTTGCAAAAAGTCTGCAAGAAATAGTCTGGTTTTTCACTATAAAAATAAAATGAAATCTGCCATAATATCCCTGTGATATTTATGGCAGATTTTTCTTTTGAAAATTCGAGAAAGGAGCAATGCAATGTTTGGTACAGGATACTTAGGCGCGATCACTCCGGAAGAACGGGCCGTTCCCAAAGAAGGGGATCTATATAAAGTGATTACTGCCCACGGGAAAACCTTTGAGATCCGATATGGCTACTACGAAGAAATTGACAGGCACTCTAAATACAACGATCCGATTGAAATCTACCCGAATTTCGTGAAGAATCCCGTCTATACCGACGATGGCATTCCTTTTGCCACGGCGATGCAAGACCCCTGCAAATACTTTAAGGGCAAAAAGGACGAGGACAGCACCTGCTACCAATGCTCCTATTATGAAAAGTGCGAGGAATTGCTTGGCATCTGCACTTGCCTGACAAACAAGAAGTAGGAGACTTCTCAATATAATATAGTAAACAACATCCATAAGGAGGAAAACATAATGAAAAAGCTACTTACAATTCTCTTAGCGCTGACTTTGGTATTCGCCCTGTCCGCCTGCTGGGGCGGCAACTCTGACACAAACCCCACCGATGCACCTACCGAAGCACCTACCGAAGCACCTACCGACAAGCCCACCGAAGAGCCCGCGAAGCCCCAATGCACCCACGAAGAAGCAGAGGATGGCGGCGACTGCACAACGGCTGTGATCTGCACCTGTGGCGCGGAAGTAGTCGCTGCAAAAACCCACGCTGACGAGGATGGCAACCAAGTGTGCGACAATGCAGACTGTAACTATTTCTTCCGTACGCCCATCAGCACAGAGGAAGAATTTCAGCAGGCCCTTCAGCAGGGCGGAAAGTATGTACTCACCGGCAACCTGACGGTCGAGAACGCGGAAGCGTCATGGGACAACATTTTTGACCTATCCCTGGATGGATACACCCTTTCTGTTCAAAGTGCGCTTTTTGTAAGTTCGGAAACAACGGTGTATCTCCGTAACGGAACGATCATCAATCTGCAAGAGGAATGCGATGATGCAGTTTTCACCTACGGTACAGTATATATCGCAGATTGCACGCTGATCTCCGATAATTATTACGCGCTTTATATTTGCGATGGCAAAGTGGTTGTAGAAAGAAGTGACCTTCAAGGCGGCGTGACTGTCTGCAATAGTTATACAGAAGCCGCAGAGCTGATTGCCACCAATCAGGTGACTGTAACGGGTGAATGTGGTATCGACGTAGAAGATGCCAGCATTGCCACCTTCGGTTTTGATCCCACACCGTTGCTGGGTATCTATAACGAAGGTGCTGTCGTGGATAACGGAGATGGCACCTGGTCTTTGATCGGTCCTGACCACCCCTCTGCACCCAGCGAACCCACCGACAAGCCCACCGAAGAACCCAGCGAACCCACCGACAAGCCCACTGAAGAACCCAGCGACGAGCCTGGCGATGCGGTTGAAGGAATCTATACTGCGGAAGACTTGGAAGCTGCGTTTTTGGTTGGCGGCAGCTACAAGCTGATGAATGACCTGGATATGGGAGATGCTTTCATCGGCACAGGTGATGCTGTTGAAATAAGTCTTGATTTAGGCGGTCATACGCTGACATTGAATGCTTACTCCATCGAAGTGTGGTATGATTCTACATTAAACCTGACGAATGGTACGATTAAGCAGACCAGAGATTATACGGAAGCGATTAATTGTAGAGGTGCGATTATGGTTTCCGATTGCACGCTGATTGGAAACAAATATTATGCCATTTACATCATTGACGGCACGGTCACAGCAGAAAACACTGTTCTCACCGGTGGTGTGAGTGTAGCTATCGCTTATGAGGATTCTGCATCCGTGATTGCTACGAACAATGTAACAGTTACTGCGTATGAAGATGAGAGCGTAAGCGGCGTCAGCGTATCCCGCGGGGGTGTTGCAACTTTCAGCTTTGATCCCACACCGTTGCTGGATGTCTATAACGAAGGTGCTGTCGTGGATAACGGAGATGGCACTTGGACAGTCGCCTAAAATAAAGCCTCTATAAAAACAAGAGCCTGCGACGCATGCTCTACGCACAAACTGAAGCACGAAATCAAGGCAGGGCAATCTGCCCTGCCTTGATCTCTGATCTGTGTGCATAAAAACCGCTTATGCACACAGATGAGAGCTCCGCATAAACCGTAAATAACATCCACAGGGAGGAATACATAATGAAAAAAGGACTCAGAATCGCACTAAGCCTATGCCTGGTGCTAAGCATGCTTCTCGCTGCTACAGGCTGTCAGGCAGAACCCGGCGAACCGACTATTTTTACAGAAATCGGCAATTGGTTTAACGAGCTTTGGACGAACATCGCCAATTGGTTTGCGCAGCTGTTCGGTATTGCGCCCGTTGAACCGCCCACCGAACCGACGGACACACCTGCGAATCCGCCCTGTACGCACGAAGGCGCAGAGGATGACGGCGATTGCACCACTGAAGTAAAATGCAGCAAGTGTGGCGAAACAGCAGTGACCGCAAAATCCCACGATTTTACCGGTCAGTGGAAGAAGAACGATGAGAGCCACTATCACATCTGTGAAAACGACGGCTGCGATGCAGAGGACACAAAGGCAGCACACAGCGGCGAAGCTGTCTGCGAGATCTGCGGATATATATACGGGACGACCCTCAATCCTAACGGCAATGTGCAGCTGACTATGCCTAACGAATTTAATCAAGTAAACAGCGATGATGCTGCGTTTCTTAACAAATATATGTATATGTATGGGGAAACGGTAACTGAAAACGGCATAGAAGAAACCGCCTACCGAAAGATCCCCGCGACCATCAAATTTTCCATTGCAAGTCATTTCGATAAACCGGTCGTACTGGAAAGCGTAAAGCTTCGCATCGTAGATAATAGCGGCGCACGGCATCCGGTGGCAGCAAGTGTGGTGAATCTCCATACAAACGGAGACCAGCAGACACTTGTTTTTGGTGGCACCTATGACGAAGTTGGCACGAATATCGCTTCTATGATAGCGCCCCATGAAACCTATGTTGCTTACCTTCTGGTGCTTCCGCTGGCGGATGACGAAGCGTTTAAGGATAAGCAATTAGAAGTGGTGCTCGAAACCGCAGAGCATGAATTTGTGGCATACCGTATGGATTGTGATATACTTGCCCGTGTAAATCCCAATGGTGCCCACAATTGGTACATCGGCAGGAGCTATCACTTCCGTATAACCACGACCTGCCATAAGGAATGTGTGTTTGAGGAAAACAGTATTTGCATCCATTGCGGTGCGCCCTGTAATCACGATGTAGGCGACAGTGATGGCAACTGCACAACACCTATCAAATGTAAAAACTGCAATCAAGAATTGGAAGCAGGTATGGCTGCCCATAACGATACCGATCACGACTATGTTTGTGATAACTATGACTGTCAGATCACCATCGAGGGCGCACCCAAGGACGAAAACGAAGGCATCGACCTTCCTGTTGACAGGAATTAAGAGGTAAGGAAATGAAAAAAATACTTAGTCTGTTACTGGCGGCGGTTTTGCTTTTTTCACTGACCGCCTGCGGCTCGAAAAACGAAGAACCCGAACCCACCGGCGGCCTCACCGGCGAATTTGACGGTGAGTGGGTGGAGCTTCCGATGGATAAGAATTAAGAATGCTTCCGTAAGGAGGAAATACATTATGAAAACAAGAAATCGATTCAGAATAATAGGGTTTCTGCTGGCGATCGCGCTGCTGATCGGTGCGTTTGGAACATTCTCTGCGTCTGCGAGCACATTGGATAGAGACTATTGCCAATGCACCAACAGATGTGTGAATGGAAACGTATACGAAGAATGCACCGTTTGCGTTGCGGACCCTACACGCTGCGCAAAGGAAACCTATTGGGTAGAATTAGTTAAGGGCGTTCTTTTTGAGCAGTACAATGCCGACGGTGAATATATAACCAGTCACCATCATTCTTTGATATACAAACCGATATTTGAGGCCGGTTATCATGATTACTTTTGCGCCTATACGGATGAATATTGTCCTGTTTTCGACTCCACAGGAAAGATTTTTTCCGAAAATTGTACTTGGAAAGGACACGTTTGCATTATTTGTGGTAATTCCTGCCTGCACGTGGCGAGTGCGCTCGGTGTATGTGTTATTTGCAACGACCGCATATTTGATTGTACCTGTACCGCAGGCTGCAGCGCTCTTTCCATCAACCGAGAATGCGCTTTTTGTTTCCACGATGACGGATACTATATCCACTGCGCCGCAAACGATTCAAGCGGCGAAGGCGATGACGACAGCAACATCGGAGAGCCTCTTACCCCTCCGACACTGCGTATCTGTAAATGCACAGAAAAATGTACCGAGGATAATGTAGACACACTATGCCGTGTCTGTGGTGTGGAGGGGGCTGATCTTGGCAACTGCAACCCCAGTGGAGGAGTCAGGCCTCTTCCCACATGCACTTGCGAATTTAAGTGCGTGGACAGCTACGATCCAACCTGTCAGCTCTGCTCTATGGGCGGTCTTTTAAAACCCTCATGCTCCGCTCTTAAATGCGAGGATTGTAACTTTGTAGACTCCACTTGTACACTTTGCAGGTATACTTGCCTCCACGACGATTTCGCTAACGGCATCTGCATCGTTTGTGGCCATATCTGTGCGCACAGCACCTACCTTAACGGCTTCTGTACCGCATGTGACACCTACCAACCCGCAATCTTGAACGAGGACGGCTACTACGAGATCGCAAACGCAGGTCAGCTCTATTGGTTTGCGAATGAGGTCAACAATGGCAACACTGCAATCAACGGCAAGCTGACCGCTGACATCGTGGTCAATGAGAATGTTCTTGCCGAAATGGCAAAGGATACCCCCAACACCGAGGGCTTCCGCCCGTGGACACCCATTAGTAATTATGACAGCCCGTATATCGGTACATTTGACGGTGACAAGCATACTGTCAGCGGATTATATTTCCATAATGAGAAACAATACGATGTAGGCTTATTTGGGGCTACCGGCAAGAACGGCATAGTGCAAAATGTAGGCATGATCGATTCTTACTTCTGCGGCGACAGGTATGTAGGCGGCGTGGTAGGTTATAACAACTATGGCACGGTCCAAAATTGCTACAATATGGGTAGCATTAGCGGTAACCTCTGTGTCGGCGGTGTAGTAGGCGAAAACAGTAGAAACGGAACCGTGATAAATTGCTACAATACGGGTAGCGTTAGCGGTGGCAGCCATGTCGGTGGTGTGGTAGGCAGGAGTTCTTTGGGTAATAGCCCTGTGATAAATTGCTACAATACGGGTAGCGTCAGCGGCGTTGACTATATCGGTGGTGTGGTAGGCTATAACGACATTGCAACGATCCAAAACTGCTACAGTACGGGCAATGTCAACGGCACCGGCAACCGGGTCGGTGGCGTGGTGGGATATATCCCTATAGGTACCGTCAAGAACTGCTACTATGACAGCACGAAGTTCAACGACGATGCGATTGGTGCAACAGGAGACTCTGCAACAATAAACAATGTTGAGGGCAAGACCACCGTTCAGTTTGTAAGCGGCGAGGTTGCATATCTTCTCGGCTCTGCTTGGGGAATGGGCGAGAACGGTCTTCCTGTGCTTGGCGCAACGCCCGTAACGGAAGGCTATTCCATCTACGGTCAAAAGCTCAATATCGGCGGCGACCTATCGATGAAATATTACGTTACCGCTTTCGGTAACGGTGTAAGCGCCGAAACCTTGACGATGGAATTCTTCTTCCTCGGAAAGAAAACCGAGGTGAGCGGCGTTTACGATTCCGAAACCGGAATGTACGTATTTACCCTTGAGGGCGTAAGTCCTCAGTGCATGGGGGACACCATCGATGCAACCCTTCTTCTGAACGGTGTCAAGAAAGCTTCCAAGAACGGATATGCCGTTGAAGAAAATCTGAACAATCTTCTTGAAAAATACCCCGACGATGCGGCTCTCGTGGCTCTCATCAACGATATTCTCGCTTACGGTACTGCGGCAAGTGAATATAGGAATCACAATTCTATGACCAATGATTACGTTGGTTCTGATAGAGAGATCCCCGAAACCGACGTTGCTCTCGGTGAAGCTTTCACAGGCTATACCGTGGTGTTCGGTCAGATGAATTACCTCAAGATCAGAGTCAACCTCGCAGAAGGTCAGACCCTCTATCTTGACGGAACAGACGTCACCAACCAGCTTTCGGGTGGCATCTTCAAGACAAGAGGTATCGCTCCCACCGACTTTGATAAGAAGTTTAGCTTCGAGATCAAGAACGGTGACACCGACCTGCAGACCTTCTCCGTCAGCGTACACGACTACATCTCGGCTCAGAAGGATAGCGCGACGATGGGCGAGCTTGTCAAAGCGCTTTATAACTACGGCGTGAGTGCGGAGGTTTATGAGCATATAACAAATGGCACTCTTATCATCTACGGTGGCAGCTTCGGCTTTGATCCTACCGCTTACCTTGCTGAGGGGTACATCGCAACCTATAATGATGCCGACGGCATTTGGACGGTTACTCAAAACAACTAAATAAAAAGAGCCTGCGACGGCAGACTCAAATCATAAGCGGTGAGCAGAAATGCTTGCCGCTTTCTTTTAGTAAACAAAAAGGATAATCACAAACGGATGCCCCACATCTAATAACACTACAGACTATTTATTACGTGGCTTATACATCTTTCAAGAAGAAATCGGAACTTATGGGGTGGGTAATGGGACTCGTTTAATCAAGGTGCGCCTCCGTCGAGCCGTCGGCGGCAACAGTCCACTGGACTGTTGCATTTTAGATCTTCGAGTCCCATTAAGGCCGAAAGAGAAAAGAAAAAGCCGCCCCGTTTGGGACGACTTTCTCTTTTCTGGGGTGGGTAATGGGACTCGAACACACAACGCCCGGAACCACAATCCGGTGCTCTGCCAATTGAACTACACCCACCATATTAAGTTAACTGAATGGCACGCCAGGAGGAACTCATCAATCAAGGTAGCCACCAGTGTTTGCACTGGTGTCAGCAATATGCCACCGGCATATTGCATTTTAGATGTTCGAGTCCTAAGAAAGATTTCCTAAACTCAAACAATGAAGGAGCCTTGTTCTGCTCAGTAGATGTGGCACGCCAGGAGGGACTCGAACCCCCGACCTACTGCTTAGAAGGCAGTTGCTCTATCCTGCTGAGCTACTGGCGCATCTATGGAGCGGGTGACGGGAATCGGACCCGCGTATCCAGCTTGGAAGGCTGGTGTTCTACCATTGAACTACACCCGCAAATCCTATTCAGCCATAGGATTTTAGCATAAGAATGTGGCTATGTCAAGGCTTTCTTTGCAGAATGTCTGGGATTTTTTCATAAATCACATCTGCAACCGTCCCGTCACTGCAGGGACAGACATTGGGGAACCTGTCGGCAATTACACCGTCAGCAGGGCAAAAGGCATAATCCGCGCCCTGCAGCATAACGAGGTCGTTCTCCGCATCGCCTACGCACACAAGAATTTTCTTCCCTAATTTTTCTTGCAGCTCCCGGGCTGCCCGAATTTTGGAAACGCCCTTGGGCTGCACGTCCAAAATCTTCGGCGCGGCGAGGAAAGTGTCTACTTTATCTCCGTAGCGCGCCAGAATGGCCTGTTCAATACGATGAAAGTAATCAAATTCTTCTTCCGTTCCCAGATAAAAGCCCGCCACTGTATCGGTACAGGTTTCCCCAAAGATGGCGAATTTCAGAAAGGGGCCTAAATCCTGCCCGTGTTCTGCCACCTTAAAATCCCAACCCATTGTGTTGTAATAAGGTACAGCGCCGGGATGGTGATGGATAAAATAGTGTGTATCTACTGCCTGCACCTCCAAGGTCACATCCGGAAAAGTTTCCTTTACCCAGTCCAGCGTCTCCCATACGGGCAGGTCGATTTCGTGGCAGTTTACAAGTTGTCCGTCTTCCCAGGCGGCGCTGCCGTTGTAAAGCAGCAGGGGGGCGTTTACAGGCACCTTGCCGAGATGGGCTTTGAAAGTGTTAACGCTTCTTCCGGTATTGACTGTAAATGTGCCGCCGTTTTCCATAAAATAATAGATGGCTTCTATATTTCGGGTGGGGATTTTTCCGTCTATGCCTGTGAGGGTGCGGTCAAAATCCACCGTTAAGAGTACGTCAGAGAACAAATCCGTAGTCCTTTCTTACAGTTCCAAAGAGAACCGCTTTTCTAAAATATCCAAAACGCCCTGAAAATATTCAGGAAGTTCTGCCTTTACGATTACCGGGCGCGCATCCCGGGGGTGACGGAAGCAGAGGATACCCGCGTGAAGCACCTGACTATCCTGCCCTAATTCCGGCTTTTTCCGTCCGTAAACGCTGTCGCCCACGATGGGGTGACCGATGGACGCCATATGGACGCGGATTTGATGGGTACGGCCGGTCTCCAAATGGCAGCGGATATGGGTATAACCGCGGTAACGTTTTACTACCTCCCAATGGGTGACGGCGTTTCTGCCATCCCGGGCAGCAATGCACATTTTCTTTCGGTCAGTGGGGTGGCGGCCGATGGGGGCATCCACAGTACCGCTGTCTTCCTTCATATTGCCGCAGACCACCGCTTCATAGGTCCGCGCCATCGTATGGTCTTTCAGTTGGGAAGCCAAAATCACGTGGGCAAAATCGTTTTTTGCCACAGCCAAAAGGCCGGAGGTGTCCTTGTCAATGCGGTGGACGATGCCGGGGCGAAGCTCGCCATTGATGCCGGAAAGTTGGTCACCGAGGGCAAACATCAGACCGTTTACCAAGGTGTCATCCTGATGACCGGCCGCTGGGTGGACAACCAAGCCCTTGGGCTTATTGATAACCAGCAAATCCTCGTCCTCATAGACAATATCCAGCGTCATTTCCCGGGGGGCAATGTCCATTTCTTTCGGTTCGGGAATGGTGACAGAAATTTCTTGCCCGGCAGTTAAACGGTCGTTTTTCTTACCTGGCTTACCGCCCAGCAGCACGCAGCCTTCTTCAATCAGCTTTTGGGCGCCGCTGCGGCTTAAATTCTCCGCACTGCGGGCCAAAAAGGCATCCAGCCGCTCTCCGTCCAAATCTGCAAGATAAATCATTTGTTATCCTTCCAAAAAGCCTTGTTGAAAAATACAAGATGGATTAGCAGGGCGATACAACCGCAGGTAATAAAGCAGTCAGCTACGTTGAAAATGGGGAAGTCCATAAAATCCAGTCGTATCATATCTACCACATAACCAAGACGCAGCCGGTCAATCATGTTGCCAAGACCACCGCCAAAGATGGCAACGACACACCAACGTTCAAAGGTGGTAAGACCAAGCTTCTTGGTCACAAATTCCCAAATAAGACATGCGGTAAACAGGGCGAAAATCAGCGCAAACAGCCAGATCATACCCTCCATCATAGACCAGGCGCCGCCGGTGTTTTGTGTATAGGTCAGGCCGAAAAGACCGGGAATGGCTTTGACATACCCAATGTTCAGTTGGATATTCTCGACCACCAAAAACTTCGTCCACTGGTCAAGGCCTACAATGGCGCCTGCAAATAAAGCCATAAAAAGGTACTGCATACCGTTTCCTCCAAAGTATGTTTATCTTTACCATTCTACCATCCCATCCTTGGTATGTCAAATTTATTCCGCAAAAAAGGGGAGGCGCGCGGCCTCCTCTTTTATAAATCCAGTTTTAGGTCGTTTTCGCCTATCCAGCCCCATTTGCGGAGAGGGAGGGAAATGAGCCAGGTGAGAATGGCGGGGAGTACGAAACAGATGAGCACAAGACCGATCCAGTCCATTGCGGTGACGGTCTTGTCTGCCCAGCCGGTGATGACACCGATCTGTCCCACAAAGCCGCAGGTTCCCATGCCGGAGGAGACGGCAGCACCATTCATCTGCAGCTTAAAAACGCAGGTAGCCAGAGGTCCCGTAATAGCGGATGCCAGAATGGGCGGGATCCAGATTTTCGGATTTTTCACAATATTGGGCATCTGCAGCATGCTGGTACCGATGCCCTGGGCAACCAGACCGCCCCAGCGGTTCTCCCGGAAACTCATCACCGCAAAACCAACCATCTGCGCGCAGCAACCTGCCACAGCAGCGCCGCCTGCCAGCCCCACCAGACCAAAGGACGCGCAGATAGCAGCGGAGGAAATGGGCAGCGTCAGGGCAATGCCCATCAGCACGGACACCAGAATGCCCATCAGGAAGGGCTGCAGCTCCGTTGCCCACATAATGGCGTGGCCCACCGCATTAGCCGCGGATCCGATGGGCGTAGCCACCAGAGATGCCGCACCGATTCCCACAAGAATCGTCACAATGGGTGTCACAAGGATATCGATTTTGGTTTCCTTACTCACCAGTTTTCCGCACTCAGCAGCGGCAACGGTG
>JAZOMT010000017.1:0-31361 GCA_045654085.1 Faecousia sp. | reverse complement strand
AGAAAACCCGGACGATATCCGCCCCATGGTTATGAGCGAGGCCATTGAAGTTATCGAGTGCACCTGGGTGCGGGAGCTGGACGGCGCTGACAAAGACCTGCCCGGTCAGCTAAACGGCTACGAAGGCCCTTATCACGACTTTAACGGCATTACCAGCAAGTTCGGTGCCCACTTCATCCTGAAGGTGGACCGCATCCTCATGAAGAAGAAGTATGCCGATGCCATCATCAACGGCGTCCGGGCCCAGGATTTCCCGCCGCTGCCTGTGGACTACGGATACCGCGACAGTAAGAACTTCTGGTTCCACAGGAAGACCCGTATGCGCGCAGAGCTGCTGCCCATCCGTAAGCAGTCTTTAGACTCTGTCCGTTATGCGGCTGACCGGGCTGACGACAAAGTGAAATTTACCGATGATGCTTTGGAAATGATCCTCAATGTTCCCCGCGTATTCCTGCCGCTGGTACTGAAAGGCTGCGTGGAATGGGCAAGAGAAAATAACTGCGAGCTGATCACTGCAAAAGAAATGCAGATCATCAACGATAAGCGGGCAAAGGAAAAAGCGAAGAAGTAAAAATATTGGAAGACATTCTTTGACGGTTACTTATGTTAAGACCTCCGGCTGTAGCAGCCGGAGGTCTTCTGTGATTTTTTATTGTATCCAATGGTAAACCCGACATTCGTAGGGCTGCAGACGCTGTTCTTGCGCCGGATAATTGGAGAGAATAAGACGGCCGGTATTCAGGTCAAATTTCCGGGGAATACGCAAATTCGTCTTTTTCTTACTGAAGGAGCAGATGACGAGGATCTTCTCACCGGGCATCTGCCGGCTGTATACATACTGCTTTCCGGAGAGCTTAAAGTGCTCTTTATATCTGCCGTAACGGACTACCGGCAAGGCTTTTCGCAGACGGATGGCTTTCTTATAGAAATTCAGAATGGAGTAGCGCTGGCCTTCCTGCTTGGCCACATTGATTTTCTTGTAGTTCTCGTTGACATAGAACCAAGGCTCACCGGTAGTAAAGCCGGCATTTTCACTGTCGTCCCATTGCACCGGTGTCCGGGCGGAGTCCCGGGAGGAACGCCACATCTTTTTGAGCCGCACCTTGGGGGATTTTTTGAGATTGGTGTGGGCGTATTGATACCGCGTCTGCACATCTTCATACATCTCCGGGTCTTCGGGATGCCAGTTAAGCATACCGATTTCCTGCCCCTGATAAATGAAGGGCGTGCCCTGCTGGAACAGATAGCTGGCAGCCAAAGTCTTTGCGCTTTCCTTCCAGTATTTCTCACTGCCATACCGGGAGACGATCCGGGGATGGACGTGATTTTCGATATAGAGCATATTCCACGCCTTGCCGTAGAGCTTTTTCTGCCAGGAGGAGAAAGCCCGTTTCATTTTCCGCAGAGAGAAGGGCAGGGGAATGTAGTCGGTAAAGAGACAGTCGGCGCACTGGCATTGGAACTGGATCATCATATCGATCTGTCCCTTTTTCTCATCAATGTACTTTAGCGCCTGCTTGGGCCATACCATTGGCGCTTCCGCCAGAGTAAAGCAATCGTAGTGGTCAAATACATCCCGCTTGAATTCTTCCAAATACTCGTGGATATGAGGGCCGTGGTTATACTGGAGCATCCCCTTATAGACGGGGAAAATGTGGTCGTCGGGCAGTCCCTCTTTTTTGGAAATGTAAGTAATCACATCTTCCCGGAAACCGTCCACGCCCATATCCAGCCAGAAACGGAGGATGTTCTTGACCTCCTCACGGACGAGAGGATTGTCCATATTCAGATCGGGCTGCTTGACTGCAAAGAGGTGGAGATAATATTCCTGCCGCTCCTCGTCCCAAGTCCAGGCCTTGCCCTCAAAATTGGAGTCCCAGTTATTGGGCAGCTTTCCGTCGGGCTTTGCGGGCCGCCAAATGTAATAATCGGTGTAAGGATCAATCCGTTGACGGCTCTTTTGGAACCATTCGTGTTCATCGCTGGTATGGTTGACAACCAAATCCATAATAAGCTTCATACCCCGCTGGTGGCAGCCATCCAGTACTTTTTTGAAGGCTTCCATACCGCCAAATTCCGGGGCGATGTCCATATAATCGGAAATATCATAACCGCAGTCTGCGCCGGGAGAGGGGTAGATGGGGGAGAACCAAATGCCGTCACAGCCCAAGGACTTGATATAGTCCAGCTTTTCCAGCACGCCCCACAAATCGCCCATACCATCCCCGTCTCCGTCCTTGAAGCTTCGGGGCCAAATCTGATAAAAGACCATATTCTTGTACCAGCGTTTTCGTTCCATAGGGACACCTCCAAAATATCTTTTCTTATACTATAATATACTTTTTGTTATTTGTCACTACAAAAATAGCATTGACACCGGGAAAAAATGCGATAAAATAGGAGAAAGAGGGTATTTTACGCAACTTTACGGCAAAAGAAAAGGATGAAGTAAAATATGATAGAATGCAAAAATCAAGTCTTCGGTCTCCACGGCGAGGGCTTTTCCTGCCTGCTCCGGGTAAATGCTTACGGCCTTTTGGAGCAGCTGCATTTTGGCGCGCCTGTACGCACCGAGGATGCAGAGGCTTTTGTCTGTAAGCCCGGCTTGGGCTGGGGCGCATCTGTGCTTCTGAAAGACGGAGATACGGAAAGCTGCCCGGATGTGATGCCTCTTGCCTTTAGCGGCTCCGGCCGGGGTGATTATCGGGAAAGTCCCCTGACGCTGGGTGGTGTGTCCACGGATTTTCGTTACGACAGCTATGAGATACTTGACGGTATTGCACCAATGGAGGATCGCCTTCCACAGGCAAAGGGCGATGCGCAAACCCTGAAAATTATAATGACCCAGCCGGGCGCAGAGCTTACGCTGTATTTTTCTGTTTTTGGCGGAGTGCTGACCCGCCGCACGGCGCTGAAAAATATCGGAGAGACCCCGCTGCAAATCACCAAAATGATGAGCAGTATGGTGGACCTGCCCGGTGACTTTGAGATGACTACCTTTGACGGCGGCTGGATTGCGGAAATGCGGAAGCATACGGTGCCTGTACTGCGTAACCGTATAGTCAATGAAAGTACTACCGGCTTTTCCTCCCATCGACACAACCCCGGCTTCCTGCTGAGCGCCCCGGACGCCACGGAGGAAAGCGGCTCGGTTTATGGATTTAACCTTGTCTACAGCGGCAACCATTACGGCAGCGCCCAGCAGTCCTTGCAGGGCTTCACCCGGGTTTCGCAGGGCATCTCTCCAGACAATTTCCTGAAAGAATTACGCCCCGGAGAAAGCTTTGAGACCCCGGAGGCGGCAATGGCGTTCTCTGACAGGGGCTTTGGCGGCCTGTCCAAAACAATGCACCGGTTTGTCAATGCCTGCATTGTACCCAAATACTGGCAGTACAAAAATCGCCCGGTGCTGTTTAACAACTGGGAAGGCTGTATGTTTGCTTTTAATCACCGGCGGCTTATGAATTTGGCAAAGGATGCCAAGGAATTGGGCTGTGAGCTGTTCGTTTTGGATGACGGCTGGTTCGGAGCGCGGAATAGTGACAAGGCCGGCTTGGGTGATTATACCGTCAACCAAAAGAAGCTGCCCTACGGCCTTTCCGGCCTTGCCAAAAAGATTAACGATTTGGGAATGGATTTCGGCCTGTGGTTTGAGCCGGAGGCGGTCAATCCTGACTCGGACCTCTACCGCGCCCATCCGGACTGGGCGCTAACTGACGATTTTGAACCTTTGACCGGGAGAAATCAGCTCCATTTGGATTTAACCAAGGCGGAAGTCCGGGACTATATTGTAGAAAATGTCTGCGGTATTTTGGACAGCGCCCCCATCACCTATGTAAAGTGGGATATGAACCGGCACAGCGTTGCCTTGGGCGCGAAAGCCCACGACTATATTTTGGGGCTTTACGAGGTGCTAAGCCGCATCTTTACGCCCCGCCCCCACATCCTGCTGGAAAGCTGTTCGTCTGGCGGCAACCGGTTTGACCTTGGTATGCTGTGTTACGGGCCTCAGGTTTGGTGCAGTGATGATACAGACCCCATTGAGCGGCTTACCATTCAGGAGAATCTGTCCTATTTGTATCCCCAATCCACCTTTGGCGCCCACGTCAGCGCTGCGCCCCACGCCCAGACCTTGCGCACAACACCGCTGTGTACCCGTGGAAATGTATCTTTCTTTGGCTGTTTGGGCTATGAATTGGACTTAAAACACCTGCTGAAACTGGAGCGGGAGCAGATTAAGGAGCAGATTGCATTTTATAAGCAGTACCGTAATGTGTTCCAGTTTGGTACTTTCCGCAGATTACAAAAGGGTTGGCAGGTGACCGGGGATGGTACAGCCTTGGCTGCGGTGTTTCGGAAGCTCCTGCCGGCAGCTCCGGGCTATGAAACCCTGCGCCTGCGGGATTTAAACCGGGAGAAACAATACCGCTTTTCCACCTTCGCCCAAAAGCTGCGCATTGGCCAGTTTGGTAGCCTTATTAAGCACGTTGCCCCGGTGGACTTAGACCCCAACGGTATGGTGCTGCGTACTGCAGACCGGCTCATTACTATGCCCGACGGTAACCAACAGCTCACCGCCTCCGGCGCGGCACTGATGGCAGGCGTGCGTCTGCTGCCACTGTTCCGTGGCACGGGCTATGACCAAAACCAGCGTACTCTTTCCGATTTTGGCTCGGATTTATATATTATTGAGGAGGAAGAAAATCTTGAGAACACTTGACGATCGCAACCGCGTGTATTTCGGCCTTGGCACTATCGGCCGGGATATGTTCTATTCCTTTGAGGCAAATACGCTTCTGTACTTTTTATCCGATGTACTGAGCCTACCTGTATGGGTCTTTGCCGCGGCCAGTATGATTCTGTCTGTAATGCGTATTTTTGACGCTTTCAACGACCCTATCACCGGCCTTGTCATTGACAATATCCGTTCTCCCTGGGGTAAGTTTAAGCCGGCTATTTTGGTAGGCGGCGTTCTCAGTGCCATTTTTTCGGTACTGCTCTTTGCCGGCATTGGCGAGGGCTGGGTATTTGTGGTGATTTTTGGCATTGCTTATCTTCTGTGGGACATTACTTACGGTATTAACGATATTGGCTATTGGACACTGCTGCCGGTTCTGTCTTCCGACCAGAAGCAGCGGGAAAAGACCGGCGCGTTCGCCCGTATTTGCGCCAATATCGGTATGTACATCGTGATGGTGGCCTGGCAGCCTGTCACCAGCGCCTTGGGCGATACCCCTGCGGTTTGGTTCTGGTGCGCCGTTGTGGTTGCGGTGCTGTTCGTGTTGGGACTGCTGTTCCCCCTGCTGGGTATTAAGGAAAAGCGGATTGCCCCCGAAAAGCAGGAGTCTACCACCGTTAAGCAAATGTTCCGGGCGCTCCTTAAAAACGACCAGCTTATGTGGACTACCCTGGCAATGGGCCTGTTTATGGTAGGCTACTGCACCACTGTCAATTTCGCGGTGTATTATATGAAGTACCTCTTTGGTGATGAGGGAATGTATGTGGTGCTGGTGGCGGTCGTTGGCGTTTCCCAGCTTGGTACGCTGGCGGTTTATCCCGCAGTTGCCAAGCGGATGAACCGTCGCAGCCTGTATACCTTAGGCACGATTTTGGTGCTGGCAGGCTACGCGATCTTCTTCTTTGCGGAAGTATCCCTTATCCTGATTGCCATAGCGGCGGTACTGGTATTCGTAGGACAGGCGTTTATCCAGACGCTGATGCTGATGTTCCTTGCGGATACGGTGGAATACGGCCAGTGGAAGCTGGGCAAGCGGAATGAATCCATCACCTTCTCCATCCAGCCCTTTATCAATAAGATTGGCGGCGCCATCGCCACCGGTATTACCAGTATGACCCTCATCATTGCCGGTATTAAAGTAGATGGCGGCACAGTGGATGCCATCGGCAGCGACGGTAAGCTGATTATGAAACTTTCAATGTTCGTCATTCCTCTTATTATGATTGTGGTAGGCTATATCGTGTATCTTAAAAAGTATAAGATCAGCGAGGAGTTTTACAGCGAGATATTGGCAGACCTGGAAAAACGGGAAGCAGAGTAAAAAGAAATCCGGCAGAGAAATCTCTGCCGGATAATTTTATAGTTTATATGGTCTTAAATACCGCTCCTGACTGGTGGGGGCAGGCTTTGCGTACACACCGGACACAAGACCCATCATTGCGTACAGCGAAATAATAGAGGAGCCACCATAGCTGATAAAGGGGAGCGTCAAGCCAATAACGGGCAGAAGCCCCATACACATACCTACATTGATGACTACCTGGAAAATAAGCGCAGCAGCGGAGCCAAAGCAGACCATCCGCCGCAAATAGTCTTGGCTGCGGGTGCCCACCCATAGAATGCGGGCGATGATGGCAAAGAGCAAAACCAATACGCAAAGGCAGCCGATAAAGCCCAATTCCTCACCAATAGCGGAGAAGATAAAGTCTGTATGCTGGGCGAACAGCGCATCGGGGGTTTGGGTGCGATGGCCGTTAAAAAGACCCTGTCCCAAAAGTCCGCCGCCTGTGAGTGAACGCAGAGAACGGACGGTATGATACCGGACACCCAAGCCGTTGGGGTCTAAACTGGGGTCAAAAATCATTAGAATACGGTTACGTTGATACTCGCCCAAAAGAGGCCAAATAATGGGCATAGCGGCGCCAATTGCGCCGAAACCGCACAAAAACCAAACAACGCTTACGCCACCGGCAAAAGCCATCACAAGGAAAATAAAAACGAAAATCAGGGAAACACCCAGGTCTTTGGAGACTACAAGGTTAAGCCCAATTAGCGCGCCTGCCACAAGACCGATATGTAAAACGGAAAGCAGGTGGGAGGGACGGTTTTGGTGAGATGCCATAATGGAAGCGAGAATCAGCACAAGGGGCAGCTTGCAGACCTCAGCAGGCTGTATGTGGATGTTGATAATAGGAATGGGAATCCAGCTTTTGTTGCCTGTGCCGTTGTCCGTGCCAAAGGGAACCAGCATCAAAATCATTGCAAAGCAAAGGAAAAGCAGCGCCCGGCGGTGTTCGGAGAAAAAGTCCGTATCAATCGAAGAAAAAAGGGCGTAACAGAAAATGCCGATAAAGGTGGATGCCACCTGTACGATGAGATACCGGGTCGGGCCGGATGCGCTGACATTGGTGGTGCTGGCGATAATGATCCAACCGAAAACAGTGGTTACAAGACATAAAAATAGCAGAAACAGATCTGCTTTCCGGAAAAAGTTACGAATGAAATTTGCAATATATTTCACGGCAGACCCTCCTTCTGCAAAGATAGAGATATTGTACCACGAGGAAGCCAAAAAAACAAGGCTGTTCCAAAAGGAACAGCCCTGAATTTTTAAAGGTATTTTGTAGGGACCGGCGTCCTCGACGGTCCTTGCGATTGCAGATTATGCCAAGTAGATGGCCTTGCAGGCAAGCATCGTCATATAGCAGTCCAGCTTGGAGACCAGCTCCATCGGCGCGTGCATAGACAGAACAGGAACGCCTGCGTCTACGGTGACGATGTTCCGATTTGCCATATAGGCAGCCACCGTACCGCCGCCACCCTGATCGACCTTGCCCAGGGTTGCAATCTGCCACAGAATACCGGCATTTTCGAAGGTGGTGCGGATGTGGCCCATCGCTTCTGCGGAAGCGTCGGATGCGCCGCCCTTGCCACGGGAGCCGGTGTACTTGCAAATGGAAATACCGCGGTTGAGCACACTGTTATTGCGGCGGTCGCAGGTTTCGGGGAAGTTGGGGACAAAGGCGTTGGAATCGTCAGCGCTGAGGCAGAAGGAATTTTCGAAGCAGCGGTTAAGGCTTGCGCCGGTGCTGTCGCACAGATCCTGCATAAAGGTGTCGAAGGCCTTGCTCTGCATACCGGAGATACCAACGGAACCAATTTCTTCCTTGTCAGCGAGGATGCATACAGCAGTATGGGTGGGGATACCCATATTCAGCAGAGGCTCGATTTCTGCATAAGCGCAAACCCGGTCGTCGTGACCGTAAGCACCCAAGAGACTCCGGTCCAAACCGACCTCACGGCAACGGCCGGCAGGTACGATGGTCAGTTCGGCAGAGAGGAAGTCGGACTCAATGAGACCGTACTTCTCATTGAGCAGCTTCATAATGTTCAGCTTTACGAGGTCGCTGCCTTCACCCTCAATCGGCTCTGTGCCCAGAATGACGTTCAGTTGTTCGCCTACGATGCCCTCCGCCAGGGTCTTCTTCATCTGGTCAGCGGCCAAGTGGGGCAGCAGGTCGGAAACGCAAAGGACAGGATCGCTTTCGTCCTCGCCAACGGTAATGGTAATCACAGAGCCGTCCTTACGGTAAACCACGCCGTGGAGCGCCAGAGGAATGGTAACCCACTGATACTTCTTGATGCCGCCATAGTAATGGGTTTTGAAATAAGCAATCTCAGAATCTTCGTAAAGGGGATTGGGTTTTAAGTCCATACGGGGAGAGTCCACGTGGGCAGCGCAGATATTTGCGCCCTCATTGAGAGAAGCGGAGCCGATGACGGCCAGCATAATGCTCTTGCCGCGGTTGTTCTTATATACCTTATCGCCGGGCTGGAGGGGCATTCCGGGAACCAGCGCCTTGAAGCCGTGCTTTTCTGCAGTCTCCACAGCCCAGGCGGTCGCCTCACGCTCAGTCTTGCAGGCATCCATAAAAGCGGAATACCGCTTGCAGTAAGCTTCCATTTCAGCCTTCTGCTCGGGGGTCAGGGAGGTGTAGCCGTTTTTTGGCGCGGTCAAAAGGGAAGCGCGCAGTTCTTCTGTAGTCATAATAATTCTCCTTTGCCATTATTCTGCTTTTATTATATCCAGTCCCCGCAAAAATGCAAGGCATTTCTCGCGGAAGGCTTCCATCGTTTCATTGTTTTCTAAGGTGAAATTGCAAAGTCGGGTAAATTCTGCATCCGTTTTTTGGGCGCGGATACGGGAGATGGCATATTCTTCCGAAATGCCGTCCCGGGCCGTCAGCCGCTTTACACGCATTTCTTCCGGCGCGGTGACCGCCACCGTCACATCGCAAAGAGACGCAAGGTCGCCCTCAAAAAGACCAATGGCATCGATTGCCACCAAAGAAGGCTGAGGCGGGAGGAGGAGAAGAACTTCTTCCTTTACCGCTTTGTGGGTGATGGCATTTAAATCCCGCAGGGCATTTTCATCGGAAAAGACCACTTTTCCCAGCTTTTTCCGGTCTAAAACGCCGTTAATAATGACACCGGGGAAACGGTTCTCAATGGCGGAGAGCATAGCCGTATCTGTTTCCAAAAGCTGATGATAGACTTTGTCACAGTCAATGACTGTACCGCCAAGCTGAGAAATTACATCCAGCAGCGTAGATTTTCCGCAGCCCGTACCGCCGGTTATTCCCAGAATAAAGTGCTTTTTTCGGGGGTTTATCCGCTGAAAACCGGCTGCTTTTTCCAGTCGGTTCTGGACGGCAAGGGCTTTTCCGCTGCCCTTGGGACATCGGGCAAAGACGGTACCGATACTGGGGTCGTCCAGCTCCCGCAGCGCTGCAAAGAGTCCTGCGGTCAGCGTGTCCATATCGCTCCCTTTGCCGTAGGCAAGGGGCGCAAAGGAGGCGAAAATATCCAGCTCCTCCTCGAAGCATAGCACCCGGTTGCCGGCCACAAAATGCTTTTCGATATAATCTTTTGCGGCAAGCAGGTCGCCATCTACGATGACCACCCGGCAATCCGGGGCATAGTGTCGGTATTTCATACCCGGCGCTTTCACCACGGCATCCTTTTCCACAGAGGCGGAAACCGCCTTGTCCACAATCAGCTCCCCGAGAATTTCCTTAAGCTGTTCGGGCGTAATGCCACCGGGGCGGAGAAGTCGGGGCGTACCCTCGGACAAATCTACAATGGTAGACTCTACACCTACCCGGCAAGGGCCACCGTCTACAATGGCGTCAATTCTGCCGTCGTGGTCATGGAGCACATGGGCTGCGGTGGTGGTGGAGGGCTTACCGGAGAGGTTGGCTGACGGCGCAGCCAGCGGAACGCCTGCAAGGGCGATAATCTTTCGGGTAATGTCATTATCCGGGCAGCGGATAGCAACCGTCGGCAGACCTGCGGTGGTGCATTTGGGAACACAATCCCGTGCAGGTAATACCATCGTCAGCGGCCCGGGCCAAAAGGCTTCCGCCAAGCGGTAGGCGCTTTCCGGGATACTGTGACAAAAACGTTCCATTTCTTTTGCCTCGGAAACGTGCAAAATCAGGGGATTGTCCTGAGGACGGCCCTTGGCAATAAATATTTTCGCCACTGCCTCGGGGTCGAGGCCATTGGCGGCTAAGCCGTATACCGTTTCTGTGGGGATGGCCACAAGTCCGCCGTTAAGAAGAATCTCCGCAGCAGTTTTGGCTGTTGTAGGTGCATTACCTGATAAAAGTAAGGTCTTCATAAATGGCCTCCTTTCTTAGAAATAATGGGAGCAGCAGAGCTGCTCCCATAAAAGGCTTAGAGGGTGGGCTGATTTGCAGCTTCGATGATCTGCACGAACTTTTCGGGAACCAGGGAAGCGCCGCCGATGAGGCCGCCGTCGATGTCGGGCTGAGCCAGCAGCTCGAAAGCGTTCTTCTCATTCATAGAGCCACCGTAGAGAATGGAGATGGTACGGGCGGTCTTGGAGGAGTACAGCTTGCGAACAACAGTACGGATGCCCTCGCAGACTTCCTGCGCCTGCTCGGGAGTAGCGGTCATACCGGTGCCGATAGCCCAAATGGGTTCGTAGGCGATAACGACCTTGCGAATCTTATCTTCGGGAACGTTCATAAGGCCCAGCTTGATCTGCATAGCAATCCACTCGGTGGTGATGCCGGCCTGACGCTGCTCCAGGCTCTCACCGCAGCACATAATGGGAATGAGGCCTGCATCCAGGGCTGCCAGTACCTTGGCATTGACATCCTGATCGGTCTCGCCCATAGCGCGGCGCTCGGAGTGGCCGATGATGACGTACTTGCAGCCGGCGTCTACCAGCATACCGGTGGAAATCTCACCGGTGTATGCGCCGGAGGGGTTGGCGTTGCAGTTTTCAGCGCCGATGCCCACGCGGGTATCACGCATAGCGCGTACAGCTGCGGGAATGCAGACAGCGGGAACGCACAGCGCCACATCGCACCAACGGCCCTTGGGCATAATTGCCTTCAGGTTCTGCATAAACTCCTTGGTCTCAGAGGGGGTCTTGTTCATCTTCCAGTTACCGGCAATGACGGTCTTAC
This sequence comes from Faecousia sp., assembly GCA_045654085.1. Taxonomy (GTDB): domain Bacteria; phylum Bacillota; class Clostridia; order Oscillospirales; family Oscillospiraceae; genus Faecousia. The sequence goes on along the minus strand of JAZOMT010000017.1, from coordinate 20,123 downwards.
GATATTTTCTGTTCATTGTTATTTCTCCTAAATTATATATGCATCGATAAACGATGATTATTTACAGATTTTAATTACAAAATGTAGGGGGCATTCGTGAATGCCCCGCGGGCGATTCATGAATCGCCCCTACGCAAGTTTTGAAGATTGTTGAGTGGGAGGGAGGTTATCCCTCCCATAAATCTTGTAATTACTTATCCTGCAGACAAGCAATGCCGGGCAATTCAAGTCCTTCCAGGAACTCAAGAGAAGCGCCGCCGCCGGTGGAAATGTGGGTGATAGCGTTTGCAAAGCCCAGCTGCTCGCAAGCAGCAGCGGAGTCGCCGCCGCCAACGATGGTCACAGCGTCGCTGTCAGCCAGCGCCTGGGCAACAGCAATGGTACCCTTTGCCAGAGTGGGGTTCTCGAAAACGCCCATGGGGCCGTTCCAAACAACAGTCTTAGCAGCCTTTGCAGCAGCAGCAAAGGTTTCGCAAGCCTTGGGGCCGATGTCCAGACCCATCTGGTCAGCGGGGATAGCGGTGCAGTCCACATAGTCTACGGCGATTTCAGCATCAATGGGGGAGGGGAATGCGGGAGCGATAGCGGTATCAACGGGCAGCAGCAGCTTTACGCCCTTTGCTTCTGCCTTAGCGAGCATCTCCTTGCAGTAGTCCAGCTTCTCGTTGTCCACGAGAGACTTGCCAACACTGTAACCCTGAGCAGCCAAGAAGGTGTAAGCCATACCGCCGCCGATGATCAGGGTGTCGACCTTCTCCAGCAGGTTATTGATAACGTTCAGCTTGTCGGAAACCTTAGCGCCACCGAGAATTGCCACGAAGGGACGCTCGGGGTTTGCCAGAGCCTTACCCATAATGGAAACTTCCTTCTGTACCAGATAGCCGGAAACAGCGGGCAGGTAGTCAGCAACACCTGCGGTGGAAGAGTGGGCGCGGTGGGCAGTGCCAAATGCGTCATTTACGAAGATGTCAGCCAGGTCAGCCAGTGCCTTGGAAAGCTCGGGATCGTGCTTGGTCTCGCCCTTAATGTAACGGGTGTTCTCCAGCAGCATTACGTCGCCATCCTTGAGGGCAGCGGCTTTTGCCTTGGAGTCCTCGCCGGCAACATCGGAAGCCATAATGACCTCCTTGCCCAGCAGCTCGCTGAGACGGTCAGCAACGATCTTCAAGGAAAGTTCGGGCTTCCACTCGCCCTTGGGCTTACCCATATGGGAGCAGAGGATGACCTTAGCGCCCTTGTCGACCAAGTACTGGATGGTGGGCAGAGCGGCTACGATACGCTTGTCGGAAGTAATCTTGCCTTCCTTGGTGGGGACGTTGAAGTCACAGCGGCACAGCACGCGCTTGCCGGCTACTTCAATGTCTTCAATAGACTTCTTGTTGTAGTTCATTGTTATTTCCTCCATATTGGTTATTTACGCATTTTTCCAAAATCCTGCAAATGCGGGAAGTCTAATTGCCGGAGCGCTTCAAAGACGGTGATGGCAACAGCGTTACTGAGATTCAGGCTTCGCGCTTCCGGCCGCATAGGAAGCCGAATACAGCTCTCTCTATGTTCCTCCAGAAAATCCTCAGGAAGGCCCTTGGTTTCCTTGCCGAAGAACAGATAGCAGTCGGTTTCGAAATTTGCTTCGGTGTAGCACCGGGGCGCCTTGGTGGTGAGACACCACATTTGTTTTACGTCGTTTTTGCTGAAGAAATCTTCTAAATTATCATAGTCGTGGACATCTAAAAGATGCCAGTAATCGAGACCCGCCCGCTTCAGCGCCTTGTCCGAAATGTCAAAGCCCAAAGGACGGATCAGGTGCAAACTGCAGCCGGTGGCGGCGCAGGTTCTGGCAATATTTCCGCAGTTGCCGGGAATTTCCGGCTCTACCAAAACGATATGAAGCAATCCTTTCACCTCTCCAATTTGCTCGCTTCCCTATTGTACGGCAAACTTCGAATAAAATCAATCAAAAAATTACGAAAAACGCAACTTTTCTTAGTATATACATAAAAAATCCCTATGGCGTTATAAATTTGTGAAAAATGCAAAGGCTTTTTCGCTAGCCTGAGCAATATAACCCGAACCCGTTTCTGAGCCGCGAGACCACTCCGGTGCGTCGTTATCGCTTTTTGGAGGGCACAAAGCCCACCTGCAAAGCTCTGCCTTGCCCCGGATCGGCCTCACAGCTCAGAAATCTACGACCCAAGGGGGATGGATGATTTGGTCAGGCAAGAATTTATGAAGCAGATGGGCTGACGCCCATCAATGAATAAAACGCAGCCTGAGCGAATCAGACGCCCACTTGGGCGAGTTCGGGTCATATTGCTCAGGCTAAATTGTAAGAAGTGATTGACTTTTTAAGCGGTTTGTGAGAAAATAAGCGGTGCAATATGAGAAAAATGAGGGGATATTTTATGTTCCAATCCAGAACCCATACCTGCGGAGAGCTGCGGCTTTCCGATGCAGGCAAAACCGTTACCATTTCCGGCTGGCTGGAAAACGTCCGTGAGGTTGGCGCAAACTTTGCGTTCTTGGTACTTCGCGATTTCTACGGCACTACTCAGGTGGTTGTCGAAACTGAGCAAATGATGCAAATCATTAAGGGAATTCACAAGGAGAGCACCATCTCCGTCACCGGCACAGTCCGGGAACGTGAGAGCAAGAATCCCAAGCAGGCAACCGGTGAGATCGAGGTGGTTCCCACCGATATTAAGGTCTTGGGCAAGTGCATTCACAACTCTCTTCCTTTTGAGATTAACAAGTCCCGGGACGCAGACGAGAATGTGCGCCTTAAGTACCGCTATTTGGATCTGCGCAACCCTGCCGTCAAGCAGAATATCATTCTGCGCTGTCAGGTGGTTGCCGAGCTGCGCCGCCTGATGACCGAAAAGGGCTTCCTGGAAATTACCACGCCCATCCTGACCGCTTCTTCTCCCGAGGGCGCAAGAGACTATCTTGTTCCTGCCCGTAACCACCCCGGCAAGTTCTATGCGCTGCCGCAGGCACCCCAGCAGTTTAAGCAGCTGCTGATGACCTCCGGCTTTGACCGCTATTTCCAGATTGCGCCCTGCTTCCGGGATGAGGATGCCCGCGCTGACCGTACCCCCGGTGAATTCTACCAGATGGATATGGAAATGGCTTACGCTTCTCAGGCAGATGTGCTGCAGACGCTGGAAGAGGTTATTCGCCCCGTATTCCAGAAGTTCGGCAAGTACGAGCGTGTAAGCGCAGCGCCTTTCCGTCACATTCCTTTTAATGAAGCCATGGAGCGCTACGGCTCCGATAAGCCCGATCTTCGTATCGACCTTGAGATCACCGACGTGACCGATGCGGTTGCCGGAAGTGAGTTTGGTCCTTTCCAGAACGCAGTCGTCAAGGCGGTCAGCGTGGATAACTTCAACGAGGGCCGCAAGTGGATCGATAAGCTCTTAAACGACGTAGAGGTACAGACCGGCAATAAGGCTTGCTGGGTAAAGGTGGACGAAAACGGCTGCCTTACCGGCGGTGTTTCCAAGTTCCTCACCGAGCAGACCGCGGCGCTGACCGAAAAGCTGAACTTGAAGCCCGGCAGCTTTGTCTGTATGGCGGCCGGCAAGAAGACTGCCGCCCAGAAGACCGCTGGTGTCATCCGTACGATGATGGGTAAGCGCATCCCCGGTCACTTTGACGAGGAGCAGTACGCAATGTGCTGGATTGTGGACTTCCCCATGTACGAAATGGGCGAGGAGTCCGGTGAGCTGGAATTCTGCCACAATCCCTTCTCTATGCCCCAGGGCGGTATGGACGCGCTGCTGGCGGCCGAGGGCGATACCGACAAGCTGCTCGCCATCAACGCTGACCAGTATGACCTTGTTATCAACGGCTATGAGTCCGCTTCCGGCGCTGTCCGTAACCACGATCCTGAGATTATGGTCAAGGCCTTCCAGATGGTGGGCTTAGGCGAAGAGGATGTGAAGGCCAAGTTCCCCGCAATGTACAATGCCTTTACCTACGGCGCGCCTCCCCACGCAGGCGCAGCCCCCGGTGTTGACCGTCTTGTCATGCTGCTGACCGGCGAGGAGTCTATCCGCGAGGTCATTACGTTCCCGATGAACAAGAACGCGCAGGATTTGATGATGGACGCGCCCACCACTGTTTCCCAGAAGCAGCTGGACGATGTGCATATCCTCATTAACGAAAGTCATTTATAAGAATGAAACCGCCCGGTGGACATCCACCGGGCGGTTGAATTTTCTGTAGGGACCGGCGTTAGCGATTGCGAATGTTTGCTATGATGCGGTCACCGAGGTCGAACAGCCGCCGCAGACCCCAGTAGAGGGCAGGGGTCACCATCAAAAGAATGCTCAGGATGGGCAGGTTTTGCATCGCGATGGGCTGAAGCTGGAAGATATTTCCCAGCACAAGGAAGCTGAAAACAAGGGAAATTGCCATCATAATCCAAATAAACAGACGGAATTTGCCCATAGGCTTGGAGGCGGAGAGGAGTACCAAAAGTCCGGTGACTGCCAAAATGGCGGTGCAGACAGTCCGCACCTGCGTTACGGGCGCAGAGAGGAAGCCCAGTACAATTTGGGCGGTGACCACCATAATAATATTGGTAAGACCGCCGGGGAAGGCTTGACGCAAAACGCTGACGATAAACCGTCCTTGTACCCGCTCGTAATTTGGTTCCAGCGCCAGGAAGAAGGATGGTACACCGATGGTGAGCGCGGAAATCAGGCTGAGATTGATAGGCGCAAAGGGATAGGGCCAGTCTGCAAGGACGGCAATCAGCGCCAAAAACAGGGAGAAAATGTTCTTTACAAGGAACAGCGCGGCAGCCCGCTGGATGTTGTCGATCACCCGGCGGCCTTCGTCCACAATGCTGGGCATTGCAGAAAAATCCGCATCCAGCAGTACAAGCTGGGCAATTTGACTGGCGGCTTGCGCGCCGCCTGCCATAGCGATGCCGCAGTCGGCTTCTTTCATAGCCAGCACATCATTTACACCGTCACCGGTCATTGCCACGGTATGCTTTCGCTGCTTCAGCGCCCAGATTAGCCGCTTTTTCTTGTCCGGAGTCACCCGGCCAAAGACGGTATATTCTTCAGCAGCTTTCAAAAAGTCTTTGTCGGTCTCTAAGGTGGTGGTGTCCACATAACGCTGGGCGTTTTGGATGCCTGCCCGTCGGGCAACATCAGCCACGGTAGCCGGGTTGTCACCGGAGATGACCTTGATGGTAACGCCCTGCTTTTCAAAATAGGAAAATGTCTCCGGGGCTTCGGGACGGATGCGGTTGGTCATAAGAATCAGCGCCTCCGGGTGAAGCTGGCTGGCCGCCAGATTTCCGGGTCGTGGTGAGCCATCGTAGGCGGCAATCAGTAACACCCGGTAGCCGAGGGATGACCAATGGTGGGCGGTTTTGGAAACCTCCGGGAAGAAAGAGCCTAAGATGGCGTCCGGCGCGCCTACGACGAATGCGCCCGTATCCGCAAAGACAGCGCCCTTCCACTTGTAGTCCGAGGAGAAGGGGATTTCTACATTCTTTTTCCAAGCAGGTTTTCCGGGGAATAATTCTTGCAGCGCCCGGGCAGTTTCATTTTCCGGGTCCTCATCACCGTAGAGATTGACGATGATTTCTTCTAAGTATTCCGGGGTTTGGTGGGAGAGGGGGAGAACCTCCTCTACCTGCATAACCGGCTCGGTGATGGTGCCGGTTTTATCCACGCACAGCACATCCACCCTAGCAAGGGTCTCCACGCAGTGCATATCCTGCACCAAAACCCGCTTCTGGGTCAATTTAAGAGAAGAAACAGCCAGCGCAATGCTGGTCAGTAAGTAAAGACCCTCGGGAATCATACCCACTAAGGCAGCAACCGTGGCTTCCGCGCTGGCCTGCAGACCTAAATCCTGAGATTTATACTGGTTATAAAAGAGAAGTAAACCGATGGGCACTAAGGCGATGCCGATGAACCGAATCAGTAAGTCTAAAGACCGCATCATCTCCGAACGGGCAGCACGGGGATTTTTTTTGGCCTCCAGCGCCAGCTTTGTGGCAAATGCTTCGTCGCCCACCTTTGTCAGCTGCATTTTGCCGCTGCCGGTGACCACAAAGCTGCCGGAGAGCAGCATATCACCGGGGTGCTTTTCCACCGCGTCCGCTTCACCGGTAAGTAAGGATTCGTTCACATAGATATGTCCGGCGCGAAGGACACAGTCTGCGCTGATTTGATCGCCCGGGCCGTAAAGGACGATGTCATCCCGCACCAGTTCATCAAAGCGAATTTCCTGCAGCTTGCCGTCCCGGAGCGTTTTTACGGTGTGGGCAGACAGCAGGCTGAGTTTATCCACTGCCCGTTTTGCCCGAATTTCCTGAAAACAGCCGATGATGGCGTTAATGATGACGATAACCATAAAGGTCATATTCATAATGGAAGAGCCTGCCAAAAACAGCGCCACCGCCATAATGACAAACACCAAGTTAAAGAAGGTGCAGGTATTTTCCCGGATAATTTGCCATTCTGTCCGCCCGGTTTTGGTGGAGGGTTTGTTCATAAGGCCCTTTTCTGCCCGGAGGGAAGCTTCGGCGGCGGTCAAACCGTATTCCGGGTCGGCGTTGACTACTGGAATCTTATTTTCTTCATTCATAGGGAAACCTCCCCTTTCGGTAGTCCGTTTTCTCTGTCATAAAGCAGCAATAAACTGCCGTTATTGGCGGAAATTGTGGCTTTTTCGCCTATAAAATGATTGCTGACCCCTAAGGGAAAGCCGGCACTTAGATTGCCGTCTGTCAGTTCGTATTTAAGACCCTGCAGGGTCACACCCTCTGCGTCCTGTCCCATACAAAAGACGGAGAGGATGCCCGTTGCTTCTTTGGGAAAGGTGAGGGTACTGTTTTGCACGACGGTGGCGATGTATCTTTCGCCTACCAAATAGCCGACCCCGCCCCGGTCTGTAAGAAATTGCAAAGATTGCAGGTTTGCAAGGGTGTGATCCAGCCGGGGACCGTCCAGAGCACCATAGAGGTGTATTTCCTTATAACCGAGGGATAGCGCCTGCCGGATAGCCAGCATACTGTCGGTGTCGTCCTTTTCTACGGGAAAGACGGTGGCATTTTCGGGCGTATAGCCAAGGGAGTCAAAATCACCGATGACCGCATTGGGGATAAGACCTAATTTTTCCGTATGCCTTAACCCACCGTCAGCGGCGATAATAAAATCGTCCTTTTCAATGGGAGACAGCAGCTGCGTAAAGCCACCGGCGCAAAAGACAATACATTTTGCCACGTTCTTTCACCTCTTTTTTCTGTATTTAGATCTATTTTATAACAAAAAAGCCCTGCTGTAAAGCAGGGCGGCAGAAAATTACAGGAGATTCCACAAATTCATTGCGTGGGCATCCGCCATATTCTGCACAGCCGAGGCAAGTTGGGCGCAGCAGGCGGCAAAATGGGGCTTTTCTTCCGATTTTGCATAGATTTCCGCTTCCGTAAAGAGCTGATCGATTTCCTCCATAGGAGTGTGGTCTGCCACGGTGGCGGTTTTGCCTTTGTGTTTATCCCATAAATTCTTTGCTTCCTGTGCCTTGGAAACAGCATCTTCAAAAGAACCGTTCAGCGCGGTGTCTGCGGCCTGTTCCAAAAGGGCAATCACAGGCGTATATGCCCGGCCGGTGGCAGTTGCCACGAAAAGCCCAATGGCAAGAAGCAGGGAGAGAGTTATAAGACCGATGATAAACCGCGTCACGATGCGCCCTCCTTTGGTAAAAAGAGAATATGATCCCGTCCGTCCACGGTCAGCAGCCAGGTGGATTTTACGGTGGCGTTGTGACCTTTCAGCACCCGGTCTACCCAAGGCATATCCTTCCCCGCCTTTTGTAGATTTTCTTTTGAGAGATAGCCGTCGGAGATGATGGTCAGGGGAATATATTGGCGCTCTGCCTGAATGCCGGCATCCTTGGCGCGGGCAGGGGCATACTTGGGGTAGGGGAAAACAGAGAGGTTACCGTTGGTCTCCAATATGGCGTACTGCACTTCTTCCAAGTCTAATACCCCTTTTTCCCGGAGATGCCCGGTCAGCTCATCCAAAGTAACGCTGGTTTTTCGCAGGTTATCCTGCAAGATATTGCCGTTTTCCATGAGTATCACCGGCTTGCCGCACAAAAGCTTTCGGACAACAATACTCCTGAGGGACAAAAAGGATAGTGTCAGCTCCACGCCCAGCACCGTAAGAATAGGGACAAGGCCGGAGTATAGGGGAATTGCCCCATCCTGCATCGGGATGGAGGCTAAGTTTGCAACCAGCATTGTTACTACAAATTCCGAGGCCTCCATCTGCCCAATCTGCCGCTTGCCCATCAGCCGGATCACGACAATGAGTACAAGATATAAAATAATGGTACGAAAATAAGATAAAATCAAAACTGCCACCTCTTATGGTGGCAGTTTTCCCGCAATAGGCGAATTTATCCAAGCTGATTTTCGAAAACGTCTCCATTTCCCAAAGAGCCGACCTCAAAGAACTTATCCAATACAGCCTTTGCGACCTTGGACATCTGGGCGCCGCTGGCGGTCTTTTCACCGTAGACGGACATGGCGATCTGGGGATCCCGGGCGGGCGCAAAGCAGACAAAAGAGCCGTTGGCGGGCATATTGTTGCCGAGCTGTGCCGTACCGGTCTTGCCGGCTACCTCTACGGGGTAGTTCCGAAATACGCTGTATGCCGTACCGCCGCTGACGGAGGTGACACGTGTCATACCGTCAAGGTAGGTTTCGTAGGTCGCGTTCGAAATATTCAGGTGTTCGGCGACCTCTGCCTGCTTTTCCAAAATGAGGCTGGAAAAATCCGAGGACACCACCCGCTTTAAGAAGGTAGCTTTATAGCGAGTGCCTTGATTTGCTAATGTGGCGGCATAGTTACAAAGCTGGATGGGGGTAAACTGGTTGTCGTCCTGACCGATGGCGGCAAGGATTTGATTGCCCTTATACCAGTACTTGTTATCGCCTGTGTGCAGCAGTTCCTTGGTAGCGGCGTTGGCGCGGTAACCTTCCCGCTCCGGCAGCTCCACACCGGTCTTGACGCCAAGACCCAAGGCGGCGGCCGTTTTATCCATTGCCTCCAGGGTGATGTTATCCGCCATTTCATAGAAGAAATAGTTACAGGAGAACTGCAGGGCTTCTGCCGCGTTGATTGGACCGTGCGTGCTGTGCTGGTTGGTCCATTTCAGACAGTTGGCGTGGAAACCGGGATACTTGGTAAAGACACCCTTATCTACAATGATGGACTGGGCGTTATAGAGCTGCGACTCGAAGCCCGCAATCAGGGTGGACATCTTGTAGGTAGAGCCGGGGGCGTAAATGCCCTGAAGCGCCCGATTAAAGAGAGGATTAAAATCTGCGTCCTTCAGTTCCTCATAATTCTCAAAGTAAGTGGAAAGGTCATAGGTGGGATTGCTGGCGCAGACCAGAACCTGACCGGTTTTTGGCTCAATGGCTACCACCGCGCCACCTTCCGCATCCTTGCCTGCATCACCGCTTAACCGAAGCTCGTTAAGAAGCGTGTTTAAAGTGTCCTCGGCAATGCCTTGCAGGGTAATATCAATGGTCAGCTCCACGTTGGAGCCAGCCTTTGGCTTGGTGAGATACCGGGAGGAGATAAGGGTGCCATCCTTTGCCACAACGTCCTCCCGCCAGCCGTCGATACCGTGGAGGTATTCCTCAAAGGCAAGCTCAATGCCCGACTGGCCCACCAGCGCGTCCATTTCATAGCCTTCCACATTTTTGTAGTGTTCCCACTGCTGGGGCGTGACCGCACCAATGTGACCGAGGATATGGGCGGCATATTCCGTATGGTACTGCCGCACCACGGAGTTTTCCACCTGCAGGCCGGGGATATTCAGCTCCAAAATAGCGGCCTGGGCTTCGTCGCTGGCATCGGAAACGACCACGAAGTTGGAAAGATTGTATACGCACCGCCGCAAATCCAGTTCATACCGCAGGCCGATAACCTGCCGCGCTTCACTGTCTGTCCAGGAGGCGGGGATTTTATACCGGGTTCGGAGGGTTTCGATGAGGAGCGGCGCAGTAATATCTGAGTCGATTTTCCCCATAAAGGCGATATATTTTTGGAAATTATTCTGCCAGGAGGAATTGTAATCGTCTAACGTGTAGACGAAGGGACGTTCTTTGGAGACCGGGAAATGCTCCGTATATTCGATGCCCAGTTCCTCGCACTGTTTGACCAGTTTATAAAGGTATTCGTTCGTGCCCTCTGCGCTGATAAGCACATAGTGATTCAGCACCAAATCGAAGGTAGCCCGGTTACTGACCAGCACCTTGCCGTTCCGGTCCAAAATATTTCCCCGGGCAGCCTTTACCCGGGTTCGGGTGGTAAAGGTGGAGGAATTGTCAATATTGCCGCCGGTTTGGATGAGCTGCATATTGTACAGGGTCAGGGCGAAAATGCCCAAGACCACAGCAAAGAGCAGCAGTACCCAACCCACGCGGATGCGGGTTATTCGTTCCATATGGAACCTCCAATCGAGCCGATGAATAAAACAATGGGGTACAGCAGAGGTACGCTGATGAGCGTCAATCCGCCGGTAATCAAAAAGCCTATTATCCGCGCCGGGTAGGTGACGGTGAGGAAAAGGCCGAATAGGAAAATGAGAAGTTCATAGAGGAGGAAAGCGCCTGCTGTGCAGAAAAAGGCGGCGCCGAAGCCCTTTTGCAGATAACTCTGCCGGAAAATAGCGGCAACGATAGACAGCAGGGTGATGAATACCATTGCGTACATACCCGGCGCAGAGCCGGAAAATTGGTAAATGAGGGAGGACACAAGGGCAAACACACAGCCGTTCTCCACGCCCTCCATAATGCAAATCAGAATAATGGCGCAGGGGACCAAATCGGTGGCGGCGCCAAAGAGCCGGAAACGGCACAGCACCACATCCTGCAAAACGGAAAGGAGCAGCAGCAGTAAGCCAACGAACACCCACTTGAGAATGGAAAGCCTTTGCTTACCGGTGATATAAAGCTTACTGAGCAGTCCGGAATGGGATTTATCTGCCTGAAAATCCTGTTTTTTCGCCATAAAATCACCCGTTATCGTATTTGGTCACGATGAACACCTGCTCCAGAGACCCGATGTCTGCCGCCGGGCGCAGGAGGGCATACATCGCAATGCCTGTTTCCTCGTAGCCGGCATCCATTACATAACCGAGGATAAGTCCCCGGGGATAGACGGTAGAGCCGGTGGTCACCACTTGGTCATTATTGTGGATAACGGAGTTGCTGGGCAGGTAATTCATACGCAGAAGTCCCGAAAGCCCGGAGGCATAGCCGCCATTGACGATACCGTTATAGCCGGTGCCGCCGGTAGAAGAGAGGGTGGCGCTGATCTCAATGGAGGAATCCAATACTGTTTTGATGACTGCGTAATTATAGCCCACTTGACTGACAAGGCCCACCACCTGACCATTTGCGGTGATGGCGCACATACCCACATCCAGACCGTCCTTTGTGCCCCGGTTGATGGTGACGGTGCTGCTCCAGTCGTTGCTGCTCCAAGAGATAATGTAGCCGTCCACCAGCTCAAAATCTTCGTGGGCTGCTTTCAGCTCCAAAAGCTGACGAAGCCGCTCGTTTTCCCGGGCGATAGCGCCCGCCTTGCGGGCATCGTCCTCCATTTTGGCAAGCTGTTCCTTCAGCGCCGCGTTTTCCGCAGAGATGGTCTCAAAGCGGAACATATAGTTATAAAGCTGCTGGGCGCTGTCGGTAAGGGAGCTGATGCCGGTACGAATGGGCGTCAGCACGCCTTGTACGAACATATCGGGCAGATTGATCCCGGTAAGTCCGATGGCAACGCTGAGACCCACAGCCAGCAGCAGAACCAAAGCCACAACCACACGAACCCGGGTGGTAAATAAATGCTTCATTGGGTTTCCTCCATAAATCTCCGTAGTACCGTATAAAGACGGCACACGGGCAGACCCACGACGTTATAGTAATCACCGACCAGCTTTTCTACAAAGAGACAGGCGCCGCTTTGGATGCCGTAGGCACCAGCTTTGTCGAGGGGGTCTTTTGTGCGGATATAATCGTTAATTTCGTTTTCTGTCAGGGTACGGAAATACACATCGGTGATTTCTGTGAAGCTGACGCATTTTTCACCTTGCAGGACGGTCACACCGGTCATTACCTGATGGGCGCGGCCCGAGAGTTTTGAAAGCATCCGAAAAGCATCGGTTTCATCCTTGGGCTTTCCTAGAATTTCCCCATCACAGACCACGATGGTGTCTGCGCCAATGACGATGTCATCAGCCTTTCTCTCCACCGCGGAGGCTTTATTATAGCTGATGCGGGCCACCTCGTCCCGGGGTGGCTTCGCGCTGTCCATTTTTTCGTCCGCCTGCGAAACCCGGACGGTAAACGGGAAGGGGAAAAATCCCATCAATTCTCGACGGCGGGGGGATTGGGAAGCAAGAATGATTTCCATAAAAGATTCCTTTCGGGCTAATTCACACCCCGCAGGTAAAGTCCCCGGGTACAGGCACCGGGATCAAAGGGGGCGGGATTTTGGAGGGAGGACAGAACATTGTCCACCTCCCGGGGGTTTTCTGTGGTGAAGTAAAGGCGGGTTGCCCAAAGACCCAGCGGCTCCAGTTCATCCCGACGGTCTAAGAGACTTAGCTTTTTGCCGTTGAGCAGAACGCTGCGGCAGGAAGCGCCGTCTTTGATAATGGGGAAATCTGCGCCGGTTTTGTCGGTAAGCTTGGTGGGCGTATGGCAGGTACACTGACCGTTGCGGTTGCGAATGAGACAGTTCTCCGTTACCATCAGGGGCAGTCGGCCGTAAATGAGCATTTCACAGGGAACGGCCTTGCTGACGTCCCGAATTTGGGGCAGGGTCATTTCGAAGCTGAGGCAGGCGGAGGCAAGCTCCAGTTCCCGGGCGGTGTTGACTGAACCGGAATTAAACAGGTTAAGACCAAAGTCGCCACGGACTGCCAAATCACATTCCCGGACAGGCAACAGCTGGCCTAAGTTGCCGCACAGAGCGGACTCGATGCCCAAGCTGCGTACAAGCCGTAACGCGGCAGTGATTTCAGGCAACTCGCCATCGTGAATGATGCGGGGCATCACGGCGCAGATATGCTGACTGCGACACAGTTCCCGGAAATAGACCGGGTCTGCCGCCAAAATATGCAGCGGGATATACAGCACCGCAGGATGGAGGCGTAGAAGCTGGGGCGTTAATTGTTCCCGGTCGGTAATCTGCACGGTAATGACCGGCGGGCGACGGTTGCCGGGGAAGCAGGTGGGGCGTTTGGGTTTGCCCAAAGCCACGTTTTCCCGTCTGGCCCGTTGGGCGGTGAGCATATTCAGCACGTCCCGGCGCATCCCGTTGATGGTTGCGGCGGAAAGGGTCAGTCCGGGAGAAATGTCTGCCTCCACGGCCTTGCAGTAATAAGGTGTACCGCCGGTTTTACTGAGCCGGGCGGTGAGGGAAGTCTTGTCCAGCGGCAAAGTTCGCGCCTGCTCGGGGGCAGGACCGGAAATGGTGCATACGTGGCCCTCCGGGTCAATGGCGGAAAGAGATACGCTGCTGGGCAGTACCGTAGCCCGGAAGATTACGGGTACTAAGGGATTTTCGGCAGTTTCATAGCTTTGCTGCATTTCCTTCAGCCAAGGCTTATTTTCCGGGGTCTCTTCCCGGATGCCAAACATATCTTTCCCCAAACGCTTGTCATAATAAGCGTCTGTAAAGCCTTGGCGATTAAAAGCGGTAAGGAGGGTTTCCTCCATATCCCGACGGACGAAACCCCGGTCAAGCGCCTGCCGGTAGACACCGGTGACAGCGGCCACATATTCTGCCCGCTTCATCCGGCCCTCCAGCTTGATGGAAGCAACACCAATGGCCTCCAAATCGGAAAGATGATAGACAAGGCAGTTGTCCTTCAGACTCAGGGGATATTTATTTTGCCAGTTGCCGTAACCGTAGCTTTGGCGGCAGGGCTGGGCGCAGCGGCCCCGGTTGCCGGAGCGCTGACCGATGGCGGCAGAGAGATAACACTGGCCGGAATAGCTCATACACAGAGCGCCGTGGGCAAAAACCTCAATTTCGATGGGGGAATTTTCACAGATATAGCGAATTTCCTCCCGGTTCAGCTCCCGGCTGAGAACCACCCGGGAAAGACCCCAACCGGCGCAAAGCTGCACGCCGGCTAAAGAGTGGATGGACATTTGGGTAGAGCCGTGGAGGGGAATGTGGGGCGCAATCTGCCTGCAAAGCTGAATGACACCCAAATCCTGCACAATGAATGCATCCACACCGGCCTGCGCCGCGTGACGGATAGTCTCCATCACTGCAGGAATCTCCAAATCGGAGACCAGTGTATTGAGTGTAAGATGTACCTTAACACCCCGGACGTGGCAGTATTTGACTGCTTCCGTCAGGGCTTCGGGGGAGAAATTCTTGGCGCTTTGCCGGGCGTTAAACTGCCCGCAGCCAAGATATACGGCATTCGCGCCATTTTGTACAGCGGCCTTCAGGGCGTCCATAGAGCCGGCAGGCGCTAACAGTTCCAGCATGGCAATCTCCTTTAAGTGTATAGTTACAAACATTATATCATAATTTACATAAATCCGCTACCCCGAAAAGAAAATTTTTTGTAAAAATTTTTGTAGGGGGGGGGCTTGCTCCCCCCGCCGATGACGCAGAAGCTTGTTTCGGCGGGAGCGAGCCCCCGCCCTACGATTTCTTACGAAGGTGCAGAGGTGTGCGGGACGGGAAACCCGTCCCCTACGATATGTATTAAACGCTTACGGTTTCTTTTTCCCAAGTCAGTTCCTTGGGATAGAAGAAGCGGACTTTGTGGGGAGAAACGGTAAATTCCACTTCCTGCGCCACCAGAAGCTCACCATCTACATTGATGCTGGAGGGCGCGTCGCAGGCGATTTTTAAATGGTTCGTGCGGATATGACGTACCAAATGGGGAAGTTCTTTATATCTTCCGGCTTTATATTTTCCAACCACAGTAGCGGCCTGAAGACGGGAAACCTTTTTGACCAGCAGTACGTCCAGAAGCCCATCGGAGGGGTCAGCCTCGGGAACGGGGTTGAAGCCGCCGCCGTAGTAGCGGCCGTTGCAAACGCTGATCATTGTAAATTCGTCATCCACCCGTTCACCCTCAATTTCCACTACAAAATGGCGGGCGATGCCACGAATCACATTGATGACCGCAGAAACTGCGTAAGCCCGGAAGCCGCTAAGTAAGGGAATCCGTTTGTAATTTGCCACATCGGTACCGATGCGGGCATCTAGACCTACGGAGCAAATGTTGAGACTGTATTGGTCGTTGCATCTGATGAGGTTAAATTCCGCTTCCTTGCAGTCCATCAGCCGGGGAAGTTCCCGGAAAGCTTCAGGATCGCTGAATAAGCGGATAAAATCATTGCCGCTGCCGCCTGCGTACATAGTGACGGCTACGTTTTGGTAACCGGCAATACCGTTGATGATTTCGTTCATCGTACCGTCGCCGCCGCAGGAGTAAATCCGGTATTCCTCACCGGACTGGGCTGCTTCCCGGGCAATCCGGGCGCAATCCCCCGGCGCGGCGGAGACTTCTATCCGGTAGGAAAGGTCAGTACCGGCAAAGGCGGCATTGATTTTTTCCGTATATTCTTTTGTCCGATTACGACTGCCGGCGGCGGGGTTGATGATAAAAAGGTGTTTCATAAATTACACTTTCTTTCTCTGGGTATTCGTGTACATAAAGTAATCGCACTTAATCATACCGTTGTAGAGCTTCCGCTTTTTATCTGCGCGGCGACCAAAATAATGCTCAAACTCCGGCTCGCTGGTGATAATAAATTTCTGCCAGTTATTGGCATATTTCAGGTGACGGCCCAAAGCGCTGTAAAGTCTTCTTGCGCTGTCCTGCTCCATAAGCCGCTGACCGTAGGGAGGATTGCAGATGAGAATACCGCCGTCAGCCGGCAAAGACATCTTGGTGGCATCGCCGTCGGCAAAGGTGACGCAGTCGCTTACCCCGGCTTTTTTGGCATTGGCAAAGGAGAGAGAAACGCATTTGGGGTCGTTATCAGAGCCTAAAATGCGGTATTTGCCGGAAAATTCCTTGTCCCGGGCTTCCGTGCGTACCTGCTCCCAAATATCCTTTTCTACCCAAGGGAAGGCTTCCGCACCAAAATGGCGGGAAAGTCCCGGTGCCCGGTTTTTGGCAATCAGCGCGGCTTCAATGGGAATGGTGCCGGAGCCGCAGAAGGGGTCCCAAAGGAACTCCCTGCCACGGTAGCGGGTCAGCATTACCATTGCGGCGGCGAGGGTCTCCCGCAGGGGCGCCTCGTTGCCAACAGCCCGGTAACCCCGCTTGTGGAGTCCCTGACCGGTGGTGTCGAGATACAACGTGACCTTGTCATTCATAATGGAAAACTGGAGCGGGAATTTTTCGCCGGTTTCGGGCAGCCAAGTCACGCCATACTTTTCACCCAGCCGCTTGGAGGCGGCCTTTTTAATGATGGCCTGACAGTCAGGCACGCTCATAAGCTGGCTGTTGAGGCAATGACCCTTCACGGGGAAAACACCGTTTTTGGGGATGAAATCCTCCAAATTGGTGCGATATACACCTTGAAACAGTTCTTCAAAGCTGGTGGCGGTGAATTCTGCAAGCACAAGCAGCACTCGCTCGCCGGTACGCAGGCAGATATTTGCCTTTGCCATAGCAGCGGCATCTCCGGTAAAGAGGACTCTGCCGTTTTCTACCTGCACATTTTCAATTTGCAGCCGGCGCAGCTCGTCACCGGCAATGCCCTCCAAGCCAAAAAGGCAAGGAACGGCAAATTTTAATTCCGTCATAGCGTTTCCTTTCACCGAATAATCTGATGGGGCTTACGGTAGCGCTCTTCTTCAGAGAAGACACAGCCGCAGTATTTTTGCATATAAAAGCCTTCCGCCCGGGCATATTCCTGCCCTGCCTTAAACAGCGGACGGAAATCACGGTAGAGGAACTCTACCCCGAAAAGGGCGGCGGCTTCCTCGGCAGTTTTCTTCATCTTCTCGTGATCCTGATAGGGGCTGATAAAGAGGGAGGAGGTGAAACTGTCAAAACCCAGCTCTTTGGCGGTTTTCGCCGTCTCAAACAGCCGCATCCGGTAGCATTTGCCACAGCGGTTGTTTAAGTCCTCCGCTACCTCCCGCACAAAGGGACGCAGCGCATATTCATCCTTTAACACAAGCGGCAGGTCGATGGCCTTGGCATATGCCTGCACGCAATTTCTTCTCTCCCGGTACTCGGTGTAGGGGTGGATGTTGGGATTATACCAAAAGCCGTTGACTTCCACACCCTCCGAACGGAGCAGCTCTACGCACTGATTGGCGCAGGGGGCGCAGCAGATATGAAGCAGGGTTTTCATAAAAACCTCCGAAAATGCCAATATTTTGTTCATTATATCACCAAAAAGAGAAACTTGCAAGGGATAACCTTATATTTTCCTTGATAGGACGGGTGATATAAAAGCAGTACTTGACGGCAGGAAATGTTTAAGGTATGATATAAAGGTTAAAAAGGGGGCTATTTCGTGACAGATACAGACTTTATGCAATCTGCCCTTACCCTTGCCCGGGAGGCAGGCGAAGCGGGAGAAGTGCCGGTTGGCTGCGTCATCGTCCGCCGCGGCGAGATCGTAGGCCGTGGCCGCAACCGTCGGGAGGGAGACAAAACCGCCCTTGGTCACGCGGAAATCGAGGCCATATACGATGCTTGTAAGAATTTAGGCGGCTGGCGGCTTTGGGAATGTACCCTTTATGTGACGATGGAACCCTGTCCTATGTGCGCCGGCGCCATTATTAACGCCCGGATTCCTCGGGTGGTATTTGGCGCAGAGGATAAAAAATGCGGCGCCTGCGGCAGCGTGTGCAATTTGTTCGAAATGGACTTTAACCACAAACCGCAGGTGGAAAAGGGTATTCTGGCAGAGGAAAGCCGAACCCTTTTAGAGGATTTTTTCAAAAAACTGAGAATTGAACTTCGGGAGAGACCTAAATGGAAAATCACTTGATTACGCCGGAAAAAGAAAAGACCCTGCGACGCAGAGCCATCTATATGGGTGCGGCAGTGATTCTCTGCGCTGTTGTGCTGCGCCTGATTTTTGGCGGCACTGTCCTTATGGAAAACGCCACCCTGGCTGACTGGCTGACTTGGTTTTATACCGGTGTGGTGCCGGAACAGCCTACGGAGCCACCCACAGATCCGCCTACCGACCCACCCACAGATCCTCCCACAGAACCGCCCATCGTTAAGCCCGACCCCTTTGAAATCGTGCTGCCCGATAAAATAGAAAAGCTCTATCTTAATACTTCGAAAGCGCCCTTTAACTATGAAAAGCTTCTGAAAAAACCATTGGACTGGAATTTGACAGGAGACGAGCCTACGGTGCTGATTGTCCATACCCACGCCACCGAGGGCTACAAAAACGACGGTCAGTATCGGGAAAGCGATCCGTATAATACCCTGGATAATAACTATAATATGATCGCTGTGGGAGACAGACTGAAAACCCTTTTGGAAGCCCAGGGTATTTCTGTGATCCACGACCGTACCAATCACAATAAAGATTACTTAAAGGCTTATCAAAGCTCCCGAAAGTCCGTTTCCGATTACTTAGAAGAATATCCCAGCATCCAGCTAGTGCTGGATCTCCACCGGGATGCACTTGGTGTCAAGGATGAGGAGATTCGCAAAAATGCCCTGACCGCTACCTACAACGGGAAAAAAGCTGCCAAAATTATGTTTGTAGTCACCGCCTCCGGCAGCGAGAACAAGATGCCGCATCCCAATTGGCAGCAAAATGCGGCGGCGGTTTTCAAATTCCGTTTGGTGCTGGAAGGCATCTTCCCCGGCATTACATACAAAACATGGGTGCAAACGGCACCGAAACATAATTATAACCAACATCTCCATCCCGGCTCTATGCTTCTGGAAATCGGCGCGGTAGGCAATACCCAGCAGGAGGCCTTCAATACGATGGAGGTTCTGGCGCAAGCCATCGTCAAGATGCAAGGCGGCGTGAAAGTGGTAAAAAAGTAGAAAACAAATCATAAAAAACAGCACTCTCAATCGGGAGTGCTGTTTTCTTCTTCTTTTTCGGTTTCTACGATTCTGTCTTCCATAACTGCCCGGGGGTTTTGCCAAAACAGCTTCTTTGCGGTTTTTTCTCCGTATTTTTTGCACACATATCGGTAGCAGGCAGAGAGCTTGGGAGGACGCTGCTTTTTGTCGTGGGCATCAGAGGCGATAAAATGGACTTTTTCCGCCATAATCATCCGGTGGCAGAAGCGCTTGACGCCAAAACCCCATTTGCCCATTACACTGTCAGCGTTGAGCTGAATCAACGCGCCCAACTCCAAAACCTCATCGGTAAGGGTCTTATCAAGGCGGAAAATGTCGTACCGTTCTGCGTGGGCAATGATGGGGACAAAGCCGGCCTCTAAACAGTCCCGGATGCCGGCAATCACGTTGGGACGAAACACGGTGGTGGGAAACTCCAGAAGCATATACCGGGACTTGGCGATAGGCAGCAGCAGGCCATTTTCCACCTGCTGGGGAAATTCGGATTGGTAACGCACCTCGCAGCCAAGAACCAGCTTCATTTTTATCTCTTCTTTCCGAAGGGCATCACGGAAAGCGTAGAAATCTTCTTTCAGTTTCTCCGGGCGGGGTTTGTAGATGGCCCGGTAATGGGGAGTCAGGAACAGCACCCGGGTACCGTCTTCCCAAGCCATTTTCACAAGCGCCAGGGCTTCCGCATAGTCCTTTGCGCCATCGTCTACACCGGGCAAAATATGACTGTGAATATCCGCAAGCTTTGGCAGCAGCTCTTTTTCCTTCTTCACGGCAGGCTCCTTTCCGCACCGGGGCGCAAATCGCATTTTTTACATTATAGCACGACTATGCAGAAAAGACAAGGCAGAATCAACCCAGGAGGATTTTAAATTGTTTGTTGCAGGTAATAAGGCTGTAGGGCGGGGGCTTGCTCCCGCCGCCGATATATTACGCACCAAAACGGCGGGGGCGAGCCCCCCCCCCCCAATTTTTTTTTTATGGTTTATTTTTGTAACACTCTTTTGGTGGATGACAGA
>JAZOMT010000016.1:0-73027 GCA_045654085.1 Faecousia sp. | reverse complement strand
GAGCTGAATGTTGTTCTCAGCAATGTAGCGCTTGGAAGCGGCATCTAAGTGATGCTCCAGCTCGTCCAGAGTCCACTGGCAGTTGATGAGGAATACACCGCCGGGCTTTACGTCCTGAACGATCTTGAAGCCCTTGGTGATATAGGAAGGATTGTGGCAGGCAACGAAGTCAGCCTTGTTGATGTAGTAGGGAGACTTGATCGCCTTGTCACCGAAGCGCAGGTGGGAAACGGTAACGCCACCGGTCTTCTTGGAGTCGTACTGGAAGTAAGCCTGTACGTACTTGTCGGTGTGGTCACCGATGATCTTGATGGAGTTCTTGTTAGCGCCAACAGTGCCGTCGCCGCCCAGACCCCAGAACTTGCACTCGATGGTGCCTTCAGCAGCGGTGTTGGGGGAGACCTTCTCGGTAAGAGACAGGTTCGTTACGTCGTCAACGATACCGATGGTGAACTCGTGCTTGGGAGCATCCTTTGCCAGCTCCTCGTAAACAGCGAATACGGAAGCGGGGTGGGTGTCCTTAGAGCCAAGACCGTAACGGCCACCGATGACGGTAACATCATTCTTGCCGGCCTTAGCCAGCGCCATAACCACATCCTGATACAGAGGCTCGCCCTGAGAGCCAGGCTCCTTGGTGCGGTCCAGAACAGCGATCTTCTTTGCGGTTGCGGGGATGGCAGAGAGCAGCTTCTCAGCAGCAAAGGGACGGAACAGACGGACCTTAACAAGGCCAACCTTCTCACCGTGGGCGTTGAGGTAGTCGATGACTTCCTCAATAACGTCGTTGATGGAGCCCATAGCAACGATGACGCGGTCAGCATCGGCAGCACCGTAGTAGTTAAACAGCTGATAGTTGGTACCCAGCTTTTCGTTGACCTTAGCCATGTACTTCTCCACAACTGCGGGCAGAGCGGTATAGTACTTGTTGCAGGACTCACGGTGCTGGAAGAAGATATCGTCGTTTTCGTGAGAGCCGCGCATTGCGGGACGCTCGGGGTTCAGGGAGTGCTTGCGGAATGCATCCACAGCATCCATATTGGTCATTTCCTTCAGGTCCTCGTAGTCCCAGATAGCGATCTTCTGGATCTCGTGGGAAGTACGGAAGCCGTCGAAGAAGTTAATGAAGGGAACGCGGCCCTCCAGAGCTGCCAGGTGTGCCACAGCGCCCAGGTCCATAACTTCCTGCACGTTGGTCTCACACAGCATAGCAAAACCGGTCTGGCGGCAAGCGTAAACGTCGGAGTGGTCACCGAAGATGTTCAGCGCCTGAGTAGCCACAGTACGGGCAGAGACGTGGAACACGCTGGGCAGCAGCTCGCCGGCGATCTTGTACATATTGGGGATCATCAGCAGCAGGCCCTGAGAAGCGGTGTAGGTGGTGGTCAGAGCGCCTGCGGCCAGAGAGCCGTGAACAGTACCTGCAGCACCTGCCTCGGACTGCATCTCAACAACCTTGACAGTGTTGCCAAAGATGTTCTTACGGCCTGCAGCGGACCACTGGTCAACATAGTCGGCCATGGGGCTGGAGGGGGTAATGGGGTAGATGCCAGCTACTTCTGTAAAGGCATAGCTGACGTGGGCAGCAGCGGTATTGCCGTCCATTGTCTTAAATTTTCTAGCCAAAGTAAAATACCTCCTAAAGTATTCATTTTTTGCGCATATATAATAGCACCTTTTTGCCTGTTTGTAAAGCAATAATCCTCTCCAATGGGGGAAAAATGTGGGAATATATTGTTAATTTTTTGAGAAAGAAAAAAAGAATTGTCTTTTTAAGGTAAATGCAGTATGATATGGGTAAATGATGCAGGGGAGATGTCACGATGATTTGCAGTGTACATACGATGAGCGTTACCGGTATCCGGGGCGATGCAATCCGGGTGGAGTGTTATATCTCCAACGGCCTTCCTGCCTTTGAGGTGGTAGGTCTTCCGGATACGGCTGTGAAAGAAGCCCGGGAGCGTGTTCGCGCTGCCGCGAAAAACAGTGGAATGAAATTCCCCACAGGACGCATTACAGTGAATCTGGCGCCCGCCAGTGTAAAAAAGGCAGGCACCCATTTTGACCTGCCCATCCTGCTGAGTATTCTCTGCGCCAGCGGCGCAGTGCGCAGACCGAAATCCACAACAGCCTTTTTAGGTGAGGTCAGCTTGGACGGACAGATAAGGCCGATTACCGGCGTTCTGCCTATGGCCATTGCCGCAAAGCAGGCGGGCTTTACCCACGTGTTTGTCCCTGCGGAAAACGCGCCGGAGGCTACCTTGGCCCGTGGCCCTGTCATTATGCCTGTCAGCACGGTCCGGGAACTGATTGAAGCCCTCAACGGCGAGCGAACACTGACGGAAGAACCTATCTGGGTCCCGGCCCATCAGGAAACGGAAGTTTTGGACTTTAAGGACGTGTTGGGGCAGGAAAATATAAAGCGGGCAATGGAAGTGGCGGCAGCAGGCGGTCATAATGTGCTGCTCATTGGCCCTCCCGGCTCAGGCAAAAGTATGCTCAGCCGCCGGCTTCCTTCCATTTTACCGGATATGACTTGGAAAGAGTCATTGGATGTTACCCAGATCTATTCCGTAATGGGTATGCTGTCGCCCGAATCACCCCTTATTTGCCAGCGGCCTTTCCGCAGCCCCCACCATACCATCTCCAACGCAGGTCTCATCGGTGGCGGCACCAGTCCCAAGCCCGGTGAAATCTCCCTTTCCCATAAGGGCGTACTGTTTTTGGATGAACTGCCGGAATTCCGGAAGGATACCCTGGACTTAATGCGCCAGCCTTTGGAGGATGGAGAAGTGACCATCGCCCGGGTATCCGGCTCTTTCAATTACCCGGCAGAATTTATGCTGGTTTGCGCGATGAACCCCTGTAAATGCGGCTGGTACGGTGATCCCTCCGGGAAATGCACCTGTTCGGAGCAGGCTGTGAAAAATTACAGAAGCCGTATTTCCGGTCCGCTGCTGGACAGAATTGATATTATCGTAGAAGTCCCGGCTGTGGATTTTGAAAATCTGCGTCGCAGGGAAGAGGCAGAGCCGTCCGCGAAGATCAAGGAACGGGTCAATGCCGCCCGTGACATTCAGAACCGCCGCTACGGTGAGAGCAGCGGTATGAATAATGCCCGGATTGGCCCCAATGAGCTGCGTTTCCATTGCCAAATTGACGATGATGGCGCGGCGCTTATGAAAATGGCATTTGATACCTTCGGCTTAACCGCCCGAAGCTATGACCGTATCCTAAAGGTCGCCCGTACCATTGCGGATTTAGACGGCAGCCGCAATATTACCACAGAGCATCTTGCGGAAGCCATCCATTACCGAACCGTAGAACTTTAATTAAGAGAGGAAAGCATTTGTGAAAGAGATTTTTTTGCTGAAATTAGGAGAAATAGTGCTCAAAGGCGCCAACAGACGGCAGTTTGAGGACAGACTGCGCCAGAATATCCGCCGCAGAATGAAGATGTACGGCAATTTCGACGTATATATTATGCAGTCCACGGTTTATGTAGAGCCGATGGACGATATGGCTGACGTAGAGGGCGCGTGGGAAGCCTGCCACGCCATTTTCGGTGTGGTCAGCCTGTGCCGCTGCCGTCCCTGCGAAAAGAATATTGACCGTATCTATGAAACGGCAGAAGCTTATTTGGGCGACGATTTGGATATGGCAAAGTCCTTTAAGGTGGAGTCCAAGCGCTCCGATAAGGCTTTCCATATGAACTCTATGGAAATCTCCCGGGAGATTGGTGGACGGCTTGCTGACGCCCATCCGACTTGCGTTGTAGACGTGCGGAGGCCTGAGTATATCGTCTATGTGGAGGTTCGTGACCTTGCGGCTTATGTCCACGGTCCTGCTGAGCCGGGCGCCGGCGGTCTGCCCACCGGCGTTGGCGGCAGAGCGATGTGTCTGCTCTCCGGCGGTATCGACTCACCCGTGGCGGCTTATATGATGGCAAAGCGGGGCGTGGAGGTGGAATGCATCCATTTCTTCTCCTATCCCTATACCTCTCAGCTTGCTAAGAATAAAGTGATGGAGCTGGCGCGACTGGTGACCCGCTACTGCGGCAGAATGACCGTCAATGTGGTGGGCTTTACGAAGATTCAGGAAGCCATCCGGGATAATTGCCCGGAGGAGTACTTCACGCTCATTATGCGCCGGTTTATGATGGAAATTTCTCAGCGGATCGCGCAGCAGGACGGTTGTGGCGCGTTGATCACCGGTGAAAATTTGGGTCAGGTGGCAAGCCAGACGATGCAGGCAATGGCAGTGACCGGCGCGGTGGTGGATATTCCCATCTTTATGCCTTTGGTTGGTATGGATAAGGAAGAGATCGTGACCATCGCCCGGAAAATCGGCACATTGGATACCTCCATCTTGCCTTATGAGGACTGCTGCACCGTCTTTACCCCCAAGCACCCCAGAACCAAGCCGGTACTCTCTCAGGTCGTAGAAGCGGAAGCCGGTCTTGACAGACAGGCGCTAATCGAAGAAGCCCTTGCAAATGTGGAAAAAATCACGGTGAAATACGATGACACACCTTACCTCTAAGCTGCTGGAAATTCTCGCAGGAAAGACCCTTGCCACGGCAGAAAGCTGTACCGGTGGAATGATCGGGCAGATGATAACAGCCGTGCCGGGCAGCTCGAATGTCTATAAAGGCGGTATTATTTCCTATACAAATGAAATCAAACACGCTTTGCTGGGCGTGGATACAACCCTTTTGGAAACCGAGGGGGCGGTATCCGCCCCGGTTGCCAAAGCGATGGCCGAGGGCGCAAAACGGGCGCTGGGCGCAGATATTGCAGTATCCGTCACCGGCCTTGCAGGCCCGGGTGGGGATGACCGTGGAAACCCGGTGGGTACGGTCTATATCGGCTATGCAGACGATAGAGGAGCAGAAGCGCTTTGTTTCCACTTTGACGGCGACCGGGAGGCTGTGCGCACCCAAGCGGCTGAAGCGGCTATAAAACTGGTAATTAGCAAGAACAAAAAGAACACCGTGTAATCACGGTACGATTATCGATAATTCGTAGGGCGGGGGCTTGCTCCCGCCGTTTTTTATTGTGCATTTATTGTAGATAGCGGCGGGAGCAAGCCCCCGCCCTACATAAAGGTCATAGGCTTCTTCGAGTCAGGTCTATTAAAAAAGATCCAACCCCGTTTGGGGTTAGATCTTTTTTGGAGCTAGTGACCTGACTCGAACAGGCGACCTTCTCATTACGAGTGAGATGCACTACCGACTGTGCTACACTAGCATATTTGCCCCAGTATTATACCGAGAAATTCCTATAATGTCAACCGAAAAATTTTGCTTATGATTGCATAGTGTGAAAAACTGTGCTATAATTTCGGCAGTTATGAAAAACGAGGTGTTTGTTTTTGAAAAAACTCCTGAAATATATGAAAGGTTACGGCAAGGAATGCGCCCTTGGGCCGCTGTTTAAGCTGCTGGAGGCCAGTTTTGAGCTTCTCATTCCGCTGGTAGTCGCGGGAATTGTGGATACCGGCATCGGGGCGGGAGATAAGGGCTATATCATTAAGCTGAGCCTAATTATGATTTTATTGGGCGTTATCGGCCTGATAAGTGCCGTTATTGCCCAGTATTTTGCGGCAAAAGCGGCAGTTGGCTTCGCCGCCCGCCTGCGCCACGCGGTGATGGCCCATATCTTAAAGCTTGACTACACCCAGCTTGACAAGGTGGGTACATCGACGCTCATTACCCGGATGACCTCGGATATTAACCAGGTGCAAAACGGTGTTAACCTGACCCTGCGGCTGCTGCTGCGTTCCCCCTTTGTGGTATTTGGCGCGATGGTTATGGCTTTTACCATCGATGCGGAAGCCGCTTTGGTTTTTGCGGGCATTATCCCCATTTTGTGCGTGGTGGTTTTTGGCATTATGCTCATTACGATGCCTGCCTATAAGCGGGTTCAGCAGAAATTGGACGGCGTGACCGGCGCCACCCGGGAAAACCTCACCGGTGTCCGCGTGCTTCGCGCATTCCGGATGGAAAAGCAGGAGACAGAGCAGTTTGCCGAAAAGACGGAAGCCTTGGCAAAAGAACAGCAGCAGGCGGGAACGATCTCCAACCTTATGAATCCGCTGACCTTTGTGCTGATTAACCTTGCTGTCATCCTGCTGATGCAGGTGGGCGCCATTAAGGTCTATACCGGCGTACTGACCCAAGGTATGGTTATTGCGCTGTATAACTATATGTCCCAAATCCTGGTAGAGCTTATCAAGATGGCAAACCTGATCCTCAGTATGACCAAGGCTGCCGCCTGCGCAGGCCGCATCCAGTCCGTTTTGGATATTCCCGTGACAGAAGCAGAAAATGCTGCGCCGGAACTGGGCGGCAAGGTGGAATTTAAGAATGTTTCTGTTTCCTATGCAGAGGCGTCTGCGCCTGCGCTTACGGATGTCAGCTTTACAGCGCTTCCCGGGCAGACGGTGGGCATCATTGGCGGTACCGGCTCCGGTAAGACCACTCTTGTCAACCTGATTCCCGGCTTGTATGCGGCAAGCTCCGGCAGTGTGCTTTTGGATGACCGGGATGTAAATGCCTTGGGCGCAAAGGCGGTCTGTCAAAAAATCGGCATCGTGCCCCAAAGCAATCTCCTTTTCGCGGGTACTGTCCGGGATAACCTCCGTTGGGGCAAGGAAGATGCCACCGACGAGGAAATGCTGGAAGCCCTGCGCCTTGCCCAAGCCCATTTCGTGATAGACGAAAAAGAGGGACTGGACACCCGTGTGGAGCAGGGCGGACGGAATTTTTCCGGCGGTCAACGGCAGCGCCTTGCCATCGCAAGAGCCTTGGTGCGAAAGCCCGCTATCCTCATTTTGGATGACAGCGCCTCTGCGCTGGACTATGCCACCGATGCAGCCCTTCGCAGCGCTATCCGCGCCCTTGACCCGATGCCCACTACCTTTATCGTCTCCCAACGAGCCGCCTCCATCCGTCACGCAGACTTGATTCTCGTACTGGAAGACGGCGCTGTGGTAGGGCAGGGAACAAGTGAGGAACTCCTGAAATCCTGCCCGGTCTACCGGGAGATTTACCGCACCCAATTTCCCCGGGAGGTGACGGAAAATGGCTGATAAACAGACGAAAACCGCCGTTATAGGCCGTATTTTGCGGTATATCCGCAAATACATTGCCCTTGTATGCCTGTCCCTTTTCCTTGCTGTTGTGTCGGTGGTCGGCTCTCTTGCCATCCCTGTCCTTGTGGGCAATGCCATCGACTATATGATTGAACTGGGTCGTGTGGATTTTGGAAAAGTCAGTATGTTCCTGTGCGCGGTTTTGGCTTGCGCCGGTATTTCCGCGTTTTCCCAATGGCTGATGAGCCAAATGAATAACCGGATTACCTTCCGGGTCTCCCGGGATATCCGCAACGAAGCCTTCCGGCATATCCAAAAGCTGCCGCTGTCTTACCTCGATAAGTTCTCTCAGGGCGATATCGTCAGCCGGGTCATCGTGGATGTGGATACCTTTGCGGACGGCCTGCTGATGGGCTTTACCCAGTTCTTTACCGGCGTCATTACCATTTTGGGAACGCTGCTGTTTATGCTTGTTACAAGCTGGCAGATCGCCCTTGTGGTGGTGCTTGTAACACCGCTTTCCTTGCTGGTTGCCGGCTTTATCGCAAAGAGCACATACAATATGTTCCAATCACAAACGGAGGCCCGGGGCGCACAGACCGCCATCATCGACGAGACGGTAGGCGGTATCAAGGTGGTGCAGGCATTTGGCCACGAAAGGGCATCCCTTGCGTCCTTTGACAAGTCCAATGAGGCGTTGGAAAAGAGCGCCCTGAAAGCAATTTTCTTCTCCTCTCTTACCAATCCTGCCACCCGGTTTGTCAATTCTCTTGTCTATGCCGGCGTAGGTCTTGTGGGCGCGCTGATTGCCATTGGCGGCGGCATTACAGTGGGTAATCTCGCCAGCTTTTTAAACTACGCAAATCAGTACACCAAGCCCTTTAATGAAATTTCCGGCGTGGTAACAGAACTGCAAAATGCCATTGCCTGCGCAGGCCGTGTGTTCGAGCTGTTGGATGCCCCGGAGATGACCCCTGACCCCCAAAAGCCTGCCGTACCCGAAAAGGTAGAGGGCAGGGTAGAGATCAAGGATTTGTCCTTCTCCTACACCAAGGAAAAGCCGTTGCTGCAAAATATTGATCTTAAGGTCTCTTCCGGACAGAAGATCGCCATTGTTGGCCCTACCGGCTGCGGCAAGACCACCTTTATTAACCTTCTGATGCGCTTTTATGACCCGGATAAGGGGAAAATCTATATCGATGGCATCGACACCCAAACGATGTCCAGAGAGACGCTCCGTAGCTGTATCGGTATGGTGCTGCAGGACACCTGGCTGAAAAACGCAACCATTCGGGAAAATATCGCAATGGGTCGCCCGGACGCTACCGATGCGGAAATTATGGAAGCGGCAAAGCAGGCGCGTGTTCACAGCTTCATCTCCCGGCTGCCGAACGGCTACGATACCGTCCTCTCGGAAATGGGCGGGGATATCTCCCAAGGTCAGAAGCAGCTTCTGTGTATT
Organism: Faecousia sp.; assembly: GCA_045654085.1. Classification (GTDB taxonomy): domain Bacteria; phylum Bacillota; class Clostridia; order Oscillospirales; family Oscillospiraceae; genus Faecousia. The sequence continues at coordinate 64,473 of JAZOMT010000016.1, read as the reverse complement.
GCCCGGCTGATGCTCTGTTTGCCGCCGATGCTGATTCTGGATGAGGCTACCTCGTCTATTGACACCCGGACAGAAATGCAGGTGCAAAAGGCTTTTGATACGCTGATGAAAGGCCGCACCAGCTTTGTGGTGGCCCACCGGTTGTCTACCATTCAGGAAGCGGACTGTATTCTTGTAATGGAGGACGGTAACATCATCGAGCAGGGCAAGCACGCAGAGCTTTTGGAGAAAAAAGGCCTCTACGCAAAGCTCTACGAAAGCCAGTTCGCCCACTAAAGGAGAGATTTTATGACAAAGAAGAAAGTTGTTCTTATTTTGGCGGCTGTTTTTGGTGTTGCGGTTATCGCATTGGGTGTCCACTTTGGCGTAAATGCCTACTTGGACAGCCAAATCAGTTACAGCGTACAGGATACCTTGCCCAACGGTCAGGGGAAAAAGGTGAAGGTCATTTTTCTTGCCGGGCAGTCCAATGCCTCCGGCTGCAGCCTGGATGCGTACCTGAAGCATAATGTTGCGCCGGAAAAGTACGCGGAGTATGAAGCCGGTTATGATAACGTCTATATCAACTATTTCGTATCGGGAAATAACATTTCCAATGCCTTTGTAAAATGCGGTGTCCGTCAGGGCGAGAATGGAAATTGTTTTGGCCCGGAATTAGGCCTTGCGGAAAAGCTCCACGCGCTGTACCCGGATGAAATGTTCTTCATTATCAAATGGGCGTGGGGCGGTACAGACCTGCACACAAAATGGCTTTCCCCCTCCAGCAGAGGAAAAACAGGGAAACTCTATAAGCATTTTGAAGCGTTTGCGGAAACAAGCCTCGATTATTTGGCATCCAAAAACTACGATGTGGAAGTTGTAGGTATGTGCTGGATGCAGGGCGAATCCGATGCTTTTTCTGTGGCGAATGCCACGGATTACCTGGAACGCCTGAACAATTTCATCAAGGACATCCGCCAAAAGTTTGACCGCTGTGCAGCGCCTGAGGGCATCGCTTTTATTGATGCTGCCATCGCGCAAAATCCTGCTCTTTGGGTATACTGTGACCTTGTAAACCAGTCGAAGCAGGCAGTTGCGGCGCAGTCGCCCCTGAATGCGCTGATTGATACCAATGCCGAGGGGCTGATCTGCACAGGTGAGCCGGAACAGGAGCCGGACACAGCCCACTATGACTCTATGAGCCAAATAAAATTAGGAAATCTCTTTGGCGAAGAACTGGCAAAATTTATAAAGTGATATAGCGCGACCATCGAAATCAGATGGTCGCGCTTTTTGGTTCTGAATTATTGGTTTTCTTTTGGCGGAGAAGGAGGGATTTGTTTCATTTTTGCCAAAGGCAAAAATGTAAGGTTCGCCGCCATCCAGCTGGCGGCGGCAACGCTCATCCGCGTTGCATTTTAGGTCTTCAAATCCCTCTTCAAAGCATAAAAACAGACCACCCGGTTGGGTGGTGGGTAATGGGGGAGAGAAGGAGGGATTTGTTTGCATTTTCATTCCCGATGGGAATGAAAATTAAGGTTCCGCTGCGTCGAGCCGCAGCGGGCAACGCTCATCCGCGTTGCATTTAACATCTTCAAATCCCTCTTTAGCCAAATAAAAACACCACCCGATTGGGTGGTGTTTTTATTTGGCGGAGAAGGAGGGATTTGAACCCTCGATACCCTTTTGGGGTATACACGATTTCCAATCGTGCGCGCTCGGCCAGCTACGCGACTTCTCCAAGTAGCAGTTCTTGACCGCTTGAATATTCTATATTATCTGGGGGGATTTGTCAAGTCCAATTTTCTGTTTTTCCAAAAAATATTGTCACCCATAATTTGAACATTCTGTAAATTTGCTAAAAAACCACTGGAAAGTATTGACATTTCTTCGTATATATACTATTATGTATTTGCGGAGGAGCATTTTCACCTAAACGCCGCAATTCCATTAGCCTGAGCAATATAACCCGAACCCGTTTCTGAGCCGCGAAACCACTCCGGTGCATCGTTGTCGCTTTTTGGAGGGCTCAAAGCCCACCTGCAAAGCTCAGCCTTGCCCCAGAGCGGCCTCGCTATCCGGAAATCTACGACCCAAGGGGGATGGATGATTTGTTCAGGCAAAAATTTATGAAGCAGATGGGCTGACGCCCATCAATGAATAAAATGAAGTCTGAGCGAATCAGACGCCGCCTTGGGCGGATTCGGGTTGTATTGCTCAGGCTAAGGAGGAAATGAATATGAAAAGAACACGGATTTTACTTGTTATATTGCTTATTATCGCCTTTGCGGTAAATATGGCCGGCTGTTATATGATCTCCGGTCAAAGGATGGATAAACTAAAAGGCACATATAAACTGACGAGCTACACTTATACACCCTCCTATGAGAAAAGAGAAGGGTATACACCTACGACCCGGAATTATATTGAAGACGAAAAGTACTTATATGAAGATTACCTGATTGTAACCGGCGGCAGTACGGGCTACTATGTACATAAAGAAGCAAATGCCCCTGCCTATGTAAAAGAGGTAACCCTCTCTTACGAGTATAATGCAGAGGATTCCTCTAAGGTCGAATATGTTATTTATAACGATGCTTTGACAGTGTCCTCCAGCACCAATAACGGTAACCGTTTGGGCGTCAGCGGGAACACCCTGAATTTCTCACGTCCGGCCTTTGATTATACCCAGTTGATTACCAATAAATCTATGCGCTCAGAGGACCTTAATGTCCGTTGGGAAAAGGTAGATAGAGCCACTGACCTGTCTTATGCCAAGGCGCAGGTTGGCGAACTGAAGGAATATAGCTATCAGGACTTTGGTTTCCGCGGTATTTACAGCTTGGAAATGTCTACTGATCTGCATACCGGCATGGCAGTTGAAAGCGAATATCAGTATTTCTACTATGTGATCGATACAGCTAAGGGCGTCACCACGGCTACGGCATACTACGCCCTCCGCGAGACACCTACTATGCAGGTCAAGGAGACGGTTTCCCTGACCCATACGGGAGACTGGAACGAAATGACATTGGACGGTGAGACTTGGCGCTTTGATGGCCTTTACTATAATAATGAAAGTGAAGGTCTAAAGAACACCATTAACAAAGTCAGACAAGACATTTCAGATTCGGAGTTGCAATATCTGATTGATAGCCGTTTACCTGCAACGCAGGAATAATTAAAAGTTAATGGCCCCGGCATCCTTGTGGATGCCGGGGCAAATTTTTACATATCAAAGCGAATGTTGGGGTCATTCCATTCCTTCAGCCGTTCCTCATAAGCGGCAATGGCTTCTTCCCGGAATGCAGCTTGGGCAGTTCCACCCGCCAGCGCAATGAGCTTCTCGCAGAAGAGAGGATTTAGGGGGAGCATAGGGCCGACGGTATGGGTGCAAAGCAGATTGTTTTTCCGCATACCCTCCAGCTTACTTTCGGGGTTAATGCCGATACCGCGGATGACCTCCGCAAAGTAGAAATCGGAGTTATTACCGTAAATGTGGCTGAATTGGGTGCGGAAGCCCACCACCTCAATGCCCTCGAAATTGCTGAGGATCTTGCCGTTATAGCGCTTAAAAAGGTCGGTTTTTACCTCTAAATCAAAGATACCAAGACCGTCAATTTCAATCTTTTCCGTTACATAGCTTATCTTTTTGCAGAAAATTTCACCTGCGTTGCCGGTAGCAAGAAATACCACACCGTCCTCAATAAGTGCTTCCAGTCTTTCTTTCAGAGGCATCAGCTTTTCGATGACACGGCGCTGGGTATTCTCGGTCATATAGCCAAGGAGAATCATATCCGGGCGGTTTTCTGCAAAATAGGGGGTATCCAAAAGGGAGGTGTAGATAAACTGCGCATCGGGCATTGCATAGCGCAGATAAGCGGCATTTTGGGCATCGCCGTTGAGACCGCAGACTTCGTTAAAAAGCACTTCGATAATCATACCTTGCCTCCTTTTTCCTGCAGAATCTTTTTGTTGACCGCGGCCTCTGCCGGGTGATAAATGTCGTAGAGAACGAAAATCTGTTTGCTCTTTTCGGTATCCACGAGCGCGGCCGCGTGGGCGGTGTCGTGGGTAATGACTATTTTCTCCTTAGGAATGCCTGCCATCAGCGCACGGAGGTAGTGGTCCTTGCAGCGCGGACCGCCAAAGACAATCTGGGTGATGGAGGGGTCAGCCAAAATGGAGTAATCGCAGTCGTAGAACCAGCAGATGTTGGCGCTGTTGGTGGCGCAGTTGTTACGGTCATCAATGCAGATGACAGCGGCCTTATTCTCGCCGGGGGTAGATGCCACATAGTTAAAGCAGCTGGCGCAGGCCACGGGATTGAGACCCTTTGCCATCAGCATCGTAATATGCAGATCGCCGGCATCCAGAATTTCCATACGGCTCTTGACAATCTCGGCGTTTTGGAGACCCTTGGTGATTTGCTCGTGGGAGAGACCCAGACGGGTCAGCAGCGCAATCATACCGCAGGTGTTGTAGATGTTTACAAGGTTGGTGCTGACAAGGCGGTAGTTCTGCGCTTCGCCCTTGTGGGTAATGGTAAAGACCTCTTGCTCTCGGTCAATAGCGGTGACGGTGAAATCCCGCTCCGGGGAGGTGTGTCCGCAGCTTTCGCAGTGGAAACGGCCAATGTGGTAATAGCGCACATAATCAGGTACAAGCTTACCACCGCACTTGGGACAGTAAACGATATCCCGATGGAAGGGCGTGATAAGTTCTTCCGGACGCTCTGCTTCAATGCCGAAATAGGTGCGATCCTGACACTGGGGCGCAAGGGAGGAGCAGATCATATCATCACCGTTTAGCACCAGCTTTGTGGTTTCGGGCAGGGTCGTGGTTAAAAGATAGCTGATAAACTCGGTGTGGGCATTGCGCATAACGGAGTCCTGCATAATGTTGTTGCACAGCAGAAAGTTCGGTTTTAGCTGGGGGAAAATGCGGATGGCGCTGCGCTCGTCGCACTCCAAAATGGCGATGTCCTTTTTAGCCTTGCCGAAGATGGTGCAATCCTGCAATAGGGCAGTGGCAACGCCGGGCTGAATGTTGGAGCCGAGGCTGTTGTTGGTGACGGTGTAGCCGTTTTCCCGGAGAATACCGGCGGTTAAGTTGCTGACGGTGGTCTTGCCGTTGGTGCCGGTAACTGCAACGACGGTTTTGGGCTTTGCCACCTGCGCCAAAAAGTCGGGGCAGAGCTTGATGGCGACCTTTCCGGGGAAGCAGGAGGCGTTCCGTCCCAATAGAACAAGGAGCAGGCTGGCGGCTTTGGATGCCCACAGCGCAATATAAAAGCGAGCGTTTCTCATAGTATCACACCTGATTTTTCTGTATAAGTGGTATGCGGAGGAGTGTTCCACCAATAGTATCCGCATATGTCATTAATCTTACCATAGCAGGCATATAAAATCAAGCCGACCGGGAAAATTTAGGGGCATCTTTGTGAAAAATATGGTTGACAAGACGGCATTTCCGCGATATAATACTCAGGCACTTGCGAGAGTGTTGGAATGGTAGACAAGCACGTTTGAGGTGCGTGTGGTTACGCCGTGTGGGTTCGAGTCCCATCTCTCGCACCAAAAATATGGGCATCCCATTCGGGGTGCCCATATTTTTTATGCTCGAGCTGGGACTCGAAGACCTAAAATGCAATATGCCGGTGGCATATTGCTGCAACCAGTGCAAACACTGGTTGCTACCTTAATTTTCTTTCACGGTTGTGAAAGAAAATGCAAACGAGTCCCATCTCTTGCACTTTTTCTAATCGAGGTACATTCTATGAAAGACAGAAATCAAATCATCCGCGACAATATGGGCAAATTCGTCCGCGTTATTATCGACCGACCCATCGGCTACCGGCATGGAGACATTGTATATCCTATTAACTACGGCTACATTCCGGGCATCATCGCCGGGGATGGGGAGGAGCAGGATGCCTACATTCTTGGTGTAAATGAGCCGCTGACGGAATTTGACGGGCAGGTGATTGCCGCCATCCGCAGAAAGAACGACTGCGAGGACAAGCTGGTGGTTGCGCCAACGGGAACGATTTGCCATCAGGGACAGATTGCAGAGGCGGTACATTTTCAGGAGCAGTATTTTGACAGCTTTATTGAATCCCTGCTCCAAAAATCCTGCGGTGTGATCCCGTACCGCTGGAACGGTGACAAAAAAGAATACCTGATTTTACTCCAAACCAACAACTGCTGGAGCTTCCCTAAGGGGCATATGGAAGCTGGTGAGACGGAGGAACAGACCGCCCTGCGAGAGCTGCTTGAAGAAACGGGACTGACTGCAAAGCTGATTCCCGGAAAGCGTGTGGTATCCGAGTATGACATTCCACCCTTTACGAGAAAGCAAGTGGTTTTGTTCCTCGGAGAGGTTGACGGAGAGGTCATTCCTCAGGAAGCGGAAATTACGCGCTATCAATGGGCAGCGGCAGACGAGTTAGAGGAATACCTCCACAAGGATACTTATGCAGTCTGTAAGGATTTGTTGTGAGCTTATTAGAGATAGTGTTGCGGTTTCAAATTACGCAAATCATAATCAACCTTTGGTTGAGCGAAAAATCCCCATTCGGTTGCGTGGTTTCGGCCGAAAACAACCTTTAAGCCATTCACAAGCTGTATATCATCCTTTATAATGATGCCATCAACAACAAGGAGGCAATCGCAATGGAATTGACAATTGGTAAAAGAATCGCTGCTCTGCGGCGGGAAAAAGGACTGAAGCAGGATGATCTGGCACAGATGCTGGAGGTCAGTCCCCAAGCGGTAAGCAAGTGGGAGAACGATCAGACCTGCCCCGATATTAGCCTGCTGCCCAAGCTGGCAAAGATTTTAGGTGTCAGTGTGGATGAGCTACTTTCTGGAAAGCAGGAAGTGCAGAGCGTGGTAACTTTGGTACCCGAAGAACAGCGCAAAGACATAAAGGATCTGATGCTGCGCGTTGTAGTGGATTCCCATGACGGAGATAAGGTGCGCGTGAATCTGCCTATGGCGCTTATTCAAGTAGCAATGGATATGGGTATGGATATGCCGCAGGTGTCCGGCGGTGATGCGCTCAAGGGTATTGATTGGATGCAGATCATAGAGTTAGTTCGCCACGGTGCGATTGGTAACCTGGTAGAGGTGGAATCTGCGGATGGAGATACGGTCCGTATTTTTGTGGAGTGAGTCATGAAGATCATTGTGAAAAGTAATGAGGGACCAAACTTTTGGCTTCCAATTCCCTCAGGACTTGTATTGAATCGTTTTGCCGCTGGATTCGCACCAAAATATCTGAAAGAATACGGCCTTAACATCACGAAAGAGCAGGCAATTTATTTCGTTAAGGAACTGAACCGATACCGTCGTAAACATCGGGATTGGGTGCTTGTGGAAGTACAAAGCGCCGGTGGAGAATGCGTAAAAATTAAATTATAAATAATCCCCGCAGGTTGCAACAATTTCTTCTTGTTACTCGTTATCCATACAGCCAGAATCCCAATGCAGTAACGAAGGAAACACAATGCTCAAAACAAGGAGATTTACATAATATGAAAAATAGACAGCTTCTGAAGCCATATATGCGGCAGTTCTATAAAGGCAACGGCTGGAGATTTACTTTAGCGTTAGCCGTTACGCTGGTTCTGACTGCTTCCACAATGATGGTATCCTGGCTGATCCAGGTTATCATCGACTTGGCAACCGGCGCAGATATTGGCTTTTCTTTCTCTCAGGTGGTGCTGTTAACCGTTATAGGCGTCCTCTTAGAAGGATTTTCCTACTTCTTAGCATATCATTCTAAGCCTCGGTTTATTGCAAAAGGTATTGGGCAGTATAAAGAATATGTGTTTATGCGGTTGTGTCAAAAAGGCATCGGTGCCTTTTCCAGCGAGAACTCCTCACTATATATCTCCGCACTGAGCAATGATGCGGCAACGGTGGAGATGAACTATCTGGCAAATGTCTTTATCATCGTGGAGAATTTTACAATCTGCATTGGCGCACTGGTGCTGATGTTCTACTACAGCCCACTTCTTGCGATGTTATCTATTGTTCTGGCACTACTACCGCTGGCTGTTTCGATCTGCACAGGAAACCTTGTGGCAAAGGCAGAGAAAACGGTGTCCGATAAGAATGAAACCTATATGAGTACATTGAAGGACGGCTTGGTTGGATTCGCTGTGATCAAGTCCTTCCGGGCAGAGGCGCAAATGTGCCGTATTTTTTCAGACGCTGTAAAGGAAGTAACCGTTGCAAAAACATTCCGCAGGAAGATGAGTATTCTTGTGAATGGGTTAAGTGCAATTTCCGGCACAATCTTGCAGTTCAGCATTTTCCTGATTGGCGCATTTTTGGCACTCAATGGGTATGGATTATCTGCTGGTTCTGTCTTGGTGTTTGTGCAGCTTCTGAACTTTGTAATCAATCCCATTGGCGCGATCCCTCAGGCATTGGCTGAAATCAAAGCATCAAAGGCCCTGATTGCAAAAGTGGCTGAAGCATTGGAAAGCAATGTCCGGGACGAAGGTCTGGTGTGCAAAAAAGAACTGGTCACCGGAATCGCCGTTGAGAGTTTGTCTTTCGGTTACGAGGAAGAAAAGCCTGTGCTTCAAAATGTGAGCTTTACCTTCGGTGCAGGCAAGAGCTATGCCATCGTGGGTAGCTCCGGCAGCGGCAAGAGCACGCTCCTCAATCTGCTGATGGCATCTCACAATGGTTATGCCGGTTCTATCTGCTATGATGAAGCCGAGCTGCGGCAGATCAGCAGCGAGAGCCTTTATGAAATGGTTTCTGTGGTGCAGCAGAATGTGTTTGTCTTCAACGCCTCCATTCGCGATAATATCACTATGTTTTCTGAATTTCCCAAAGAGGAAGTGGATCAGGCCATCGAACTGTCCGGCTTGTCAAAGCTGATTGCCGAACGCGGTGAGGATTATCTCTGTGGCGAGAATGGGAGTGGACTTTCCGGTGGTGAAAAGCAAAGGATATCCATCGCCCGTAGCCTGCTGAAGAAATCTCAGGTATTGCTTGTGGATGAAGCCACTGCAGCACTGGATACCCAGACGGCATTCTATGTTTCTAATGCGATCTTAGATCTGAAAGACTTGACCCGCATTGTGGTCACCCATACTTTGGATGAGAATCTGCTGAAACGGTATGACTGTGTGCTGACTCTCAAGAATGGCAGCATTGCAGAATCCGGAACCTTCGATGAGCTGATGGCAAAGAAGGGTTACTTCTACTCGCTGTTCACGGTATCCCAATAAAATAAGCCCCGGAGATCGCTCTCCGGGGCTTTGCCTGTATCCATAGGGAGGTGCTGTCAATAAATTCATGAGTAAATTTGCCGACCGATAGCAAGTAGGGAACAAAAGGCATCATCACCCTATAAATTTATTGTATCACGATAAATAATTATTGCAATTTGGAAAGAATAGGTATATAATAATTAAAAAACTATGTGAGGTGCGGTTATGAAAACAAAGCTTCCAATTTTTGTTGCGGTGGTGCTTATCTTGATGCTGGTGGCATCTGCTTTTATGGGGATACACTGGCTGCCTACGGTATTTGTCTATCTTTCGTCATTTTTGTCCGGTGGCGCGCTTCTTGCGTTTGAGATTCTTTGCTGTGTAATCGGGGCGGTATTTTTGGGAATTTTGCTTTCTGCCCTAGCTTTCCCGAAATCTATGGCTGAGGATGCGATTTTCACACTAAAGACTGCAATAAGAATCAAAGGAATATCCATTGCCATTTTTGCAGACTGCTTGCTGTTGGGCATAGCAGCCGTGTGGCTGATTGGGGCGGGGGAGCGCCTCTTAATGCCGGCAATGCTGTTTGTGGCACTCATTGGAATGATGGTCGCATCTGCGATCTATATTCTTTCCGACTATATTGCCCGTGCTGCAGTCCTGAAAGAGGAGGCGGATCTCACATTATGATCGTTTTTAATATCGATGTGATGCTGGCAAAGCGGAAAATGAGTGTTAGCGAGCTGGCAGATAAGGTTGGCTTTACGATGGCAAATGTCTCGCTCCTTAAAAACGGTAAAATAAAGGCGCTGAAAATCTCCACCCTCAATAAGCTATGTCAGGTCTTGGAATGTCAGCCCTGCGATCTCTTGGAGTACATCGAAGTGGAGGAAGAGACCGATGAAGAATAGCTACGATGTGGCGATCATCGGCGGCGGCCCGGCAGGCGCTACCTTTGCCCGGGAGCTTGCCTGGCGGCAGCCACAGCTGCAGATCGCCCTGATCGATGCAAAGCCGAAGACCGGGAGTAAGGTCTGCGGCGGTCTTCTTGCCCCGGATGCCCAAAAGGTACTGGCGCAGTTTAATTTGGATCTTCCCAAGGATATTTTGGCAGATCCCCAAATCTTCGATGTCGAAACTATAGATCTGTGCTCCAAAATCAAAAGATATTACCAGCGGCACTATCTTAATATGGACCGAAGCGCATTTGATAAATGGCTACTGTCCCTTGTGCCTGAGAATGTGGATATCATAAACGGAAGATGTACGGAAATAAGCCGTTGCGAAAAGGGTGGATTTCGGCTGGCAATCGGTACTTATTCCAGCAATATCCGGGCGAAATACATTGTTGGCGCAGATGGCGCAAGCTCTATCGTAAGACGGAATTTCTTTCGATCCTGCAAGAAAAAGTATATTGCCATTCAGGAGCATTTCGTAGATCATACCCCTGACGCGCCCAGCTATTCCTGCATCTATGACCCCAAGACCTCCGATTCCTGCTCTTGGACCATACGTAAGGACGGCAAGCTGATTTTCGGTGGCGCATTTCCTCAAGAGGGCGGTAGGGATGCCTATGAGAAGCAAAAAGAGAGATTGGAAAAGCATCTTAATGAATCCTTTGGAGAGCCAATTTTGACGGAAGCCTGCCAGCTTACAAGCCCCCGTTCTCTACGGGACTTTGCGTTAGGGCAAGATGGCGTGTTCTTGATCGGTGAGGCGGCAGGCCTTGTCAGCGCCAGCTCCTTTGAGGGCATCAGCAGCGCATTCCTATCCGGCAAGTACTTAGCCGATGCCTTTTGCGACGACCCAAAAAAGACCCTGAAAAACTACAAAAAAGCTACGAAAAAGCTGCGTATTAAGCTCTTTTTGAAGATATATAAAATGCACATTCTTTGTTGTCCGCTACTTAGATTTCTAATTATGAAAAGCGGGATTTGCAGCATGCGAAAATACGCAGAAATACGGAAATAATAACCCCCCGGGGGGCTTGAAAAGCGTGCTTTCTTAGGATAAGATGGCATAAATAAAAAGAAAGTAGGCTTTTCAAATGAATAAGATGACTTCTGTGAAAAAGCTTTGCATTTGCGCCATTTGTATCGCCCTTTGCTGCATTTTGCCCACGGCCTTCCACGCGGTAGGTTTGGGTACTGCCCTTTCTCCTATGCATATCCCGGCGCTGCTGTGTGGATTGCTGTTAGGCCCCATCTACGGTGCGGTTTGCGGCATCGTCGGTCCTGTGCTTGCCAGCATTACAAACGGTATGCCCCCGCTGATGCGGCTGCTGCATATGGCGCCTGAGCTGTGCGCTTACGGCCTTGCTGCCGGTCTTATGATGCGCCTTGTCCATACCCGGAAATTGGCTGCAGATCTGTACATCTCTCTTGCTGTGGCGATGGTGTTTGGCCGCATTGTGGGCGGTCTTGCCCAGTGGCTGGTGATTTCCATTATGGGCAGTGAGCAGGTATTTACCGTCGCCATTTGGGTCACAAGCTATATCGTAGGCACGCTGCCCGGAATCGTTGCCCACTTGGTCCTTCTGCCGGCATTGGTGATGATTTTGGAGAAGGCAAAGGTCATTCCTGCCCGATATGCAAAGGCAACTCAGGAGTAATCATGGAGAAGAAGACGATTGCCGAATTTTTCGATAAGTGCGCCCCTTGGTGGGATGCGGATATGATCCGCAATGAGGATATCATTCAGACCATTTTGACCTGCGGTGGTGTAAAGCCTGATGTGGATGTGTTGGATGTTGCTTGCGGTACGGGCGTGCTGTTCCCGGATTATTTAAGCCGGGGTGTGGCTTCTGTTACCGGCATTGACATTTCCCAAGAAATGGCGAAAATTGCTGCGGCTAAATTCCCGGAGGTCAAAGTGATTTGCGGCGATGTGGAGGAGACGGAATTTGACCGGCAGTTTGACTGCATTATGGTCTATAATGCGTTCCCGCATTTTCCTGACCCCAAGCGGCTGATTTCTGTCCTGGCCGGTCTGTGTAAACCCGGCGGCAGGCTGTCCGTTGCCCACGGTATGAGCCGTGACGCGCTGACTGCTCATCACTCCGGCAGAGCCAGCGATGTCTCCATTGATCTATTGCACGAGCAGGAGCTGGCAGCCATTTTCGGGCGCTGGTTCGATGTGGATGTGATTATTTCCACAGATCGGATGTATCAGGTGTCCGGCGTCCGTAAGTATGAGACCATAGAGCGCTCCGAGCGGGAAGAAACCACACCGGAAGAGATGCTGGCCCTTATGAAATTTATGGTCAGTCACAACGACTCTCACACGCAGGAGCTATACGATCTTGCTGTCTCTCTGAAGGAAAGCGGAAAGAATCGCACCGGGGAAAAGCTGATGGACATTGTGACGGATTTTGATACCGTCAATGCCCGTCTTGCCGCGGTGGTTGAGGAACTTGAATAGGATAAAAATCCGGGTGCGCCGCACCCGGATTTTATATATCACAAATATCAAAGAGGGTAAAGGGAATAACTTTTTGAAGATCGGAGAGGGAAAGCTGGACCTGATAGCCGATTTTTCCTGCGCTGAAGAAAATGGTGTCATAGCTTTCCGCGCTGCGGTCAAAAACGGTGGGGAACAGCTTTTTCATACCGATAGGGGAGCAGCCGCCGTGAATATAGCCGGTCAGGGGCAGTAAGTCCTTGGACTTGAGCATTTCGATACTCTTTTCTCCCACAGCCTTTGCTGCCGCTTTTAGGTTTAGCTCTCCGCATACGGGGATGACGAATACATAGTTTTTCTTCGATGCGCCTACGGTGACCAAGGTCTTAAATACCTGCAAGGGGTCTTGTCCCAAAACGGCGGCCACCTCGGTGCCACTAAGGGCATCTGTGTGGCTGTAATCGTAGCTTTCGTAGGGGATCTTCTTCTGGTCTAAAATGCGCATTACATTGGTTTTTTCAAGCTTTTTCATCGTATTAGCTCCTATATAGGTATGCCCTGCTTTCGGAAGCAGGGCTGAATGCTGCAGACGTGGGATTGGTAATATCTGGCTCGGTAGGTTCTGTGGGTTCAGTTGGCTCGGTAGCACCGGTCAGGTAGCTGTAGCCCAAAGCCAGCAGAACGGCGGTACAACCGGAAAAGGCGAACAGCAGTATGCAAAGGACCAAAAGCAGTATCAAAGCTTTCTGCATTTTCACAGTAACACCTCCGTCTTCTTATTTGCATTTATTATAGCAATTCGGGAGAAAAAAGTCAATCGGACATAAAAGCGGCCCAGCGATAAGCAGGCAGTTCTAATACTAGTTGATAGAGCCAAGGAGCGCGCACAGGGTACATTATTAATAAAATAACGGCATAGCCGCTATGATAACGACTATGCCGAAATTTTCCGGGGGAGTTAATCCCTAAGGGACCCGATAAAAGGGTCTATTTGGATTTTGCTATAAAACTCGAAAATCAAGAGCCTACATTATGCGTTAGGTTTCTCGTAACCAAATTCTACACCCTTAATTTGTGTTGTAGAACCTGTATTTGTCAACGTAAGAGTTTCAGCAGAATTGATTTCTACAGTAACAGTAAAGTTGTCTGCATCCGTAGTGTACGTATATCCAGTAAGGAACTTTTCGAAGTAAGTAACCTGAGTTGCGTTTGTAAGGTAAACCGTGATCGTCTTAACTGTGATACTGTTTTTATTAGCAAGAACGAATTGGTTGCCCTTATAAACTCTCATATGATCCTTTGCTGTGGAATAGAGCTGGCTGGAAGTTTCCTTTACTACCTGAACACTAAAGTTATCGTTGCTCCAGGTATAGGTTCCTGCTGTTGTATCAAGTACGCCACTGTTATTGTCAGTTCTGATTTCAACGTACTCATAAATGTAATTCACATTCTTTCCACAGTCGTCGCAAAGATTATCGGAGTTTGTATCTGCACAACCAAGAGGCTCACCGTGGCTCTGTCCGCAAGCACAGAAAGCGGGCTCGCTGCAAGTTGCGGGAATTGCGGTGAAGTCGTGGGCGTGCTGTTCAAGGAGTGTTACAACAGGTGATTGCATTGCAGGCCAGTACTGACCATTGGGAGCAGTTGCTGTGGAATACTTATTAATCTTTCCGTAAACCTGGACCTTGTCACCAAGAACAAGTTTAATCGGCCAGCTTGCGTGAGAAACACCGTCTGCATCCTTGGGCAATCTGAAATAGAATGTTTCGCCAGTGCCGTCATCAACAAGGAAGATGCCGTTTTTAGCATCAAGAACTTCTGTGATCGTACCAACAACGTAGTAGCTGTTGCTTGTCGAAACCTTAGAGCCGAGACAATTTGCTGTATAGGTAGAAAGTGTAGAGTTCGCAGGAGGAGCTACCTTGCTGGTGCATCCCGCTCTGTCGCACTCGACATCCAGATTCTCGTCAATGTGACTGAGCTTTTCGGTTTCGTCGCCGGTGTAGGTGTCACCGCAAGCGCAGGTGTAGGTGGTGTAGCCTGCAGCAGTGCAGGTGGGGGCAGTGATTTCGGCGGTATAGTTATGGAAGTGCACATCGGGGTCAGTCTCGCCACACTGGCACATTCCATCTACATAGGTGTGACCGCTTGCAGCTGCACCGTCTACCTTGTAGTTATCACCGCACTCACAGGTATAGGTGGTGTAGCCTGCTTCGGTGCAGGTAGGTGCGGTAACAGCGCTGATATGATTGTGAATATGCGCACTATTGTCTTTAATGTAGAAGGAGAGGTAGTACTCTTTGGTATTACCTGCGGAATAGGTGCTCCAGTTGCCCTTAGAATTGTACCATTCAAGATAAAGATTACGGCCGGTATTCTTCATAAGGAAAGTGCCGTCGCCTCTGTCGGTAAGAGCCCAGGACTTGTGCTCACCATCTTTATTAAGGGAGGAGAAGCTTGCTGCAAGCGCAATAACGTCGCCGGTAAGAGATGTGAAGGTATAGGTGCCGTCTGCGTTAATGGTAACGACGAATACCTCAGCATCGGTTACATTAGAGAAATCATCTACGGAATAGTTAACACCCTTGTTGTAGTACGAACCAGAGCTGACCTTAAGAGCGGAAAGAAGCTTGCCGTAAGCAGGAGCGCCGATCAGAACGAGGTCACCGTCCTTAAGCTCGGTGGTAAGAATCCAAGATGCGCTGGGAGCAACATAATCAGATCCGCAAGCGCATACGCTATCAATGAAGGTGTGACCCTTGGCGGCAACTTCGTTGCCGGTGTAGGTGTCGCCACAAGCGCAGGTGTAGGTGGTGTAGCCGTCCTTGGTGCAGGTGGGAGCGGTTACAACAGCGTTGTGAGAGTGACCGTTAGCAGTAACTACGTCAGCAGTGTAGGTGTCGCCACAAGCGCAGGTGTAGGTGGTGTAGCCGTCCTCGGTGCAGGTGGGAGCGGTTACAACGGAAGTGTGGGAGTGACCGTTAGCTGCCACTTCGAGAGCTGTGTAGGAATCACCACAGGCGCAGGTGAAGGTGGTGTAGCCCTTCTCGGTGCAGGTGGGAGCGGTGACGACAGACTCGTAGCTGTGGTAATGCGCTGCATAGTTGGGGTCCTTAGCGCCGCAGGCACACTTGCCGTCAACATAGGTGTGGCCAAGGGCTTTGCCCTCGGTTGCGCCGCACTCGCAGGTTTTGGGAGCCGTGCAAGTAGCGTCAGCAAATACGTGGGTGTGTTCTTTCTGAGGCTGCTGGCAAGCAGTAAATGCAACGAGCATCAGAACAAACACGAAGAGGAATGCGAGGGAACGTTTCATGTTTTTCATAATAGTTTCCTTTCTTTTTTAGTATTCCGAGAGTTATTATAAGGATTTTTGAATGAAAGTCAAACCTCCTAAAAACAAGAAAAAGTGCAAAATTTTATATAAATAATGGTAATAAGTTGATTTTTGCTGCATAAAAATCGGAAAAACATTTAGGTTTTGTGTTTTATGAACTAGTTCACGAAAAGTAGGCGGATTTTACGGGTTTTGTTGTCTAAAATAGCGGCCGCCCGATTGGGCGGCCGTATATTGAAATTTACTATGTAACCAGTTCTATCTCTATACCAACAACACCGTATTTTTGCTGCTGTTCTTTTGAATAGTAAGCCTCCATATCCTCAGGGGCGGCAGTTTCTAACGCTTCCGGAAGATAGCCGCATTGTAAAAGTGGGAGCCGGCGATATAGTTCAGTAAAATCAGGGAAGAGGTGGAGTTCCTTGACCTCGCACTGCAGGGTAAGCGAAGAATCGGCGGTATTTGTGAAAATTAGAATATCCCCCACGGAGATCTGCCGCCGCTTTTCATCCCACAGGCGCAGCTCGATGGTCTTCCTGCCTTCTGCGATCATGGAAAAGGGCCGGGGATTTAGCTTCATACGGTGGGTCATTTACCTTCTTGTTCCTCCATCTGATATTCGCAGACATCGCATTTTCCGTCGCTGTTACCGTCAGAATGCAGAGCCGCATTCGGTGGAGTGGGGCAGCCGCAGGTGTAGTTATAGCAGTGCCATATATCGCCCTGCGACCATACGAATGTATGCTGATGCCCGGTTATAATGTATCCGCAAACATCACAGAGCTTGTTTTCATCGTTATCGGAATGGAACTCTGTTAAGTCGCGGGTGTTGCACTGGCAGGTGTATTTCTTTTGGTGGGAGGTTTCATTTGTAAGCCACTCGTAGGTATGTTCGTGCTCCTCGATGGGCGCGAAAGAGATGATCACCTCGCCGGTTACAGGCTCGTCTGCTTCAAAGGTAATCGTTATTTTGCTTGTGCTGTTATCTATGTAATGGCCGGGGCCAATGCTGTTATTGTCTGCACTTGCTTCAAACAGATTTTGTGCGTCCCAAAGGATGCCTAAATCGTAGGATGCCTGCAAGCTGCCATTTGTCAGGTTGGTCTTATAGTAGAGCGCGCCTTCGTTTGGGCTATCGTGGGCAAGTTCAATCCTTTTCTTACCTTCAAAGTTATCAAATGTAATTACCGTGCAATTTTCTCCTTGTTGGACTGTTACACCTTTGACGCAGAGCTCACAGGCAGAAAGGCAGAATATGCTAAGTACGATGATGATTGACAGTAGCTTTTTCATTTCTCTGCCTCCTCGTATTTTGCTTTATACATCAGATCTGTCAGCGTCTTTGCCACAGCTTCGCAGTCTGCTATGTAGTCGTATTCGTATGTATCGAGGCGTGTTGTAAGAATCACCGTTCCCCATTTATACTGTATACCGCGGCCAGAAGCGCGTTTGTAAGAAATGTCCAGCACATCTGAGATATGTACCCGAACGCCCTTGGGGAGCAAAAGATTGTTCTCCTCATCTATAGCGATTATACACTCGGGAGTAAAAAGATATTGCACGAATACATAACTGCATACCAGCGTTATGATGGCGCCAAATATGATTGGAGGAACATTAACGGTTGTCAAACCGAAAATCAAAAATATAATACCGAGAAAAGCGCAGAGGAAGTACATAACCCCAATGCCCTTTTTCTTACAGGCAACGACCTTCATTTTAATTCTCCCTTCGCTTTTAATTAAATGGTGTAAATGATCTTACCTTATTTCTCCGAATTCTGGGTACTGGCTGACAAAATGCTATTGATCATGGTGCGCTGGTCTTCGGAAACGGTGGTGCTTCTTTTGTTGGTTACATCGTTAAAGATACCGCACTCGCAGTTATAATTTACTCTTTGCTTTTGGGTGACGAAGACAAAGTCAGCTTCACATTTGGCAAGGTCATTTACCCAAGTGGCGTCATTGAGAATGTCGATGATGTAATTTTTGTCTTTGGGGTCTAATTCCACCGGCTGTTCGTAGGTTTCTGCGGTGTAGCAAAAGCCGTCCCAAGCCAGCTCATAGGGGCGCTCCGCGCAGCCGGAGAAGGGGAGAAGAGAGAGGAGAACGGAAAGGAATGCAATGAATTTTTTCATAAATATCCCTCCTTATAATCTATTTATAGCATAAATGAGCGCATTTTTCAAGGTATTTGGAAAGTACGAACAAAGACCGCCCGAGGGCGGTCTTTGGACTTATTCTTCTGTTTCCGCCCAATGGATATTTACATCCTCGTTAAGACCTTCTGCCCACTTCTCGTTCCAATTCTCGCCGGGAGCAGATACGCCGAAGTAAATGTCGGTCATATTGGTTCCGTAGAATACCCACGCGCCCATTTTTTCGATAGAAGCGGGGATGGTTATGGTTTTCAGGTTTGTGCAGTCCTCGAATACAGAACCTGTAATTTCCTTTACATTCTTGCCGAGAGTAACACTTTCAAGTGACGTGCAACCTTCAAAAGCACTTGCGTAAATATACTCGGTAGCATCGCTGATTACAACAGTTTTAAGAGATGTACAACCTTCAAATGCGCTTACGCCTATGGTAACAACACCCTTTCCTACGTTTATGCTTGTAAGAGAGGTCTGATTTTCAAAAGCATCATCGGAAATAAGTGTAATGGTATCGGGAATAACGACGGAGGTGAGTTTATAATCACTTTTAAATGCGCCGTATCCTATTTCGGTTACGGGAACTCCATTATATTCAGAAGGGATAACAACATCACCGCCACGGTATCCGGGACCGATTTTATAAAGCTCGAATCCGGACTCGTCAGATGCAGGCTTAAAAATGAATTGCATCTCATAGCTGCATAGATCACAGACACCGTTCCCATCGGAATCCTTATGGACAAGGTAGATATCTGCTTGGGGACAGCCGCAGGTGTATGGCTGAAAATGACCGTCTTCATTGGCGATCCAAGCGCCGTAGGTATGCTTGTGTTCAAATAAATCACAAGCAGAAAACAAGGTAACGCACAGAAGTGTGCAGATTAAGATTGCAAATAATTTCTTCATAACTTTATTCTCCTTATTTCATAAGCTCCTTTAACGGCTTTATCATTTTCCAGTCAAAGGTTGAATAGGTTAAATCTCCGTAATACCCCGTATGAAGCCAACGCCACTCACCAAACACACCAAAGAACAGCCAAAGAATAGGGTTAAACTGCTGTTCCTCGTTTGCCGCCTGTGCCTCTTCCTCGGTAAAGTAGCGATCCACATACATATAGTTGTCCTCGTTGTTTGGATCACGTATCTCAAATGAACAGTATATTCCAAGATCATTATACACCGTATCATTCTCGTGTCCGTGATATAAAACGGAGTAGCCTGCTTCCTTGTATGCCGTTATTATTTCCTCGCAGGTGATTTCCTTCGGCTTTGAATTGCTGCAAGCCGTAAATGAGAAGCAGAACGAGAGCAGTAAAAGTATGGATATTATCTTTTTCATAGTCATCCAGTCGTGCTGTATTCAGCAATCAATTCATCAAGATTTTTGCAAACGAGACGATAATATTCTCTGTAATTGTCCTCGCCCTTATCAAATTGCAGATAGAACAAATCGTTGCTGTAATCAAACCACAACGTTCCAAACTCTGTTTCTACCGTATAATAATAGCCGGTAACCACAGCATCAACACAGCCATCAGATTCAACGAACTCAAGCTCGTCTATGGGAATTTCGCATACGGGGTTATTCTCCTTGTCATAGACCGTTCCTGTGCCTATATAGGCAATAAATTCGTTAGATTTTGTAACATTGTCGTAGCCTTCAAGAGTAGGAATGGAATCCAATACGAAATAGCAAAGGGCGGAGATTTCGTCCTGATGGAGTCCGTATGCGTAGAAGCCATTATTGAAATGAAGCTCTTTTACCGTTCCGTCCGTGAGAATAAACTCGATTGTAAATGCGTTGCCGCCGGGGGGATAGGCTTCTTCGCGGGCGACAGATCGCATTGTGGTATATGTGTAATATTCTATCACATCCGTGATAACGCTCTGGTTGGTTGTGCGGCTTATGTCCTTAAGTCTTCCGGGGGCAACACCAACATACTCAAATGTAGTTTTAATCTCGGCAACATTCTCAGCGCTAAGCTCCGAGAGCCAGCTGACATAATCTGCTAAGAAAGCTACTTGGTTGGTTGGACCATTAAATTTATATCCGCAAATATTACAGTAGGTATCCTCTTCCGGGTCTTCGTGGGGATATACGACATCGGCTTCGTCGCAGCAATCGCAGAGCATATGCTTGTGGTGACCGTCTTCTGTGCCGACCCACCGGAAGGGGCAGGGGAATAGTCCTTTTATGTAGGCAAGATCCAGTTCGCCTTTTACCGGGGCGTGGGTGTAGCCGTCGAAGGCAAGCCACTCGTTGGAGGTGATAAAGACGGTACGGAGCGTTGTACCCCTCGCGATAAAGGTAAGCTCATAGGTTTTGGCAAGACCCTCACTGGGGTCCTTTCTTGTGAGCTGCAGGGAATTGAGATTGTCGCAGATGTGCTGAATTTTCTCGGTTTCTGTTACAGTGACCGTTTCGGCAACCTCGCCGACTTCGGTGTATTTTGTGACCACGATCTTCGTGGTGGTGGAAAGGTCACCAAGGTTGGCACAGCCTATCAGTAAAAATACAAGGGTCAGCAGTAAAATACAGGATAATAATTTTTTCATTTCTTTACCTCCTTCGTTTATGAACGGGGCGTCAGGGTTACATTTTCGTTATATACGCGGTAAATATCGATGGTCGTATCTTCGTAATCCTCTTCCTTACAGTAGCTTTTGGTGCGGTAGAGCATTTCTGTGCTGCTAAAAACGACCTGCCGGAGGGAGTAGTCGCTTTCATCACCGGAATACAGGGTAAATACCTTGTTTCCGTCCTTATCTAAATCGATATAATAAGTCGCGTCACTGTAAAGCTTATTGGGGTTAGGGAACAAGACCAGCGGAACCTGACTGTGGGCAAACTCCCAAAATTCTGCAAAACCAAGGGCGCGGGTTTGGGTACTTCCTGTACGGCTGTCATAGAATAGTACTGTGCTGCCGTCTTGGCGGTATTCCCAGAAATAGTCTTCGTCGGCGGTGTCCGGGTCGTTGTTTTGAAATTGGTAATGGCGAAGAATGATTTTGCTGTCCGCATCAAATTCGATGCGCTCGTTGGTGGTTTGCTTGTCCTCACCGTTTTCATAGACTTCGCGAAAATCGTTTGTGTAGATGTAAACAAAGTCCTTCGTGTAATCGGGTTGGAGGGCGTTAAATGCCTGCGCGTACTGCTTCTGGAATTCGTCCTTGGTGACCTGATTACGATAGACTGTAAACTGACTGTCCTCCGCGCCGGGCAGGTTTAGCAGTCCGTTTATAAAGTCGCAGGCGGTGAGGGACAGCAGGAGCAAAACGCAGAGGGAAAGGGAAATAAATCTTTTCATGATGTTAACTCCTCCAAAATAAAAAGTGCGTAGCCGAAACTACGCACTGAAAAACGCAGTTTCGCCCTGTTGCGACACAGTTCATATCGTCCGAAGATATGACAAGCAAAGCCTACGTTTTTACTAAACATAGACTTCGGACGAAAATATTAAACTGTGTCGCACCGTTATTTTACCACAAAAATAAAAAAAAGCAATACTTTGCTATGAAATCGTATCATAGGGAATCGCTTAGTTTTAGAATGCCGAGGGGAGTTGTTTGCATTTTCTTTCACAAGAGTGAAAGAAAATTAAGGTAGTGTCCTGTTGCGGTTCCCAGCGAATGTCCTCGGCTATTCAGCCATCGTCCCTCGCTGACCGCTGCCACTCGCTCAGCTCCCTTTATCTGCCACCGGCAGCGGTCGCATCGCTCCCCACGGGACTGTTGCATTTAGATGGGTTCGACTCCTCAAACTTGGCTTCAGCAAAACAAAATGCCACCCGATTGGGTGGCATTTTGTTTTGGTGGAGCCGAGGGGAGTCGAACCCCTGTCCGAAAGTAACTTGGAAGGATTTTCTCCGGGCGCAGTTTGTTATTTACATTCCCTCATCCTATCGGGAACAAACACCCTATAGGAATTAGTAGCTTCATTATGCATGGTGCACGCAAAGCTTAGTGCACGCACGGTCTCCACTCAGATCACACCCGAGCCCGGCTCGTGGACCTTCCGGGGCGGATGGGCGCCTAATTAGGCAGCCAGAGCAACAGAATTGTTGTCAGTTAAATTTAAAAGTTACCCGTTTTAACGTGGCCAGGCGCCACGGCCCGCTTATCCAGCCTCACTACCCCCGTCGAAACCGGTACGGCCCCATATTTGAGGTAAGAAGTAATAGTGAAGAGGGAATAGGTATATCTTGTCATCCTGAGCAAGCGTAGCGCGTCGAAGGATCTTCGCATTTATTTTAGTGCGTGGATTCTTCGACTTCGCTTCGCTCCGCTCAGAATGACAGAAATATTAGAATCTGCCGTAGGGGTCATTGAGCTTCTTAGGCACGGGATAGGACTGCTCGTGGGTGTCTACGGGGATGGATGCGATCTTCTGCTCGGCAATGGGGCGGTCCTGCATACCGGTGCGGGTGGAGGCGATGGCGTCTACCACGTCCATACCGGCTGTGACCTTGCCGAAGGCGGCATACTGACCGTCCAAGTGCTTGGCATCCTGATGCATAATAAAGAACTGGCTGCCGGCAGAGTTGGGGGACTGGCTTCTTGCCATAGACAGAACGCCTCTTTTATGTCGCAGGTCGTTCTTTACACCGTTGAAGAAGAACTCACCCTTGATGCAGTAGCCGGGGCCGCCCATACCGGTGCCGTCAGGGCAACCGCCCTGGATCATAAAGCCGGGGATGACACGGTGGAAGATCAGGCCGTCATAGTAATTATGATTCGCCAGATCGATAAAGTTATACACGCTCTGGGGCGCAATCTCGGGATACAGCTCGCCCTCGATGACGCCGCCGTTTTCCATAGTGATCTTAAATGTAGGATTCATATTAGTACCTCTCTTTCATTGCTCTTTCTATCTGACGCTTTGCGTCCTTTTCAGCGGCGCTTTGCCGCTTATCGTACAGCTTTTTGCCCTTGCACAGACCAATCTTCACCTTCACAAGGCTGCCCTTTAGATAAACAGACAAGGGAATGATAGAGTAGCCGTCCTGCTTAACCTTGCCGTACAGCCGCATAATTTCCCGCTTGTGCATCAGCAGTCTGCGGACACGGCGGGGGTCGGGATTAAAACGGTTTCCGTGGTCGTAAGGGGAAATGTGCATTTGATTCAGAAGAAGCTGGCCATCCTTGATACCGCACCAAGCATCCTTCAAATTCAGGGTACCCTGACGGATGGATTTGACCTCTGTGCCGCTCAGTTCAATACCGGCCTCAAATTCTTCTTCTACAAAATATTCGTGCCGGGCTTCCCGGTTTGTGGCCATAATTTTAACGCCTTGCTTTTCCAAAGGTCTCACCTCCTGACGGAAAGTATTATACCACGACTGTCAAGCTACGCAAACAGGAAGTTTTTGAATTCTTCTGTGGAATAAAAGCTGAAATCGCAGAGTTTTTCCATTTCCTGACAGATATTGGGGAATGCTTTTCTTCCCCAACCGGCAAAGGCGATGGGGGTTTTGGCGCTGCGCGCCATTTCTACGGCAAATTTCATATCGTCTACCACTAAGATTTCTTCAGGGGAGAAACTGTACCGCCGCTTGATTTCCTCCAAAGCATAGGGGTTGGGCTTGCGCTTTTCCTCCGGTAAATCCCAGCCGAAAACAACATCGGCTTCCAAACCGAAATGGTTCAGATAATCCCGGCGGATGTTGTCCTCAGAGGACATAGAGGAAACGCAGATAATTCCGCCGGCCTCCCGGTAGGCGTGGAGCAGCTCCCGGATACCGGGGAAAGCATCGGGGCTGTGGTCTTTTATATATGCCTTCCAAAATAGGTATTCCTGATTAAGTTCTTCCTCTGTAAGAGAAAAGCGGGTCTTGCACATTCCAATAAACGTCATTTGACAGCAATCGCTGATATAGTCTTCAAGGGAAATAGTCATACCGGGGCGGTACTGCTCCAGAAAACGGCAAAAACAAGGGTAATTTACGGTTGTTTCACTTTGTACCACGGTATCGTCGTGGTCCAGTACAAGGCATTTGTATTTTAACACAGTTGTTCACCTCATCTGCTATTATACCAAATTTTCTGTTTCTCCGCAACCGAAAATTTCCTCTTGATAATTACGAACAAATGTACTATAATTGCTTTAAAAGGAGGGGAGCGGATGAAAACGATGCAGAGACCCATAGATGTAATCGCAATGTGCAGCGCCAATGGAGATATTCGCCCCCTTCGCCTGCGGATGGAGGATGAGAGCCATCAGCTTCTGCGGGTGGATATTGCGGAGGTTGTGAATTGCCGGGAAATATGTTATGCCGGGATTGAAGCCAAGGTGTTTCTTTGCCGGGCGCAGGTAGAGGAGCGCAATTGGCTCTTTGAGCTGAAATATACGATACGAAGCCATAGCTGGCAGTTTATGAGGATGGTGTACGGATGAGACCGGTTATTTTTCACGTGGATGCCAACAGCGCGTTTTTGTCTTGGTCCGCAGTTTACCGCCTGCGGGTACTGGGGGAGGAGACGGATTTGCGGGAAATTCCGGCAGTGGTTGGCGGGGAGCGGGAATCCCGGCACGGCATCGTCCTTGCCCGAAGCCAACCGGCAAAGAAGCTGGGGATCAAAACCGGAGAGCCGGTCTTTATGGCACTGCAAAAATGCCCGGAGCTTGTGATTGTGCCGCCGGATTACAGCCTTTATGTGGAGGCTTCCCGGCACTTTGTGGAGGTGCTTCGCAGATTCAGCCCCAAGGTGGAGCAGTACTCCATTGACGAGGCGTGGGTGGATATGACCGGTACGGAGAGGCTCTTTGGCGCGCCCCGGCTGGCGGCGGAAAAAATGCGGGAGACCATTTATAATGAGTTGGGCTTCACCGTCAATATCGGAATTTCCACAAATAAGCTGCTGTCAAAAGTGGCAGGGGATTTTGAAAAGCCTAATAAAGTCCACACCCTGTTTCCGGAGGAGATGGCGGAAAAAATGTGGCCGCTGCCGGTGCGGGATCTGTTTCTGGTGGGCGCGGCTACGGAAAAGAAGCTAAAGCGGCTGGGCATTTCTACCATCGGCGACCTTGCCCGGGCAGATGTAAAATTTTTGCGCAGCCGTTTCGGTAAACCGGGGGAGACCCTGTGGCACTTTGCCAATGGACGAAATACCGATGCAGTCAATCCCGTAGCGCCGCTGAATAAAGGCTATGGCAACTCGGTAACCACAGCCCAAGATGTGGTGGACCGGGAGACCGGGCGGCAGGTGCTATTGAGTCTTTGCGAGACGGTAGCTTCCCGGATGCGAAAGGACGAGCAGTGGGGAAGCTGTGTATCTGTCCATTTCCGCACGGCAGATTTTAACCATTATTCCCACCAATGTCAGCTTCCCGGCGCCACCAATATCACCCGGGAAATATTTTTGGCGGCCTGTCGTCTGTTTGATGAAGGCTGGGATGGGGTAACACCGCTGCGGCAGCTTGGGGTACAGGTTACGGGGCTTTCTATGGAAGCCTATCAGCAGTACGACCTTTTCTCCGGGGAAACACCGCAAAAGTACGAAAAACGACTGGCTTTAGATGAAACGGTGGATGCCCTCCGGGATAAGTACGGAGAGACGGTGATCCGTCGGGCGAAATTTACGGACAGTCCTGAGAGCCATATGGCAGGCGGCTTGGATAAAGCAAGACGGACAGGTGTTACGAAGCCTGTTCCACCTGAATTTGATGCTGGAAAAATCGGAAAAGAGGATGTATAATAGGGGAAAAGGAGGGGATGGCGTGTCTGTTGTGAAATTTTATCGGGGCGATCCCAATGCGCCCAAAACCACCCAAGGCGCCCATTTGGGGGCAAATGCAATCATTACCTGCGGCGATAAGCTGCTGTTGGAAAAGCGGCGGGATTGCGAGCTGTGGGGCTTAGTGGGCGGCGGTGTGAAAAATTACGAAACGCCGCTCCAGGCCATCGTCCGGGAAACTTACGAGGAATTGGGTATCCGTGTAGATAAGGAAAAATTTCAAAAGCTTGGTGTCTACGGCGAGCCGGGACGAATTGCCGCTTACTGCGACGGAAGTATCTGGCGAATGGTCATCGTGGTGTTCCGCTTGGAGCTGCCCGAGGGTCAGGAGCTTCGCATCAGCGAAGAATCTCAAGACCTGCGCTTTTTCACCCGGGAGGAACTCAAAGATGTCCCCATCGTCATTACCCACAGTGACATTGTAGAAGATCATTTTCTGAATAAGTAAAGAGCACCCCGGATGCATTGCATCCGGGGCTGCGATTTCATATGTTAGTTAGGCTGGGCGCTCACCGGGCGTGGTTTTTGTGTTGAAGGTGTATTCCACAAAATCTCCGTTTCTAAATTCGAACCTTACTAAGTAGATTTTGTTCAGCTGCAAGGGAAGCTCTGTTTGCTTAAACCATCTGCCGCTGTAAACGGTGGTGGGGGTGGTCAGTTCTTCGTTGTAATCATAGGTCGTAACGATGCATTTTTGAAACCGTTCATATTTTCCGTAATTTGCGGTGTAAAGAACAAGGTTATATTGATCACCCTCATAAAACTTTTGAGAGAAATCAGTAGATGCGTTGATCTCATAAATGCTGTTACCGGTGGAGGAGAAGCCGTTCCATTGGTAGTTTACGCGTTCGCCATAGGAGGTAGCGCCCCAAGAGATGATTCCCGTTTCGGTCACTTCCTCAAAGGCATAGGAGATATTGGGCGGGCAGTAATATTCCTGAGGAACATTTGCAACAATGCCATCCCTGCATATGTCATAAAAGGCCTTGGCACAGTTACGGAAAACGAAGGTGGGGGAATTGTTGGAGCCCTTTGATTCTTTTGTTGTTCCGTCGCTGTATTCTATAGTCAAGTTCCAGCCGCCACCGTCGAAAATATTGGGGGGTGCGGGATAATTTGCCTTGATGCGAAATAAGCCGTAAGAATAGAGTTTGTCGATCAGTTTGTCTTCTTCCGCATCTGAGAAGGTGGCAATGATCTCAAATTGCGGCTGTTCACTTTCATCAGGCATATACCTGCTTACTTTTGCCACATTTGCTTCAAAGTCGAAAATATAAAGTTGCGTATAGCCGCCCATATAGTCTATTGTTTTGAAACTTAAAAGCGATAGGGGAGTTCCGGTATAATCCCTTACAATTGGTGCGCAACCCGATGCGGTCAGCACAACGATCAGCAAGATAAGCAATACCCTAAGAGCGCGGTTTTGCCTTTTGTTTGCAATAGGTCTTTTCATTACAAATACCTCCTTTAATGGTTATATAGGTTAAAAAAAGCGCGCAGGAATGTTGGGGTACATCACCCCGCAAGCCTGCGCGCTATATTTTTACAAATCACCGATATGGCACAAACCACCGCCTATTTGTAAAAATATAACAAATACGATGCCGGGTGTGCGTAAAATATCTTTTTTATATGATAACATCCATACATAAGCGTGTCAATATGGATAGTAAATATAACGTGATGGGGGAAAATATGCAAAATATACTTGAATATTCATAAATACTGTGATAATATACACTTTGACGGTGCAGTATCCTAGTCAGACCGATCACCTCCCAGGTAGGGCCTAAAAATCCTATGAAGGGCATATCGATGAAGTCCCTTGTGTCTGCTTTTTACGCCCAGTTTAGGGTGGATGCTGGGGGTTAAGGTTCCCGGGCGCACGCCAATGGCATGGCGTATACGACCCGGTTACCGTGGAGACCTGGTATTGTGCGACGACGGTAAAGCTACAGCATTCTTGCTGAAACGCCGATCGCGTACGAGCCTGGTATGAACCTGCAAGGCGGTGCACAGAATCGTGTGCTGTGTGCAGTGTAGCCTGCCTTGAGTGAGTATGCGGGGAAAAAGGAGCCGCCGGAATAGGGCTGATGGCCAGAGCCGATTCCGGAATTGCCTTTGGAAACCATCCTTGCAAAAGAGGCTAAGGGGTGACTTGCGCTGCAGTGGAAAACACCTAGGCTGTCGTAATTGGGCAGACAGGGGATTACAGTACGGACTCAGTGGCAATCGGGTACTCACTCCGGCAACAAGTGAGCGCGCGGATTAAACGGAAACGGCCTGCACGGCAACGGCAGGTTCTGTACGGTGAAAAACAACCCGACCTAAGCCGTAAGATTTATCCTGTCTGCTGCCGTCATTTATTATAAAGATTAAGAGGGATCAAACGTGTCAAAATCCGAGTCAGACAGTAGAAAAAAAGGAAAACAAACCAGAACAAAGTGGATTATTACCATCTTTTTGCTGACCATCGCAATCTCCGCCGTGATTTCTTTCTGCTCTTCCCAGTTGATGGAATCCAGTACGATGGCGGTGGCGTTCATAATCCTGCTTGTCATTGTGCTGATCGGCATTATGTTTGATATTATCGGTGTTGCAGTCACCTCTGCAGACGAAAAACCCTTCCATTCTATGGCTGCCCGGAAAGTCATCGGCGCCCAGGAGGCAATTCGGCTTCTGCGGAAAGCGGATAAGGTCAGCAGCATCTGCTGCGATGTCATTGGTGATATTTGCGGCGTTGTATCCGGCAGCGCGTCTGCTGCCATTGTGACGCAGATCCTTGCAAATTTTGATTTTTCCATACCCCAGCTGATTACCTTGGGTATGTCTGCTTTGGTGGCGGGCTTGACTGTTGGCGGCAAGGCCATCGGTAAAGGCTTTGCCATCGGCTCCAGCACAGCCATCGTGCATCTTGTGGGCAAGGTGGTCTGGAGCTTTTCCCACATATTTGAGAAAAAAGATAGGTAGGTATTACTTGTGAGTATTTTGGAGAACATCCGCTGTCATCAGGATCTAGCAGTTCTTACAGATCCCCAGCGGGAGACCCTTTGCGCTGAGCTGCGGGCGTTCCTTGTGGAAAATGTGTCCCGTACGGGTGGTCATGTCGCCTCCAATTTGGGTGTTGTAGAGCTGACGGTGGCTTTGGAAACCGTCTTTGATACTGCTAAGGACCGTCTGGTGTTTGACGTAGGTCATCAGTCTTATATCCATAAGCTGCTGACCGGCCGCCAGACGGATTTTTCCATACTGCGGCAATACGGCGGCATTGCCGGATTCCCGAAACCGACGGAAAGCGGCAGCGATGCGTTTACAGCCGGTCACGCATCCAGTTCCGTATCCATTGCTTTGGGTATGGCCCGGGCAAGGACACTGCAAAAGCAGGACTACAACGTGATTGCCCTGATTGGGGATGGCGCGGCTACCGGCGGTCTTGCTTTTGAGGGATTGAACGATGCGGCAGACAGCAAAGAGCCGCTGATCGTGATTCTTAACGATAACGAACTGTCCATTGATAAGAATGTGGGCGGCCTTGCAAAGCATCTCTCCGCCCTTCGCACCCGGGACAATTACTTGGGCTTTAAACAGCGTTATCGCCGTTTTATGCTGCGGATTCCCGGTGGTAAAGGGATTTATCGGTTTACCCATAACCTGAAAGAACGCCTTCGCCGGATGCTGCTGCCGACTACCATTTTTGAGAATATGGGCTTTGCCTATTTTGGACCGGTGGATGGCCACGATTTGCCCAAGCTTATTTCCCTTCTTCGCCGTGCAAAAGAAATGCACTCTCCCGTAGTGCTTCACGTAGTGACCCAAAAGGGAAGGGGTTACGCCCCTGCGGAGGAACACCCGAAATTGTTCCACGGTATCGGGAAATTTGACGTACAGTCCGGTGAGCCGCTGAAAAAATCTGCACCCAGTTTTTCTGAGGCCTTTGGAGAAACGATGGTGGAGCTGGCGGAGAAAAATGACCGGGTCTGCGCCATTACGGCGGCAATGCCCGGCGGTACCGGCCTTTTGGAGTTTAAAGCAAAGTATCCCAAGCGGCTTTTTGACGTGGGTATTGCGGAGGGACACGCGGTCTCTATGGCCGGCGGCCTTGCAAAGCAGGGGATGATTCCCGTCTTTGCGGTCTATTCCACCTTCCTGCAAAGAAGCTATGATATGCTGCTGCAGGATATTGGCCTGCAAAAGCTTCACGCTGTTTTTGCGGTAGACCGGGCGGGTCTCGTCGGTGAGGACGGAGAAACCCACCACGGCGTTTTTGATGTAGGGTATCTGCGGCATTGTCCCGGTATGCAGATTCTTTGTCCTGCTTCCCGGCAGGAATTGCAGGAAATGCTCACTTGGGCGGTAGAAGAACAGCGCGGCCCGGTAGCGATCCGCTATCCCAGAGGCGGCGACCGGGGTTATGCGGATTCTGCTTGGGAGAAAGGCCCGGTTTGTGTCCACGGGGAGGGAAAAGATGCTGTTCTCATTACCTACGGTGTGCTGACCGATAATGTGTTACAGGCACGGGATATGCTGCAGAAAAAGGGCATTTCCGTTACGGTTTTGCGGCTTTTATCCCTTTCGCCTTTGCCGGTGGAGGAAATTCTGCCCTATATTTCTGACAGTGTACCGGTATGTGTTGTAGAAGAAACGATGGCAAGTTGCGGCGTTGGCGACGGGCTGGCGCAAGCCTTTCCCGGATGCCGTGTATATGAGAAAAATCTTGGTGAGCAATATGTGCCCCACGGGGATTTGCAGACCTTATATCGGCATTGCGGTCTGGACGGGGAAAGTATTGCAAATTTTGTGCAGGAGGTGTGCAGCCTTGAAGGTTAAAAAAAGATTGGACGTTCTGCTGACGGAGCAGGGGTATGCAGACTCCCGCGCTAAGGCCCAGGCGATTATTATGAGCGGTCTTGTCTATGTGAACGGACAGAAGGCAGATAAGCCCGGTATGTCCTTTGAAGAGACGGTAGAATTGGAAGTTCGCGGCGCTACCTGCCCCTATGTGAGCCGCGGCGGCTTGAAGCTTGAGAAGGCGCTCCGGGATTTCGGTGTCGATCCTACCGGATATGTTTGCAGCGATTCCGGCGCATCCACCGGTGGTTTTACGGACTGTTTATTGCAGCAGGGCGCCAAGAAGGTCTTTGCCATTGACGTTGGTTACGGTCAGTTGGACTGGAAGATCCGTTCCGATCCCCGTGTTGTGGTAATGGAGCGAACCAATGTGCGTTATGTGACCCCGGAGGAGTTGGGCGAGCCACTGGATCTTTCTGTTGTGGATGTGAGCTTTATTTCCCTGCGGATTGTATTGCCCGTCATTAAGACATTCTTAAAGCCCACCGGTCAGGTGCTTTGCCTTATCAAGCCCCAGTTTGAAGCGGGGAAGGAGAAGGTAGGCAAAAAGGGTGTTGTCCGTGACCCGGCAGTCCACAAGGAAGTGTTGGAGGATTTCATCGCCCTGACGAAAGAGATCGGCTTTACCATTTTGGGAATGACCTTCTCCCCGGTAAAAGGCCCGGAGGGAAATATCGAATTTTTAGCCCATTTGACATTAGATGAAAAGACCGGTATCGAGCCGGATACGGAGCTGCTTGTTGATAGCGCCCATAATACGCTGAAGGGGTGAACCTATGAAAAAAATAATCCTTACCCCCAATCCCTACCGGGATAAAAATTTTGGCGCAGTTCGTACTGCCCGGGATATTCTGCAAAATGCGGGATTTGACGTAAAAATCTGCCTGCCTTTCGAATTGGAGCGCACTTCCGATTTGCCCCGGGATATCCGATTCCACAGGCTGGAGCGGGAGCTTCCCGGCGCATTTATGGTGGTTTGCTTTGGCGGTGACGGGACGATCCTCCATATGGCAAAAGCGGCGACCCGGCAGGGTGTGCCGATTTTGGGTGTGAATATGGGAACATTGGGCTTTATGGCAGAACTGGAAAACAGCGAGCTTTCTATGCTGGGGAAACTGGCAACCGGGGAATATACGCTGGATGAGCGTATGATGCTGGATGTGACAGTCTATCGGGACAGGGATATTATCTTCCACGATATTTGCCTGAACGATGTGGTGGTGACCAAGGGCGCTGTGGCGCGGATTGTGCATCTGAATGTCCGCTGTGACGATATTCAGGCGATGGAGTGTAACGGTGACGGCATTATTATCGCCACACCTACCGGATCTACGGCTTATAATCTCTCTGCCGGCGGCCCGGTGGTGGAGCCGGAGGCGGCCAATATACTCGTTACCCCTATCTGCGCCCACGATATGGTCAGCCGCAGCATTGTGGCATCTGATAAACGGGTAATCTCGGTAGAACTGACCCAAAATACCCGCCGCAGCGCGTATCTTTCCGTAGACGGCGGCAAGGCGCTTCGAATCAATGCAGGGGATATTACCACTGTAAAGCGTTCCCCGATGGCCACAAAGCTGGTGCGGCTCAAGGAACGCAGCTTCTACGATGTAATCAACCAAAAATTTAGAAACAGTTGAGGTAATTGCCGTGAAAAGTAAGAGACAGGCAAAAATAATGGAGATTATTACCACCCGCAATGTGGAGACCCAGGAGCAGCTTCTGGAGGCTTTGCAGGCAGAGGGTTTTAACAGCACCCAGGCAACCATTTCCCGGGACATTAAGGAGCTTCGTATCGTAAAGGAACTGTCTAATCTTGGTACTTACCGCTATGCAGCTTCCTCTGGGGAAATCGGTAATTCCTTTACCGCCAGGCTCAATAAAATTTTCCGGGAATGTGTCATCAGCTATGACTACGCCCAGAATATCATCGTAATCCGTACGCTGCCGGGCCTTGCTTCTGCGGCAGGCTCTGCGATTGACGCAATGAGCCTGAGCACCATTGTCGGTTCTATTTCTGGCGATGATACGGTGATGATTGTTATGCGGGATACCAATGCTGCCGCAGCATTTTGCGGTGAGATCAAGAATTTGATTGGCTAAGCCGGAGGAAAAAACGTATGCTGCGTGTGCTGCATATTGAGAATATTGCTGTCATCGAGCGGGCGGAGATTGCCTTCGATAAGGGATTTAATGTACTCACCGGTGAGACCGGCGCAGGCAAATCCATTGTAATCGATGCCATTTCAGCCATTATTGGTGAACGGGCGTATCGGGATATGATTCGCACCGGTACGGAAAAAGCATCCGTGCAGGCGGTGTTTTCCGATGTACCCGAACTGACCTGGTTCGGGGATAACGGCGTGCCTTACGAGGCGGAGACTGTCATACAGCGTGAAATCTTCTTGGACGGCAGAAATGTCTGCCGTGTTAACGGAAGCTTGGTGTCCGTTTCTGTTTTACGGAAGCTGGGAAGCCAGCTCATTGACATTCACGGTCAGCACGACAGCGCATCCCTTTTTGATGAAGGAAGCCACTTGCAGTTCTTAGATGATTTTGCCGCAAATGAGGAACTTCGCGGGGCCTATCGGGAAAAATACGATGCGGTGACATCTCTTTGCCGGGAGATTGATAGGATTTCTATGGACGAAGGTGAAAAGCTTCGCCGTATGGAAACGCTCCGTTACCAAATTGCGGAGATTGAAAAGGCAGAGCTGAACGTCGGCGAGGATACGGCTTTAGAGGAACGGCGAAAGCTGCTGCAAAACAGCGAAAAGCTCAGCGACGGTATGCAGTCCGCTGTGCAGGCCCTTTACGGAACAGACGACTCCGATGGCGCGGTAGCCCTTTTGCAGGAAGCTAGCAGAGAGCTTGCCCGGCTTACCCGATATACGGATTCCTATGCCACTATGCAGGAAAAGCTGAATGACCTTATGTATCAGGTGCAGGACGTGGCGGAAGCGCTTTGGGACGCCAAAGATAGCCTAAGCTACTCGCCCCAAGAGCTTGACAGAATCGAGGAACGGCTGGATACTATCCACAGACTGCGGAAAAAATACGGCGCAACCTGTGAGGATATTCTCGCGTATTTGGAAAAGGCGAAGACAGAGCTGGATGAGATTGAATTTGCCGACGATCATTTGGAAAAACTGAAAAAGAAGCTGCAAAAGGCAGAAGCGGAAGCTTGGGCGGCAGCCGACCGACTGACCGAAAACAGGCGGGACAAAGCGAAGGCAATGGCTGGGGCAATTTGCTTGGAGCTTGCCCAGTTGGATATGCCCAAGGTGCAGTTTTCCTGCGAATTTGAAAAATTGGAGCTGACGCCGACAGGCGCAGATGGCGTAGCCTTTTATATGTCTGCCAACGCAGGCGAAGCCCTGAAGCCTATGAGCAAGGTGGCTTCCGGCGGCGAGCTGGCAAGAATTATGCTGGCGATGAAAAATGTGCAGGCAGAAAAGGACCGGGTCGATACCCTGATTTTTGACGAGGTGGACACCGGTGTTTCCGGCCGAGCTGCCCAAAAGGTGGCGGAAAAGCTGCGCGCTGTGGCAAAACACAAGCAGGTTTTGTGCGTGACCCATCTGCCCCAGCTTGCGGCGCTGGCAGATACCCATCTGCTAATCGCAAAGGCAGAGCGGGGCGGTCGCACCTATACCAGCGTAACACCGCTGGACAAAGTCGGAAGAACAAAAGAGCTTGCCCGCATTATTGGCGGTGCGAATATTACGGAAACGACCCTAAAAAGCGCAGAAGAGATGCTGCACACTTGACAAATAACAGTTTTTTCGTTATCATATGCCTATATGAACACAGTGATGGGATGAAGTAAGCACACCCCTTCTTACAGAGAGTCGCCGGTTGGTGCAAGGCGGCAGAATGTGTGCCCAAATACCTCCCGGAGTGGCCTTTCTGAAAATGGCAGTAGGGGAGGACGGGCGCGCCCGAAAAAGCGCAAAGCGTCTTTGGACGCTGTGAGGCATACACCGTGAGGTGTAGGTGAACCAGAGGTGGTACCGCGTAATTTACGCCCTCTGTCCGTAAGGACAGAGGGCTTTTATTTATATTGGAGGAAATGATATGCAACTTTACGATGAACTGGTAGCAAGAGGACTGATCGCTCAGGTTACCAACGAAGAAGAAATCAAGGAAATGATTAATAACGGCAAGGCTACTTTCTATATCGGCTTTGACCCTACGGCAGATTCTCTGCATGTCGGTCACTTTATGGCGCTATGCCTGATGAAGCGGCTGCAAATGGCAGGCAATAAGCCCATTGCGCTGATTGGTGGCGGTACGGCTATGATCGGCGACCCCTCCGGCCGGACAGATATGCGCTCTATGATGACCCGGGAGACCATCGAGCATAACTGCGCCTGCTTCAAGAAGCAGATGGAGCGCTTCATCGAGTTCGGTGAGGACAAGGCGCGGATGGTCAACAATGCCGACTGGCTGCTAAACCTCAACTACGTGGAATTTATCCGGGAAATCGGCGGCTGCTTCTCTGTGAATAATATGCTCCGGGCAGAGTGCTTTAAGCAGAGAATGGAAAAGGGTCTTTCTTTCCTAGAATTTAACTATATGCCGATGCAGTCCTACGACTTCTACTACCTCTTTAAGGAGTACGGCTGTAATATGCAGTTTGGCGGCAACGACCAGTGGAGCAATATGCTGGGCGGTACCGAGCTGATCCGCAAGAAGCTGGGCAAGGATGCCCACGCAATGACCATTACTCTGCTCCTCAACTCCGAGGGCAAGAAGATGGGCAAGACCGCCAAGGGCGCGGTTTGGCTTGACCCCAACAAGACCTCTCCCTACGATTTCTACCAGTACTGGCGAAATGTAGAGGATGCTGACGTACTCAAGTGCATCCGTATGCTGACCTTCCTGCCGCTGGAGCAGATTGAGGAAATGGCGGACTGGAAGGATGCCAAGCTCAACGAAGCCAAGGAAATTTTGGCCTTTGAGCTGACCAAACTGGTCCACGGCGAAGAGGAGGCAAGCAAAGCCCAGGCTTCTGCAAAGGCGCTGTTTATGGGCGGCGGCGATGCGGAAATGCCCACTACTGAAATTGGCGCAGAACAGCTTGTTGACGGCAAGATCGGTATTCTGAATTTGATGGTCACCTGTGGACTCGCCCCCTCCAACAAGCAGGCGCGGCAGCTGGTAGAGCAGGGCGGTGTCTTTGTCAATGACGAAAAAGTACCTGCGCCGCAGTTCGCTGTAACCGAGGATATGCTGAGAGAGGGCGTAAAAATCCGCAAGGGTAAAAAAGTTTTCCACAAGGCAGTACTAAAGTGAGATAAGGGTGGCGTTTCGCCACCCTTTCACAAATTACTGGACTTTTTTACAAATGATGCTATAATATCCCCATAGACTACCTACACTAAAAATTGGAGGTTCCCTATGAAACTGAATTACAAACGTACGATTCTGGTTGGCTTTGCTTTCTTTCTGATTTGCGCTTTTTGGCAGGCCTATGACGCGACCATTCCCGTAATTCTGACAAATAAGTTTGGTATGTCCCAAACTTGGTCCGGCCTGATTATGGCGCTGGATAACATTTTGGCAGTATTTATGCTGCCCATTTTCGGCGCGCTGTCCGACAAATATGTGGGCAAGAAATCCGGCAAGCGTACACCCTTTATTATGGTGGGCACCATTATTGCTGCAGTTGTGCTGGTGGCGCTGAGCTTTGTGGATGCTGCCCAGCTGAAGAATATCTCCGATGTTGCAGCCATTGATGATCCTGCTACCCTTGGCACAATTTACGAACAGCAGGCAGATAAAGAACTGGTGACACCTGACGGTGATGCCTATGTCCTTCAGGACAAGTTCACCAAGGAGCAGTTTATGGCGATTACCAGCCAAGTAAAGGATGAAAGCGGCAAGCTGGTTACCAATCCGGACTACACCAACTATGTAGCCCCTGCCCGTCAGGCTTGCGCGGCAGAAGCAACGGCTGCAAATCCCACAACACTTATCTTGTTTGTGGTGCTTTTGCTGGCGGTACTGATTTCTATGTCCATTTTCCGCAGCCCGGCAGTCGCCCTGATGCCTGACGTGACCATAAAGCCGCTCCGCTCCAAGGCCAATGCCATCATTAACCTGCTGGGTACTGCCGGCGGCATCCTGATTTTGGTGCTGGGTATTGTATTTTCCACCGGTTCTGTTAAAAACTCTATGATGAACTATACGGTCTACTATGGCGTGGTGGCTGCGCTGATGCTGGGCGCATTGGTTGTCTTCCGCCTGACTGTCCGGGAGCCTCAGTGGGCTGCAGAAATGCGCGCTGAGAGCGAGCGGCTGGGGATTGATGAAGCGGAGACCGAGGATAACAAAGGCGACCGCCGTCTGGATAAGGCGGAAAAGCGCAGCTTGCTTCTCATCCTTGCTTCCGTAGCGCTGTGGTACATCGGCTATAATGCCATTACTTCCAAGTATTCTCTCTATGCAAGCCGCGTGCTGGATATGGACTATAATACCACGCTGCTCCTTGCCCAGGGCGCTGCAATCGTTGCCTACATTCCGGCAGGTCTCGTAGCTTCTAAGATTGGCAGAAAGAAGAGCATACTCGGCGGCGTTGTGATGCTCACAACTGCGTTTGCCATTGCTTCTTTCCTGCGTGCGGGCAGTTCTGTGTTGGTAATGAATATTCTGTTTATTCTGGCAGGCATCGGTTGGGCGACCATCAATGTCAACTCTTTCCCGATGGTCGTAGAGCTAAGCTCCGGCTCTGACATCGGTAAGTACACCGGCTATTACTACACGGCTTCTATGGCGGCGCAGATCGTCACGCCTGTACTCTCCGGCGCACTGATGGACTTGACCGGTAAGATGACCATTTTGTTCCCTTACGCCGCTATCTTTGCAGGCCTTGCGTTTGTGACGATGGCCTTTGTCCGTCACGGTGACAGCCGCCCGGATGCACAAAAGGGTCTGGAAGCGCTGAATGTAGACGATTAATATGATTGTATTTATTCTTATTCTAATTTTTATTGTTCTCTACCTGCTTATGCTTCGCGGTCGGGCAGGACATCCGAAGCTCGACGAGCTTAGAAAATGGTCCTATGCCCATCGTGGACTTCACGACGGTATATTC
Source organism: Faecousia sp. (assembly GCA_045654085.1). Classification (GTDB taxonomy): domain Bacteria; phylum Bacillota; class Clostridia; order Oscillospirales; family Oscillospiraceae; genus Faecousia. The sequence continues at coordinate 26,690 of JAZOMT010000016.1, read as the reverse complement.
CCGGAAAACAGTATGGGCGCTTTCCGGCAAGCTGTGGAGGCCGGCTACGGTATGGAATTAGACGTGCATTTGCTTGCTGACGGACAGCTTGCGGTGATGCACGATTCATCTCTCAAACGGACAGTGGGGGTAGACAAGAAGATTGAAGAGCTGACAGCCGCAGAATTGACCGCCTATAAGCTGCAGGGCACGGAGGAGACCATTCCGCTGTTTGCGGATGTGCTTAGGATGGTAGATGGCCGTGTACCGCTGATCGTCGAGATTAAGACAGAGGGAGAGAATGTGTCTGCGGTTACGGAAGCAACCTGCCGTATGCTGCAGGACTATCAAGGACTTTACTGTGTGGAATCCTTTGATCCCCGTGCTATCGCTTATATACGCAAGCATTATCCGGATTTTGTCCGCGGGCAACTTGCTCACAATTCTCTCCGGGAAAAGTCGCCTGTTTCGATTTTTCTGCGGTTTTTATTGACCTATCAGCTGATGAACTGCTGGGTAGTTCCTGATTTTATCGCCTATCGGTACAATGACAGAAAGACCCTCAGCAATTTTCTATGCCGCAAGCTTTGGCGAATTCAGGGTGTTTCCTGGACGCTCACCGATATGGAGCAGTATGAAACAGCGGTAAAAGAAGGCTGGATTCCTATTTTTGAAAACTTCAGACCGTAAAAAGACCGGCACCGCGTATTGCGGTGCCGGTAGTTTATCGTTTAAAAACCAAGCAGGGAGAAGAAGGAGGAGAACATATCCTCAAAGAATGTACCGATGGAATCAAAGAAATCTGCGATGGCGCCGAAGAAGCCGCCGCTATTTCCCGGGTCATTGCCCGTGGACGGTTCTGTGGGAGGTTCGGTAGGTTCGGTTGGGGGATCGGTAGGCTCACCGGTTGCAGGGGTCAGAACCTTTCCGCAGACCGTACAAACCTGATCGGTCGTACTTGTTGCCGGGGGACCCGGTGTGTGGGTGGTAAGGGGTTCAATGGCATCATCCTTGGTTTCCCCACAGTATCTGCAGGTGTAAGTCATCGTTCCGGCTTCTTTGCAGGTAGGCTCCTTGGTAGTAATGCCGCTGCCCCAAGTATGGGTATCCAGCTTGGGGATATTTTCTTCTTTTGTGGTGTTGCAGATGGTGCAGGTGTAGGTGTGTATACCGAAGTCTTTGCAGGTGGGAGCCTGTGTGGTGCGGCCCTCGTCCCAGGTATGGGCCTCCAGCTTCGGGATGGTTTCCAGCTTTATGCGCTCACACAGTGTGCACTTATAGGCGCAGACGCCGTCTTCCTTACAGGTGACCGGTTTGGTAATCGTACCGTCATCAAAGATATGAACACAGAAATCATATTCGATGGTGGCGTTGGCCAAGGGAAGATTGCCACTCTTGATATCCAAGGTCTTCCATATTTCCTCGGTGCCTTTAAAATTCACCTTTTCCAGGTTGTTGCAGCCGCGGAACACTTCGTAACCAATGCTTTTCAGGCTGTTGGGGATGGTGATTGTTTTTAAGGCGGTACAGTTGCTGAAGGTGTACCAGTCAAGACTGGTGATCCCATCGGGGATAATGATGTCCTTTAAATTGGCGCAGCCATAAAAAGCGCGGTCACCAATGGTTTTTACTGTATCAGGAATTGTGTAGGGGTCGGCAAGGGCCATTGGCGCGCGAATCAGGGTGACCATATCTTTGTAGAAGAGGACACCGGTGTCATCGCTGGCATACACAGGATTGTTTTTGTCAATCCAGATACCGGATAGGCTGGGGCAGTTGCTAAAAGCGTCGCGGTCGATGCTTGTCACACTGTCGGGAATGGAAATGCTCTCCAGGTTTGTACAGTTTTCAAAGGCGTACATCTGAATTTCTGTTACACTGTCGGGGAAGGTGATGCTGGTAATATTGGCGCAACCTTCAAAGGCATAGCTGCCGATGGTGGTTACTGGGTAGATTCCCAAGACAGAAGGCACTACGAGTTCACCGGAGACGGTTTTATCGCAACCCTTGATGGTGACCTTGCCGTCTGCAACGGTGTAAGTAAAGTATCCGTCCGTAGGCGCTTCCGGCTCTTTGTGTACAAGCAGCGCCACACCGCCTATCAGCATCAGACAAAAGAGAGAGACAAATGCTGCTTTTAATATTTTCATTGAGCGTTCCTCCGCGTAAAATCCATTTAAGAAAAAGTGTATATTTCGACTATTCACGTTATTATACAACAATTAACTATAAAATGCAAGTGTTTGCAAAATGCAAAAAATGGGAACGCGGAATGATTCTGAAATGGTCGCAATTCGTCGAACGAAAGTAGAGATACTTTGTTGTAATATGTAGAAAAATGTGGTATTTTAGTAGGGACTTGAGAAAAAAGGAGGTGTCCGGCGTGAAAGTACAGATTGTAGACGATTCAAAGCTTTTTTGCGACAGATTGAAAGCCATTCTGCCGGACACTTTTATAGTAGATATTTGCACAGATTGCGAAAGAGCGGCATCCCGTATCTGCAGCTTTCGACCGGATATTCTGGTGCTTGCTGCGGAGATGGTGGGAAATGACGGCTTTTATGTTCTGCAGGAGGTGCATAGTACCGGACTGCGGCCGAAGGTGCTGTTAATTACGCCCCTGGAATCCGAATATGTTGCAAAACGGGTGACCGAATTAAAAATCAACCACGTAATGAAAAAGCCCTGTAAGCTCCAGGCGGTTGCTGATAGCGTTCTTCAGTTGCAGGAAAAGGCAGACTTGATAAGAAATACGCCCGAGGGTTGGATTCGCGCATTTCTGCTGAACCTGGGTTTCCACACCAAATTGTGCGGATATGAATATCTGCATACAGCGCTGGAGCTGTTGCAAAAAGATTCTAATCAACCGCTGACAAAGGTATTATATCCTGCGGTAGCAAAGCGGCACAATGGCAGCTGGCAGCAGATTGAGCACGGTATTCGGCTATCTATTAAAGGCGCGTGGGACAGCCGCACCGGAGATGATTGGGACATATATTTCCCAAATTTGACAAAAAAGCCAAGCAATTCCGCCTTTCTTACACGCGCTTTGCAGTACCTCCGGGAGATGGAGGAGCAGGTGTAAAGTTAGACATATGGGGAAATTGCTGGTAAAGCCCTACGGCAACGGAAACACCGGCCTGCCCGGCGGCTTGGAGATAGCCGGGCATTTCCTCAGCCTGTCGGGAGAGGGTGAATACGGCGCTATCCCTTTCAACGGAAAAAGTATACCTGCATTGCAGCTCCTCATCAAGAAAGCTTTTGCCGGAAAGGCGGGCGCTCTTACCGGTGGTGCAACCGTTGGATGTCACTTGATAAAGTGCCGTCTCCTGATAAGCATCCAGCCAAAGGCTGCGGCCCTTTTTTATAGGCGCAAAATCGCAAAAACGCTGATGCAGCGCGGGGGCTGAAAATATAGGGCAGGAGAGTTCTTTGCCGTAGACGTCAGAAACGGCCACAGGGCAGGGCAGACCGTCCAGAAGCGTTTTAACGATTTGCGTAGTCAGGGGGACATTACAAATTTCAAAGTCCAAAAGGACACCGAAAGCATTTAGTTTTTGAACGGCAGAAGTGAGTTGCCGGAGGATTAGCTGCGGGTCGTGATGTAAAACCGGAACGCGGTCATTGACAATTAAGAGACTCCCCGGTGGAAGTCGTTGTGGAATGTTGGTAAGACCTATTCCATAGGGGGAAAAATGACAGGCCATATAGGCAATATGCCGGGGGAGAGAGGTGGCACTGCGAATCTCTGCCTCCGTCATCGCAAGATAGAAGCGCAAAGACATAGACAAACGCCTCCCGATATGATATAATACGTGCCGTATATCTTATGAAGATGGGAATGATAATATGCCTTTTCCCTTATTTCCCCGGCAGATGCGGCAATCTCTGGCGGAATTGACACCCCAAACCTTAAAAGACCTGGGCATCCGGCTGCTGATGCTGGATTTTGACAATACGATCGTTCCTTATACCACCAATACCCCAACTGCGGAAATGGAGCGCTGGCTGGAAGAAATGCAGGCCTCGAAAATTCAGATCTGCGTGGTTTCCAACAGCAAGCGCCAGCGCGTACAGATATTCTGCAAAGCGTGGAATATCGACTGCATTACCCACGCAAGAAAGCCCTTTGGGCGCGGTATTCGGTCGTGTATGGAAAAATACGGATTTTCACCGAAGGAATGTGCATTGGCTGGCGACCAGATTTTTACGGATACGCTGGGCGCAAATTTGGCCGGGGCGATGCCTATCCTTGTAAAACCCATCAGCAATCATAATATTTGGCTGAAGCTGCGGCATATCGCAGAAAAGCCTTTTATATTCATTGCAAAAAGGAGAATGAAACAATGACGAATATGGAAAAATACCTGACCTTGTTGGGTGAAGAAGTGGACGGCCTGTTGCTGACCTCCCGTTACAGCCGTCTGTACAGCGCAGAATATGACATTGCCGAGGGCGTTGCCATTGTAACCCAAAAGGGCTGCCGCTACTTTACCGACAGCCGTTATATTGAAGCTGCCCAAAATGGTCTTAAGGGCTATGAGGTTATGATGGTAGACCGGGAGCATCCCTACACCAAGCTGATTAATGAAGCAATTGCAGAATTTGGCGTTACCAAGCTGGGCTTCGAGGAAGATTACCTCAATGTTGCCGAATTCCGTTACTATGAAAAGGGTCTGAATGCTGAGCTTGTACCTATGAATAAGGCGATCCACAAGTTCCGTCAAATCAAGGAAGAGTGGGAACTGAACCTTATGCGAAAAGCCCAGGAAATTACCGATAAGGCATTTTCTGAGGTGCTGGGCCGTATTAAGGTCGGTATGACCGAGAAGGAGCTGCAGGCAGAACTGATTTACTGCCTGTATAAAAACGGCGCGGACAATACCTCTTTTGATCCCATCGTGGTATCCGGCCCCAATACCAGTCTGCCCCACGGCGTTGCCGGTGACCGGGTCATTCAGGCAGGCGATTTTATCACCATGGACTTTGGCGCGCTGTACTGCGGCTATTGCGCGGATATGACCCGTACTGTGGCGGTCGGCTATGCCACCGAGGAAATGGAAAAGGTATATAATACCGTTTTCGAAGCCCAAAAGGCCGGTATTGCCGCAACAAAGGCAGGCGTTTTGGGTAAGGAAATCGACGCGGCTGCCCGTAAGGTAATTGCCGATGCCGGTTATGGTAAGTATTTTGGCCACGGCTACGGCCACTGCCTTGGTATGGAGGTTCACGAAGCCCCCGGTGTAAGCCCTGCGGGGGAGACGGTGATGGAAGAAAATATGATTGCGTCTGCCGAGCCTGGTATTTATCTGCCGGGAAAATTCGGCGTTCGCATCGAGGATGTACTGATTTTTAAGGAAAACGGCTACGAGGACATTACCAATAGTCCGAAAAATTTAATTATTGTATAAAATTTTGCATTTTCCTCTTGCAAAATGTCAGTTTGTCGGTTAGAATATATCAGTCAAGCTATGTACACATTTAGCCCCCTTCTTATGGGGAGCGTTTTAGGAGGATAAAAATATGATTTCTGCAGGCGATATTCGCAACGGTGTAACCTTTGAGATGGACGGTAAGGTCGTTCAGGTCATCGAGTTCCAGCACGTGAAGCCCGGTAAGGGCGCAGCTTTCGTTCGCGTCAAGATGAGAAACGTCATCACCGGCGGCGTGACCGAAACCTCTCTGAACCCTTCCGCAAAGTTCCCCACTGCTTTCATTGAGAGAAAGAAGATGGAGTATTCCTACAATGACGGCGACCTGTACTACTTTATGAACCCCGAGACCTACGAGCTGGAGCCTATCGACAAGTCCGTTCTGGACGACGGCTTCCGTTTCGTCAAGGAGAACGACACCTGCACCATTATGAGCTACAAGGGCAATGTCTTCGGTGTTGAAGTTCCCACCTTCGTAGACTTGGTCGTTACTTCTACTGAGCCCGGTTTTGCCGGCAACACCGCTACCAACACCCTGAAGCCCGCTACTCTGGAGACCGGCGCAGAGGTTAAGGTGCCCCTGTTCATCAACGAGGGCGAGAAGATCCAGATCGACACCCGTACCGGTGAGTATCTGGGCCGCGCAAAATAAGGAGAAATACTATGACCATTTCTGAAAAGGCTGCCTACCTGAGAGGCCTTATGGATGGCCTGAAGCTGGACACAGACAAGCCCGAGGGTCAGATGATCGCTTCCATCGTGGAGCTGCTGGGCGATGTGACCACCACCCTTGCCAATGTGCAGGAGACCACCATTGCCATCTCCGATGAGCTGGACGAGATCGAAGAAGATCTGGACGCCATCGAGGACTACATTCTCTCCGAGGATGACGAGGACTTCGAGGACGACTATGAAGACGATTTCGACGACGAAGAGTATGACGAAGAAGGCTTTGACTTCGGCGACGAGGAAACCACGATTTACGAGGTGGAGTGTACTTGCGGTGAGATCGTAGACTTCGACGAAGAGACCCTGGAGAAGGGCAGCATTACTTGCCCCAACTGCGGCGAACTCCTGGAGTTCGAAGTAGAGGAAGACTAAAATACTAAAAAGGAGCTGCTCTCGCAGCTCCTTTTTTCAGTATCTCATATAGGAACAGTTATATGTATCAGAATAGTGCGTTCACACCCTGTACAATAGCCATAATGATTCCAACAATTACACCTACAACAGCTGTGATAGCACCAGCGATTCCGGTAATTGCTGCGCCTATTAATTGAACAACAGTAAAGACAGCGACAAGCAAAGCACCGATAATCCAAGTAAGGGGATTACTTAATAGAGTTTCGATAAATTCGTCATTAGCAGCAATGCTTGCATCACTAACAGCCTCAGCACTGACAATTGTTGCCATTCCAACAACAAATACGAGCAAAACGATTACAGTGATAAACGTAGTAAATACTTTTCTTTTGTTCATAGTGTATTCTCCTTTTACTTCTCATAATACTTACTAATTTGAAAGGCTTTTATAGCTTTTCGTTTAAGTATGCGTTCCCTCTGTATTTAACCTCTCTTTCTTTAGACTATTGGCGCACTTTCCGGGAAAATAAAAAAGTGCGCCAACCGAAGTCAGCGCACTTAAAAACGCAACCCCGATTGTCGCCAAACAAATCTTAAACGCAAAAAAGGTAGCACCTTTAATCCAGTCCAAGTGGAGTTGCATTTTTAGCAAATTCATCTTGTCCTGAATGTAAAAAGGGTATACTACCCCTATAAAAACAATAAGGGTGTACCGACTTTGCGTTATTTAGATTTGTTTGGCATCCTTATCATAGCACCTGGCCGCGACAAATGCAAGCCTTTTTAGAAAAAAGGGAATGGATAAACCTAAGTGCAAAATTGTACTGCCGCACCGGGGATTCCAAAGGGGACAATCCCTTACAGCACCGAAACATTTTTCTTATCTTCCGGCGTGGCGGGCCTGGAGGGGTACATAGGGGAGGTGGCTTTGTTTGCGGGAGCAAACAACTCAAATCCTCCCCTATGCCGCATTCTTTGGGTACTTTCTTGGCGGAGCAAGAAAGTACCATAATATCCAAAGCATCTTTGTCGCATAAAAAATGGGGCTTGTTACTTTTCGTAGCAAGTCCCTTTTTTGGGCGGTTTGTCGCATTCGGGGAAGAATGTCCGCCTGAAACTATGGTAATTGGAAAAAGGACAGCTTTTCAAGGGAAAGCTGTCGAAGAGAATTGTAATTTTTGGTTGTCATTTTCGAAAGAAAGTGCTATAATAAAAAATACGAAAATAATAAGGAAGGTATGCCTTTATGACTAAAATCGATATTTACTCCGGCTTTTTGGGCGCGGGAAAGACTACACTGATTAAAAAAATGCTTCGGGAGTTTTATGCCGGGCAGAAAATTGTGCTGATTGAAAACGAATTTGGCGAAATCGGCATTGATGGTGGCTTTTTGCAGGAAGCAGGCGTAGAAATCCGGGAAATGAATTCCGGCTGTATTTGCTGCTCTCTCGTCGGCGATTTCGGCAAAGCAATGGAGCAGGTGCTTACGGATTATGCGCCTGACCGGATTATCATCGAGCCATCCGGCGTGGGTAAGCTGTCCGATGTTATTGGCGCGGTGGAAAAGGTGGAAGGCGCAGAGGTCTCTTATAAGGTCACCGTCGCGGATGCTACCAAGGTAAAGAGCTATATGCGCAATTTCGGTGAGTTTTACAATAACCAAATTCAGTCTGCCAATGCCATCATCCTCTCCCGTACTGCCGGCATCGCCCCGGAGAAGCTGAAGGATGCTGCTGATCGCATTCGGGAGATCAATCCCACCTGCACCGTCATCACAACCCCTTGGGAGGAGCTGACCGGAAAGCAGCTTGCCGATGCGATGGAGGGCGCAGATACCATTGCCGCCTTTATGCAGCAGCTACAGGATGACCATCACGAGCACCACCATCACCACCACGAAGATGGTTGCTGCTGTGGACACGAGCATCACCACGAACATCACCATCACCACCACGAAGACGGCTGCTGCTGCGGTCACGACCACGAGGAACACCACCATCATCATCACGAAGATGGCCATTGCTGCTGCGGTCACGACCATGAGGAACACCACCATCATCACCACGAGGATGGTCATTGCTCTTGCGGCCACGACCACCACGACCATCATCACCATCACGCAGATGAAGCCTTTACCGCTTGGGGTGTGGAAACCGCCAAGAAGTTCACCGAAAGCGAGCTGCACACCATTCTCCACAGCTTCGATGCGGGCGAATGTGGCGTAGTTCTCCGCGCAAAGGGCATTGTCCCCGGCGCGGACGGCAATTGGCTCCACTTTGACTATGTGCCCGACGAGCATAATATCCGCGCAGGCGCGGCTGCCGTCACCGGTAAGCTTTGCGTCATCGGCGCGAAGATTGACGAAGCAAAGATTAGAAGTTTGTTTGGGGTGTAAGTATGCAGGCCATTCCCGTATATGTATTTACCGGTTTTTTGGATTCCGGTAAAACCAAATTTATTCAGGAAACCCTCTGCGACCCCCGCTTCAATGCAGGCGAGCGGACACTGCTGCTCATCTGCGAGGAGGGTGACGAGGAGTACGATCTCTCCGCTTATCCCCACCAAAATGTCTATTTAGAAGTGGTAGACCAGACTACCATTACCCCGGAGCAGCTGCTTTCCCTGCAAAAAAAGCACAAGGCGGAACGTGTGGTAGCAGAGTTGAACGGAATGCAGTTAGTCGGCAGCTTTTATAGCAAGCTCCCTCAGAATTGGGAGGTTGCCCAGGAAGTGATGTTTGCTGACAGCACCACCTTTATTTCCTACAATGCCAATATGCGTAATCTGATGATGGACAAGCTGATGGGCGCGCAGATGGTAGTCTTTAACCGTCTGAAACCCGGCGCAGACGTGATGCCTTACCATAAGATTGTCCGGGCTGCCTCCCGCGGCACCGACATTTTGTACGATTATACCGACGGCAGTACCCAGTTTGACGAGATTGAAGACCCGCTGCCCTTTGATGTGAACGCCCCGGTCATTAAAATTGAGGATCGGGACTATGCGCTGTGGTATCGGGATGCCTCCGAAGAGCCGCAGAAGTACCACGGAAAGACCGTGGTCTTCAAGGCGCAGGTGGCAAAGCTTCGTCGCTTCAAGGAGGGAATGTTCGCTCCCGGCCGGTTTGTGATGACCTGCTGTGAGGACGATATTCAGTTTTGCGGTGTACCCTGTAAATTCCCCGGCGCGGAAAAGCTAGAGCCACGGTCTTGGATTATGGTGGAAGCCACCGTTTCTGCGGAAGTCCATACCCTGTTTGGGGATACGATGGGTCCCGTGCTGACAGCGGTTTCTATTCAACCTTGCGAGCCTGCCATCCCTGATGTGGCAACCTTTATGTAATTGAGAAAGGAGGGGTCGTATGTATCAGCCCCTTGCGGATATTCTTCGCCCGGAAACCCTTGACGAAGTTTACGGACAGAGCCATATTTTAGGGGAGGGCGCGATTTTGCGCCGGCTGGTGGAGTCGGGGCATATTCCCAATATGATTTTCTACGGCCCCAGCGGTACGGGAAAAACCACCGTTGCCAGCATCATTGCCAAGCAGACCAACCGTACCCTTTATACCCTCAACGCTACCACTGCTTCCACAGCGGATATTAAAAATATCGTTGCGCAATTGGATACCTTTATGGCGCCCAATGGTGTACTGCTTTACTTGGACGAGATTCAGTCCTTTAATAAAAAGCAGCAGCAGTCCCTGCTGGAACACATTGAAAACGGCAAAATTACGCTCATTGCGTCCACCACGGAAAACCCTTATTTTTACGTTTTTAACGCCATTCTCAGCCGAAGCACGGTCTTTGAATTTAAGCAGCTGGATGCCTCTGCCTCCCGGCAGGCCATCGACCGGGCGGTGAAATTTTTGGAGGAAAGAAACGGTGTGAAGGCGGTGGAGGAGCCGGGCGCGCTAAGCTACATTGCAGGGGCTTGCGGCGGCGATGTGCGAAAAGCGCTCAACGCCATTGAGGTACTGTTTTCTGCCTCCCAGCCCAAGGATGGTGTTCTGACGCTAACACTCGCCGATGCCCAGATGGTGACCCAAAAGAGCGCGATGCGGGCTGACCGGGCAGGGGACAACTTTTACGACCTTCTTTCTGCCCTGCAAAAATCCATCCGTGGCTCCGACCCGGATGCGGCTGTGCATTACTTAGCCCGGCTTTTGGAAGCGGGGCAGATGCAGGCGGCTTGCCGCCGGCTGATGGTCATCGCGGCAGAGGATGTGGGTCTTGCCTATCCTATGATTATTCCTATCGTGAAGTCTGCCGTAGATGCGGCGCTGATGCTGGGTATGCCGGAAGCCCGGATTCCCTTGGGAGATGTGGCGATCCTGATGGCAACCTCCCCGAAATCCAACTCCGGTCACGTTGCCCTGGATGCCGCCCTTTCTGATGTGCAAAAGGGCAAGGTGGGGGATTTCCCCCGGCATCTGCAAAATGTCCACGCAGATACCTACACCCAGGAACGCCCTCAAAACTATCAGTATCCTCACAATTACCCCGGAAACTGGGTGCAACAGCAATATTTGCCCGACGAATTGGTTGGCACGACTTACTACGAGTACGGCAACAATAAGCTGGAACAAGCGGCGAAGCAGTACTGGGAAATCGTTAAGGGGGGCAAAAAATGAATGTGAAGCTTGGCGACATCTTGGTGATGAAAAAAGAGCACCCCTGCGGTGAGAAACGGTGGCTGGTGCTTAGAGTTGGCGCGGATTTTCGCCTCCGGTGTATGGGCTGCGGTCACGAGATTATGACGCCCCGTTTTAAAGCGGAGAAAAATATCCGGCAAATTTTATCTCAGGAACAATCGACAGAAAATAGCGGCAGCTGATTTTTTCAGCTGCCGTATTTTTTGTTTGGGGATCAAAAAGGGGAGAAGTGGGAGTTCTTCAGGCGGTTTTCGGAGGAGAATACAGGCAGGAAACCGACTGCATTTTTGTGCCTGTCCCGGTATGCTATAAGCACGGAAGGGAGGGGGAAATGTGGTAGTTTACTTGGATATCCTGCTTTTTCTGAACTTTTTTGTGGATTTCTTGTTACTTCTCGGCACAAATCGCTTGGGTGGTTATCCGCCCAATAAAGCAAGGGCCGCCCTTGCCGCTGCTTTTGGCGCAGTCTACGGTATCGCCACGCTAATGCCTGGTTTTTCTTTCTTGGGAAACACCCTTTGGCGAACAGTTTCTCTCCTTATTATGGGCGGTATTGCCTTTGGATTTCACAGAAACGCATTGCGTAGGATATTTCTTTTCTACCTTCTCAGTATGGCGCTGGGAGGCGTAGCAATGGGCGGCAGCAAGGGGAGCTTTTTGGGGGTTTTAGGGGCTGCGGCAGCAGTGGGATTCCTTTGCATTTTCGGCTTTCGAGGGAAAATCGGGAAGGAGTTTCTCCCAGTTGAGCTTACTTGCGGGAATAATAAAGTTACGCTTACCGCCCTTTGTGATACTGGAAATTCTCTCCGAGACCCCATCACCGGTCAGCCGGTACTTATCATTGGACCTGCTTCCGCGGTGCGCTTGACGGGACTGACGGCAGAGGAACTGCGGGACCCGGTGGGCACAATCGGGAAAATGCCGGGATTATGCCTTGTACCTTACCGGGCGGTGGGGCAAAAAGGGGGAATGCTTTTGGCGCTCCGTTTGCAAAATGTAAGGATCGGTTCTTGGCAGGGCGCACGGACGGTGGCCTTTGCTCCGGAGGGTTTGGGAGAAAACACGGAATATCAGGCATTAACAGGAGGGGTCTTATGATGGATAAGCTTTTCACATTCTTAGTAAAAATTGGATTCATCCCACCGCAAAGCGTGCATTATATCAGCGGCGCGGATATCCTGCCGCCGCCACTAAAGGGCAGGCAAGAGGAGCAGGCGCTGGAAGATTTGGAACGGGGGGACGATTCGGCGAGAGATTTATTGGTGGAGCACAATCTGCGGCTTGTGGTCTTTATTGCAAGGCGGTTTGAAAATACCGGAGTCAATTTAGAGGACTTAATTTCCATTGGCACCATCGGCCTTATGAAGGCCGTCAGCACTTACCGGCGTGATAAGAACATCAAGCTTGCTACATACGCCTCCCGGTGTATTGAGAACGAAATTTTAATGCACATCCGGAAAATAGCCTGCCAAAAAACAGAGATTTCTTTGGATGAGCCAATTAATATGGATTACGATGGCAATGAGCTGCTTCTGTCTGATGTCTTGGGTACGGAAGAGGATATGATTTTGCGCCCCTTGGAGGATGCGGTGGATCTGCACCTGCTGCGCTGCGCGGTCCGGCAGCTTCCTGACCGGGAGAAGGAAATCGTCACCCTTCGCTTCGGCCTTTACGGCTATCAGGAACTGACGCAAAAGGAAGTGGCAATCAAACTGGGGATATCCCAATCCTACATATCCCGGCTGGAAAAACGAATTATGGGACGGCTAAAAAAGGAAATTCTCCGCCAAACCAGCATAACCTCTTGCTAAATGGAAAAATATGTGCTACAATCGATACAAAAGTTTATCGATATATTTCTGTATCGAAAGGAGAATACCTGATGGACAGAAAAGAAATTTCCAAGGCTGTGCTGAAACGGCTGCCCAGTTATCTTTCCTATTTGAAGGGACTGGATGTACAGTATATCTCTGCTACCGCCATTGCAATGGCGCTGGATATGGGCGAAGTACAGGTCCGTAAGGACTTGGCGGCAGTATCCGACGGCGGCAGACCTAAGATAGGCTACGAGCGTACTGCGCTTATGGAGGATATCAGCAGCTTTTTAGGCTATGATAACACCACCGATGCCATTCTGGTAGGTGCAGGCAAGCTGGGGCAGGCTCTTTTGGGATACAGCGGATTTGATGCCTACGGCCTCAATATTCTGGCAGCCTTTGATGCAGCGCCCTTTGGGACGGAAGCCGAGGGAAAGCCTGTTTTACCGATTTCCGCCTTGCCGGAATTTTGCCAGTCCCGAAATGTGCTGATGGGGATTATCACCGTTCCAGCCCCTGCTGCCCAGCAGGTCTGCGACCAACTGATCGATTGTGGCATTAAGGCAATCTGGAATTTTGCCCCCACCCATTTGGAAGTACCGGAGGGCATCTTGGTGCAAAACGAAAATATGGCGACATCTCTTGCGGTCCTTTCTATGCACCTGCAAGCGCAGATCAAGAAATAAAAAATGCACCCCCACGGGGTGCATTTTTTATTAGTGAGTAATGAAGAGTTACGGTATTGCTCCATAAAATCCCTTCCCCCGGGGGGAAGGTGCCCCGAAGGGGCGGATGAGGAATGGCGAAATCTGAGACACTGTGGGATGTCTAACCATTGTACAAATCTATCGTTTATTGCCCGCATTCCTCACCCGACCTCGCGTTCGCTCGGCCACCCTCCCCCCGGGGGAGGGGATGTGGCGCGGTTATAATTGTTAATTGGTTTTACAGCGCTGTCAATTTCTCGTCCACCATTTGCAGAAGTTCCCGAATCTGTAAATGCTGGGGGCAGCTGTCCTCACACTGGCCGCAGCTAATGCAGTCTGCAGCGGTTGCGCCAGGATGCTCTTCATTGTTAATGTAATTTAAGTAGGTTTTCTTTGCCAGTTCAGAAAGACCGTAAACATTATGGTAAGTATAAGCCTGAAAGATCTTGGGGATGTTAATGCCCTTGGGGCAGGGCTGACAGTAGGCGCATCCGGTGCAGTACAGCTCGGAGAATTTCTTGAGATTTTCCAAGGAATCGCCAACCTTTTTCCACTGCTCCTCGCTCATTGGCTCGGGAAGGGATGCGATGGCGGTATTCTGTTCCACCATTTCTACTGTCTGCATACCGGACAAGGCGCAGCAGACGTTTTTGTTCCCTAATACAAATCGTAATGCCAGCTCATAGGTGTGCAGGTCTCCGCTGCCCAGCTTCTGAGAAAGCTCCGTGGGCGCAGCCAGCCGACCGCCGCCTACAGGACCCATAACCACCACACCAAGTCCCTTTTGGGCGGCATAGTCGATCATTTCCTCGTTGGCGCGGTCAAGTAAATTATACTGCAGCAGTACCGTTTCCAAGCCATCGCCATTGTCGATGATGTGCTTCAGTGCCTCGGGCTTATCGTGGAAGGAGAAGGAGATGTGGCGGATTTTGCCCTTCGCTTTCAGTTCCTTTGCTCGTTCCAAAAGACCCAGCGGCACAATGATCTCATCAAATTCTTTTTGGTTAATGCCCCAAAAATGGTAGAAATCTACGTAATCGGTACCAAGCTTTTGCAAACTTTCCTCCAGCCGCGCCTCATATTCATCGGCGCTGGAAACCTTGCTTACATCGCATTTTGTGGAGATATAGACCTTGTCCCGAATGGGGGCTAGTGCCTTGCCGATGGCGCTCTCGCTATTATGGTGGCAATAGTAAGGCGCTGTGTCAAAATAGTTTACGCCCAATTCATAAGCGCGCAGGAGCATTTCGGTTACCTTTTCCTGCTCTACGTGCCAATCGCCCTTTTCGTCCTGATATTCGGGCAGGCGCATACAGCCGAAGCCCAGCGCAGAGATGTGGATGCCGGTATTGCCGTGTTTACGGTATTGCATAGAATCCCTCTTTTCCGTTTTCTTTCAGTATAACACGTCTGGGTATTCAACACAAGAGGGTTTTGCCTTTGCGGTGCATTTGGGTTGCAATCCGTACCGGACAGGTGTATAATAAGACACAGAAAGAGAGTGTGAAAACTATGTTTCGAAAGCTGACTGCATTGAGTTTGCTGCTGAGCCTTTTCATTTGCTTTCTGCCGGTCTCTGTACGGGGAGAAGAGGCTGTGGTGGAGGTTGACAAGAATGCTGTCCTCTCCGGCCTTTATGAGGCGGATATCGCCACAATTCGGGAGGCAATTCTGGAAGGCGTGGTTACCAGCCGGGAGCTGACAGAATACTATCTGCAGCGCATTAACGCATATAATGGGCCATATAACTGCTTTATCACCATCTGCGATGATGCGCTGGCGCAGGCAGATGCCCGGGACGCCCAGCTTAAGGAGGGGAAAGGGGAGGGACTTCTCTTTGGTATCCCCATTGTCATCAAAGACAATATTGACGTAAAGGGCGTACACACTACCAACGGGCATAAAAAGCAAGACAGTCAGATAGCTGCGGACAATGCGGTGGCGGTACAGCGACTTTTGGATGAAGGCGCGGTGATTTTGGCAAAGACCAATATGTGTAAAGATGCCCGTAATGCCCACTGGTCCAAAAGCGATGCGGTAGGGGAGACCAAAAATCCCTATAACCAATACTATTCTCCGGGTGGCTCCTCCGGCGGTTCTTCGGCAGCGGTGTCGCTGAACTTTGCCGCTGCTTCCTTGGGTACGGACACCAATTCCTCGCTCCGATTCCCGGCAGCGCTGGCGGGCTGCTTTTCTCTGCGGCCTACCTTTGGTTTGGTTCCCCGTGAGGGCGTAATCTTGTATAACAGCACAAGAGATACCGTAGGCGCGATTACCCGCAGCGCTTCCGATCTGTCGGTTATGATGGATGTACTGACAGCCGGGGAATACCAATATACAGAAAACCTGAATAAGGATGCCCTCAAGGGTCTGCGGCTGGGCATTGTCAAGGAACTGACCTATGCCACCCGACTGGACAGCTATCGGACAGATGCCTATATTGATGATGAGGTGGCGGCAGTCTTTGCCCGGGCAGTGGAGGAGCTGAAAGCCTGCGGCGCGGAGGTGGTAGAGGTTTCTTTTACAAACATTTTCTCTCTTGCCAGCGCGGCAACCACAGAAAGCGCCAAGAAAAAGTATTATGAGGCGTATCTGGATGTTCTCGCCCAAAATAACCTTTCCGCGCTGATCTTTCCTACCTATCTGTCCACACCGCTGAAAACCGGTACAGACGAAAACGGGGAGTACTGGTATGTTTTTGATGATACCAAGCAGGTACTGATTAACAATTGCCGTGTTCTTGCCGCATCGGCAAAATTGCCGGAAATTACCATTCCCATTGGCTACCATTCCGGTGGTCCGGGAATCGGCATGGAGATTGCAGCCCCGAGAAACTGCGAACAGCTTCTTTTGGATATCGCCTACAGCTACTCCGCTGCCTATAATTACCGAATTGCGCCTGCCGGCGCGCCGAACGATTACATAGCCTCCTCCATAGGCTCACTGCGAGACGTGCTGGATGACTACTATGTTCGGTTGGAGGCGGCAAAAAATCCCCCCACAGACCTGCCTGTAACAGACGGCAAACAAGATAAGCAGGATTTCCTGCCTGCAATCATTATTGCTACCTGTGCGGCAGCGGTATTCAGCGCCTATACTTACGCGACCCGGAAAGTGAAAAAGAAAAAGCAGGAAGAAAAGGCTGAAATTTGACCGTTATCCAATAAAAAAGCCGCCCGTATGGGCGGCTTTCTCTCTTACTTGCTGGGCTTGAAGCTATCCTTTAGGCTGACGCTGCGGTTAAAGACCAAATGGTCAGGCGTGCAATCCTTGCTGTCCGGGCAGAAATAGCCAAGACGCATAAACTGATAGGACGCAGGCGCTTTGGCGTTTTGTAGTGACTTTTCTACCTTACAGCCGGTGAGAACTTCCAAAGAATTGGGGTTCAGGCAGGCGAGGAAATCCTTGCCGGCAGCATCGGGATCGGGATCGTCAAAGAGGTTACTGTACTGACGGACCTCCGCATCCACGCAGGTCTCAGCGTCCACCCAATGGATGGTTGCGCCCTTAATCTTCCGTCCGTCAGCGGGGTCACCGCCCTTGGAGTCAGGATCGTAGGTGGCAAGCACTTCTACTACATTGCCGTCTTCATCGGTAACACAGCCGGTACAGGAGATGACGTATGCGCCCTTCAGGCGGCATTCAGGACCGCCGGGGAACAGCCGCTTATACTTGGGCACAGGCTCGGCCAGGAAATCATCTGCTTCAATCCACAGATTCCGGGAGAAGGTAATAGTGCGTGTGCCTGCCTCAGGATCGTTGGGGTTGTTCTCTACCTCGAAGGTCTCGCTCTGACCCTCAGGATAGTTGGTAATGGTCAGCTTTACGGGCTTTAATACGGCCATCACGCGCTGGGCGGTCTCGTTCAGATCCTCCCTGAGGCAGTACTCCAAGAAGCCGTACTCGATGGTATTGGGGCTTTTGGCAACGCCAACACGGTCACAGAAATTGCGGATGGCGGCGGGGGTATAGCCACGGCGGCGGAGACCGCAAAGGGTGGGCATCCGGGGGACATCCCAGCCGGATACATAACCGTTTTCCACCAGCGCTCTCAGCTTCCGCTTGGAGAGGACGGTGTGGTCGATACCCAATCTCGCAAACTCAATTTGCCGGGGTGTGTGGGGCACGGAAACATTTTCTACAACCCAGTTATAAAGGGGTCTGTGGTTTTCAAACTCCAAGGAGCACAGGGAGTGGGTGATACCCTCAAGGGCATCCTGAATGGGGTGGGCGAAGTCGTACATAGGGTAGATACACCACTTATCGCCCTGACGATGGTGATGCATATGGCGGATACGGTAAATCACCGGGTCACGCATATTGAAATTGCCGGAGGCAAGGTCGATCTTCGCCCGCAGTGTATACTTATTATCCTCAAATTCACCGTTTCGCATTCTTTCAAACAGATCAAGGCTTTCCTCGATGGGACGGTCACGATAGGGGGAGACAGCGGGGGTGTTCAGGTCGCCGCGCATCTCCTTTGCCTGCTCAGGGGTCAGCTCGCAGACATAGGCGAGACCTTTTTTGATAAGCTCTACCGCGTACTCGTAGTCCTTTTCAAAATAGTCGGAGCCATAGTAGAAACGGTCGCCCCAGTCAAAGCCCAGCCAGTGAATGTCCTCTTTGATGGCCTCTACGAATTCCACATCTTCCTTGGTGGGGTTAGTGTCGTCCATACGCAGATTGCACAGACCGCCGAACTTCTCTGCAGTGCCAAAATCAATAATCAGCGCCTTGCAGTGGCCAATGTGGAGATAACCGTTAGGCTCCGGCGGGAACCGGGTGTGGACGGTCTTGCCGGCATAGCGGCCGCCTTCGGCAATATCTTCTTCAATAAAGGCGTGAATGAAATTTTTGCTTTCGGTCATTTCAGCCATTATTTATACCTCTTTTCAGTAAAAAATCACGATTTATTATAAATGATATTTCCGCGTTTTGCAACTGAAAATACATAATTTTCCCGGAAAATATGCATACGGTAAAAAAGATGAAAACAATTTACGAATTTAGAGAAATTTTAGTTGTCAATTTGGCTTTCTTATTATAGAATAGAGGGAGTATAGAGAGGAGAGGATATTCGTGTCCCAGATTAAATACAAAAGAATTCTCCTGAAGCTCAGCGGTGAAGCGCTGGCCGGCGATCTTCGCCGTGGCATTGATTTTGAAATTCTCCATACTGTCTGCCGCACCATCAAAAAGTGCGTAGATATGGGTGTCCAAATCGGCATCACCATCGGCGGCGGTAACTACTGGCGGGGCGTGAAGGACGGCGCGGATAAAATGCAGCGCTCCCACGCAGACTCTATGGGTATGCTGGCAACGGCTATGAACTCTATCGCGGTGGCGGATGCCCTTTCCCAGCACGGTGTGGACGCGAGAGTACTCTCTGCTGTGGAAATGCCCAAGTTTACGGAGTATTTTACCCGGGATTTGGCAGACCGCTACTTAAACGAGGGCAAAGTTGTCATCTTTGCCTGCGGTACAGGCCATCCTTATTTTTCCACCGATACCGGCGCGGTACTCCGGGGCGTGGAAATCGAAGCGGATGCCATTTTGATGGCAAAGAATGTGGATGGCATCTACTCTGCTGACCCCAATATTGACCCCGCAGCCGTAAAGTTCGACGAGCTGACCTACGACGAGGTGCTCGCCCGTCACCTGAAGGCTACCGACTCCACGGCAATGACTTTGGCGATGGACAACCACGCTACACTTATCTGCTTCGCGCTGAAAGACCCGGAAAACATTATCCGCGTTGTATGCGGTGAAAAAATTGGAACTACTGTTAAGGAGGCATAAAGATATGAAGGTAGATTTTACTGAATACGCAAGAAAGATGGATAAGACCTTAGAGGTGCTGGGTGAGAACTTCGGCGCAGTCCGCGCCGGTCGCGCCAACGCCAAGGTACTGGACCGCATCACTGTAGAGTACTACGGTAGCGAGACTCCCTTGAACGGCGTTGCAACCATTTCCTCTCCCGATGCCCGTACCCTCGTCATCCAGCCCTGGGATACCAAGCTGCTGCGTGACATTGAAAAGGCAATCCTTGTTTCCGATCTGGGCATTAACCCCCAGAACGACGGCCGTGTGATCCGCCTGATCTTCCCCCAGCTGACCGAGGAGCGTCGTAAAGACCTCACTAAGCAGGTCAAGAAGTACGCAGAGGACGCCAAGGTGGCAATGCGTAACATCCGCCGTGACGGTATGGACTACGTAAAGAACCTGAAGAAGAAATCCGAGATTACCGAGGATGACCAGAAGACTGCCGAAAAGGACCTGCAGGATCTGCTGGGCAAGTACACGAAGAAGGTGGACGACGCCCTGCCAGCCAAGGAAAAGGAACTGATGGCAATCTAAAAAACACGGGGGTGTTGGCAACAGCACCCCCGTCCTAATCTGAAAAGAAGGGGTCTATTATGGCACTTTTTAAGAAGCAAAAGGAAATACTGCCCCCACCCCGTCACATTGCCATTATTATGGACGGCAACGGCCGCTGGGCAAAGAAAAGAGGCTTGCCGCGCTCTGCCGGTCACGCAGCCGGCGGCGAGACTTTTCGCCGGATTGCGGAGCATTGCCGGAACTTGGGCGTGCAGTATCTGACGGTCTACGCCTTTTCCACAGAGAACTGGAAGCGCTCTGAGGAGGAAGTGGCAGGCATTATGAAGCTGATGGGAAAATACTTAGATGAAGCGCTGGCAGATCTGGAGTCTGTCCGTTGCCGCATCCGGTTTTTCGGTGACCTTTCCCGCCTTTCTCCCGATCTGCAGGCAAGATGCCGGGAGGCGGAGGAGCGCTCTGCTTGCTTTGATGAGCGGCAGGTGAATTTCTGCTTTAATTACGGAGGCAGAGACGAACTGGTACGGGCAGCCAAGGCATTTGCTGTTGATGTGGCCGCCGGGAAATATCAGCCCGAGGATTTGACGGAGGAATTGCTTTCCGGCTACTTATATTCCTGCGGTGTGCCGGACCCGGAGCTGATTATTCGCCCCTCGGGAGAGAAGCGGACGAGCAATTTCCTCCTTTGGCAGTCTGCCTATTCGGAGTATGTGTTTATGGACGTGCTGTGGCCGGATTTTACCGGGGAGGACTTGGATAGGGCAATCCGGGAATATCACAGCCGCAATCGCCGTTTTGGAGGTGCGTAAGAATGAAAACCAGAATACTGGCTGCGGTGGTGCTGCTGCCGTTGCTGCTCTTTATCGTTTTAGTGCTGCCCAAGGTCTGCACTGCGGTGCTGTTCGGTCTGATGGCAGCCATTGGAGCTTATGAGTTGATGCAGGGCACGAAATTGGTGACACATACCCGGCTGACGATTTATGCAATGATATTTGCCTTTATTGTGCCATTATGGAGTTTTTTCGGGCAGGTTTACGCCTTTGCGCTGATGGGTATCCTTATTTTTGCAGCGCTTGTGTATATGGAGCTGCTGCTTTCCAAGGGGAAAATGCCCTATACATCCGTGGCGGTGACCTTTATGGCAGGTATGGTGGTGCCGTTCCTGTTTTCTGCGGTTGTTCGCATTTATGCCACGGAAAAGGGCATTTATCTGGTGTTTATTCCCTTTATTCTTGCAATGGTGTCTGATACGGGCGCATATTTTGCAGGCCGTTTCTTCGGCAAGCACAAGCTTGCCCCTGTGGTCAGCCCCAATAAGACTGTGGAGGGTGTTATTGGCGGCGTGCTGATGACAGTACTGGCAATGGTCGTTTACTGTCTGATTATGCAGTTTGGCTTTAAACTGCAGGTCAATTACTTCTACGCTGTTATTTACGGTATCTTGGGCGCTATGGCAGGCGTTTTTGGCGATTTGAGCTTCTCTGCCATCAAGCGGCAGACCGGTATTAAGGACTACGGCAATCTCATCCCCGGTCACGGCGGTATTTTGGACCGCTTTGACTCCACAACTGTGGTTGCTCCCTTGACAGAAGCGCTTCTGCTTCTTATTCCCGTGGTGATGTAATATGATAAAATGTGTGAGTATACTGGGTTCTACCGGCTCTATCGGTCGGCAGACCTTGGATATTATTGACCATCTGGGTCTTAGCGTGGCGGCGCTGACTGCCGGCACCAGTGTGGATCGGATGGTAGAGCAATGTGAAAAATATCGCCCCCAAATTGCCGTTATGGCAACGGAGGCGGCAGCAAAGGAACTGAAAACCGCCATTGCCCATCTGCCTACTGAGGTTTATTGGGGTGAGGAGGGACTTATCCGCGCCGCTACAATCGAAGCTGCTGACTGCGTTATCACCGCGGTGGTGGGTATGGTCGGCTTAAAGCCCACCCTTGCCGCCATCCGCGCAGGAAAGCGGATCGGTCTTGCCAATAAGGAAACTTTGGTCTGCGCCGGTGAGCTTGTGATGGCGGAAGCGAAAAAATACGGCGCGGAAATTATCCCCGTAGACTCCGAGCATTCCGCCATTTTCCAATGCCTGATGGGTGTTGGAGCGAAGAAAGAAATCAAGCGAATTCTCCTTACTTGCTCCGGCGGTCCGTTTTACGGGATGGATAAGGAACAGCTCAGCAAGGTGACCAAAGCCGATGCGCTGCGCCATCCTAACTGGAAAATGGGCGCAAAGATCACCATCGACTGCGCTACCCTTATGAATAAGGGCTTGGAGGTCATTGAGGCAATGCGCCTTTACGACCTGCCCCTTTCTCAGGTGGATGTACTCATTCACCGGCAGAGCATTGTCCACTCCCTTGTGGAGCTTGTAGACGGCGGCGTGATGGCGCAGCTTGGCGCGCCGGATATGCGGCTTCCTATTCAGCTTGCCATGACCTATCCCCAAAGATGCGACTGCGTTGTTCCCAAGCTGGATTTAACCACCTGCGGCGCGCTGACCTTTGCCGCGCCCGATATGGAAGCGTTCCCTTGCTTGCAACTTGCTCGGGACTGTGCCCAAAAGGGCGGCAATAGCTGCGCGGCAATGAACGGCGCCAACGAAGAAGCCGTTGCTCTTTATTTGGAGGATAAAATCGGCTTTTACGATATTTACCGTCTGGTTTCTCAGGCGGTGCGGGAGGTTCCCTTTGTGGAAAACCCCACTTTAGAGGAGATTTTGGAGGCAGACCGCCTTGCAAGAGAATCCGTCCGCAATCAAATTTCTTAAACGAGGAACGCTATGACCATTTTATTTGCAATCTTACTTTTCAGCTTTTTAATTTTCATCCACGAACTAGGGCACTTTGTGGCGGCAAAGCTCTCCGGTGTGCAGGTCAATGAATTTGCCCTGTTTATGGGCCCTGCCATCTTCAAAAAGAAGGTAGGGGAGACCACCTACTCTCTGCGCTGTATTCCCATCGGCGGTTACTGCGCTATGGAGGGCGAGGATGCGGATACGGACAATCCCCGTTCCTTCCAGAAAGCAGCACCGTGGAAGCGTCTTATTATCTTGGTGGCAGGGGCTTTTATGAACTTTGTCACCGGCGTGGTGCTGATTGCTATCTGCCTTGCGCCTGCAAAGGAATATATTTCTCCGGTAATTGCCGAGGTAGAGCCGGGCTGTACCATCGTACACGATGGCGGCCTGCAGATTGGCGACCGTTTTCTGGAGATAGACGGTGAAAAAATCTACGTCCACGGCGACTTTTCTATGATTCTCGCCATTAAACCCGGTGAAAAACACGACATCGTGGTAGAGCGAGGCGGTCAAAAGCTCTTCTTTAACGATTACCTGATGGAAAAACACGAATTCCCCAACGAGGATGGCACTACCGGTATGCGCTACGGCTTTTCCTTCGGCACAGAGAAATACACCTTCGGCAAAAAGGTGGAGAATGTGTGGAATAATGCCGTCAATATGATACGTACTGTCCGGCTTAGCCTGCAGATGCTTTTCTCCGGTGACGCAGGGCTGGGTGACCTTATGGGGCCTGTTGGTATTGTAGGCGTTATGTCTGACACCGCCGCCAGCGCAGAGACTACGTTGGATGCCATCTATACTATGCTCTCCTTTGGCGCAATGCTGGCAATCAATTTGGCAGTTATGAATCTGCTGCCTATTCCGGCATTAGATGGTGGCAGAGCGCTCTTCCTTTTGCTGACGGTTGCCATCGAAAAGATTACCAGAAAGAAGTTGGATCCCAAGTACGAGGGCTATATCCACGGCGTGGGTATGGTATTGCTTCTCATCCTGATGGGTGTGATTCTCTTTAAGGATGTATTTCAGTTATTTGTGAGGTAAAACCTATGACACGGCAAATTCTGGTTGGAAATGTGCCTATCGGTGGCGGCGCCCCGGTGGCCATCCAATCTATGCTTAATACAAAAACCACGGATATTGAAGGTTCTCTCGCCCAAATTCGGGCATTGGCTGCCGCCGGCTGCCAGATTGCCCGTCTTGCCGTGCCGGATAAGGCGGCAGCGGAAGCCTTCGCAGAAATATGTAAGCAATCGCCGCTCCCTTTGGTGGCGGATATCCATTTTGATTATAGGCTTGCCATCTTGGCTGCTGAGGGCGGCGCCGCAAAAATCCGCATCAACCCCGGCAATATCGGCGGGGAAGACCGGGTGGAAGCGGTGGTGAAGGTTTGCAAGGAAAAGAAAATCCCTATCCGCATCGGTGTTAACGGTGGCAGCTTGGATAAGAAACTCTTGGAAAAGTACGGTCACCCCACAGCAGAAGCCTTGGTGGAAAGCGCATTCCAGCACATCGCCCTTTTGGAAAAATTTGGGTTCTACGACATCTGCGTGTCTATGAAATCCTCCACCGTGCCTACAATGGTCAAGGCCGCCCGCCTGTTCCGGGAAAAATGCGATTATCCGCTCCACATTGGCGTGACGGAAACAGGACCTGTCCGTATGGGTCTTATGAAATCCGCTATGGGCATTGGCGCTCTGCTGCTGGACGGCATCGGTGATACCCTCCGGGTAAGCCTTACCGACGACCCCGTAGAGGAGGTCTATGCCGCAAAGGACATTCTAAAAGCCGCAGGCCTGCGGAAAGAGGGCGTGAATCTCATCGCCTGTCCTACCTGCGGCCGTACCTGCATCGACCTGATCCCGCTGGCAGAGGCGGTGGAACGGCGGCTGATGGACTGCGATAAGAATATCACGGTCGCAGTCATGGGCTGTGCCGTCAACGGCCCCGGTGAAGCGTCCGCTGCCGACATCGGCATTGCCGGAGGCAGGGGAGAAGGTTTGATCTTCCGGAAAGGAGAAATCCTTTACAAGGTTTCGGAAGACAAGCTTTTGGATGCATTGATGGAAGAAATTGAGAAACTGTAAAGCCGAGATATCTGAAAGCAGGGCGTACAGACTGCACGCCCTGCTTCTTTGAGAAGAACACAACGGAAGGAACGAAACATGGCAAAGAATATTCCGTTTTTTGATATGTTTGCCGAGCTGCAGCACGTTCCCGCGCTGCGGTTGAAGCTGGCGGGCGCGGAACTGACCGGAGCCAGTATCGATCAGGCGGCCATGTCCATCAAATTGCAGCTGCTGACCCGTCAGGAACTGGCAGCGGCCGATGTGCAGGCTGTGCGGGAGGCGATCTGCGGCGTTTACGGATTTGAGAGCGTGGAGATCAACCAGACCTGCATGGCGCCTCAGCCAAAGCCTGCGCCTGTGGAATCCCATGGCGGCGGCAAGGACGCAAAGCCTGCGGGCAAGGTGATCTTTGGCAACCAGATCAAGGCAAAAAGCGTGCCCATCAGGGAACTGAACCTGAAGATGGGCAATGCCGTCGTGACTGGTAAGGTATTCGCCTTTGAGGCCCGTGAGACCCGCCGACCCGGTATGTGGCTGGTCAGCTTCGATATCACGGACTATACCGGCTCCGTCACGGTGCTGAAATTTGCCACGGCCAAGGAGGCCGAGCAGCTGCAGGGCGGCGTCAAGTCCGGCATGTGGCTGATAGTCAAAGGCAAAGTGGAGCCTACCCGCGACGGCAAGGACATTCAGATAAATCCATACGATGTCAATGCAACGGAGCATGAGGAACGGCAGGACACTGCGCCGGACAAGCGGGTGGAGCTGCATTTACATACGAAAATGTCCAACATGGATGCTCTGACCGACACCAAAGAGGTCATCAAGCAGGCCATCCGCTGGGGCCATCCCGCCATCGCCATCACCGACCACGGCGTGGCGCAGTCCTTTCCGGATGCCTGGCATGCCGCGGGGGGTAAAATAAAAATCCTTTACGGCGTAGAGGGCTACTTTGTCAACAATGTGGATGACCGCGTGGTGGTCCACGGCAAGCAGGACTGCTCCATTGGCGATGAATTCGTCTGCTTTGATATTGAGACCACCGGCTTGAAGGTCGACCGCGAGGAGATCACGGAGATCGGCGCCGTGGTGGTGAAAAACGGCGAGATCACCGAGCGGTTCCAGACCTTCGTGAACCCCGGCCGCCGACTGACACCGGAGATCATCGGCCTCACCGGCATTACCGACGCGATGCTGAAGGATGCGCCGCCTCTGAAGGATGCTTTGACGGACTTCCTGCAGTTTGTAAACGGCCGCCCGCTGGCGGCCCACAACGCGGAGTTCGACATCGGCTTTATCCGTGCAGGCTGCAAAAAGACAGACCTGCCCTTTGATCCCACCTATGTGGACTCCCTGATTCTGGCCCAGAACCTGCTGCCCGGCCTTGGCAAGTACAAGCTGGACATCGTGGCGGAGCATCTGGATCTGCCTGCCTTCAACCACCACCGCGCCAGCGACGACGCGGCCACGGTGGCCTATATGCTGATCCCGTTCTGGAAGATGCTCCATGAGCGGGGGGTACATACCCTGCAGGCCATCAATGCGGACATGGAGATACTCCGTCCGCAGGGCAGCCGCACCAACCGGTTCCCCAAGCATATCATTCTGCTGGCCCGCAATAAAACGGGTCTGAAGAATCTGTATCAGATGATTTCGGATTCCAACCTGAAGTACTTCAAGCGTGTGCCCATCATTCCCAAGACGGAATTGGTGGCTCACCGCGAAGGCCTCATCATTGGCTCTGCCTGTGAAGCGGGAGAACTCTTCAAGGCCGTCACTGACCATAAGGATTGGGCAGAACTCAAGCGTAT
>JAZOMT010000015.1:0-12452 GCA_045654085.1 Faecousia sp. | reverse complement strand
CTGTACATTTAGGTTCACCGTCTTCCAATGCCGCCAATGTGACCGTCCCCTTTGTGGACTATGTAAAAAATGTAGCTTCCAGCGAAATATATCCTACTTGGGACGAGGATGCCCTCCGGGCAAACATTCTCGCCATCGTGTCCTTTGCCCTCAACCGGGTCTATACGGAATTTTACCGCAGCCGGGGTTACAGCTTTGACATTACAAATAACACCGCCTATGACCAGGCCTTTGTCAACGGACGCAGTTACTTCCAGAATATCTCCCGGTTGGTGGATGAATTTTTCAACGATTATCTCCGCCGCCCCGGCTTCGTAGAGCCACTGGCCGCCAAATTCTGCAACGGCACAACCGTCACCTGCGAAGGTCTCAGTCAATGGGGCAGCGAAAATCTCGCCCGCCAGGGCTATTCCTATGACCAAATTCTCCGCAGCTATTACGGCAATGTAGAAATCGTCCCCAACGCCCCGGTGCGGGGACTTATGAACTCCTACCCCGGCACGCCGGTGCAGCGGGGCAGCTCCGGGCCAAACGTGGTGGTTTTGCAGGTCGCGCTCAACCGCATCGCCCAAAACTATCCCGCAATCCCCAAAATTGCCAACGTGGACGGTATTTTCGGCAGCCGTACAGAAGCCTCCGTCCGCGCCTTTCAGCAAATATTCAACCTGACGCCCGACGGCATTGTCGGCCCAGCCACTTGGTATGCCATCGTCCGTCTTTATACCGCTGTTACCGACCTGTCGGAACTCCGCAGTCAGGGTCAGCAGTTTTATGCCGTTAACTGGAGCAGTCCAAACGGCTTGCAGGTTGGCGATTCCGGTGACAAGGTGCGGCTCTTGCAGTATTGGCTTTCTGTCCTCTCGGAATATATTTCTGCCATTCCCTCCCTGTCTGTGGACGGCATATTCGGCAATAACACACGGGATGCGGTTCTTGCCGCCCAAAGACGTTTCGGTCTGCCGGAAACCGGCATCGTAGACCGGGCAACCTGGGATGCGATATACGAGCAGTACGCGGGCATTGAAAATACCACGCTGCGCAGCGGTGAGACCTTCCCCGTCAGCGGCGCCCAGGCTGTTCCCGCCTTTGCCCGGACACGAAACGGAAATGGCAACGGAAACCGTCAGCAGTATGCAAGAACCCCAACCCTCACCCAATTCCCCGGCAGAGATTTAAGTATGGGCAC
This sequence comes from Faecousia sp., assembly GCA_045654085.1. Lineage (GTDB taxonomy): Bacteria > Bacillota > Clostridia > Oscillospirales > Oscillospiraceae > Faecousia. The sequence goes on along the minus strand of JAZOMT010000015.1, from coordinate 11,266 downwards.
CCAAGACCCGGTCCGTCAGGAGGTGGTACGATGAAGCCCGGTGAATCCTTTGTAGGTCAAAGCGTCCGTTCCCTCCAGACAATGCTGCGTGTCATCGCGAATGACGGCGGTTATCTCCCGGCAGTCATTCCCGACGGCATTTACGGTCCTGCCACAATGAGCGCGGTTGCCGCTTTCCAGCGGTATTATAATCTGCCGGTCAGCGGTGTGACCGACCAGGCAACCTGGGATAAGGTTGCAGAAATCTACGACCTTGCCATCGTAAATATCGGCAAAACAGAGCCGATTGAAATTCTTTTTGAGCCGGGTCAGGTCTTCCGATTGGGAGAAAGCAGTCCCTATCTCTACCTGACCCAAAGTATGCTCATTTGGCTCTCCGGCCTCCATCTGACCATCCCAGAGCCGAACCATACCGGCATCTTAGACCGGGAAACCGCAGAGGCGCTCCGGGCTTTCCAAAAACTGAATGCCCTGCCGGAAACCGGGGACTTAGACCGAAATACCTTCAAGAACCTATCCAAGCAATTCACCCTCAGCGCCCACCATAACACCGCCAATCCGGATAAATAGGATATTTTTGTAAAGTTTGACTTTTTTTCAAAATTAGACTTGAATTGCGGAAAATAAAGGCATATAATATTAAAGTGAACGTGTACCCTGGAGGAAGCGGCTATGAAACTCATAAAGGATTGGAAAAAAGAAATACTTACCGTCCCGAATCTGCTGAGCCTTTTCAGACTCTTACTGATCCCGGTTTATGTGGTAATCTATCTGAACGCAAAGAGCAGTACCGATTACTACATCGCAGGCGCAATTTTGGCGGTTTCCTGCCTGACCGATATGATTGACGGCAAGATTGCCCGGCATTTTAATTTAATAACCACCGTGGGCAAGGTGCTGGACCCCATCGCAGATAAGGCCACCCAGTTTACGCTGATTGTCTGTCTTGCTATGCGGTATCAAGTGCTGTTTTATGTAATCGCCCTGTTTGTAGTCAAGGAGTCCTTCCAGCTTATCGCTGCCTACTGGCTGTACAGGAAAGGCAAAATCCTTAAGGGCGCGCTGATTACCGGCAAAATCTGCACAACGGTGCTGTTCCTCAGCCTGATCGCTATGGTTGTGTACCCCCAAATGACCGTCCGTCAAGTAGAAATCATTGCTGTCATTGACCTCATCTTTATGGTTATGGCCTTTACGGAATACGCTCTGGCTTATTTCAGTAAGAAAAACCACTTCCAGAATATCGATTGATAAATTTAGCCCCCGAAACGGTGTGTTTCGGGGGCTTCTATCATTCTTCAGGTTTCTCTATATGGGCAAAAAGCGGGTTTTCCTCGGCTTCCCCGATGGGCTTGCCTTCCATACAGTCGCGGAACTGATTTCCGGTCATTGTTTCCTTTTCCAGCAGGTAGGAAACCACCGTTTCCAGCTTGTCCTTATTTTCCGTCAGGATGGTGCGGCAATGGTCATAGGCCTTATCAATGAGTACCTTGACCTCATCGTCAATCGTACCGGCAACCTTCTCTGAGTAGCTCTTGGTCTTTTCAAAGTCACGGCCAATAAACAGCTCATCGCCGCCGGTGTAGGAAATCGTACCGATTTTCTCGCACATACCGTAACGGCCCACCATATCCCGCGCCAGAGAAGAAGCCCGGTCAATGTCGTTGGATGCGCCGGTGGAAATATCGCCCAGGAACAAATCCTCTGCCACACGGCCGCCCAAAAGACCTACAATTTTCTCGTACATCTCGTTGCGGGTCAGGTGGCTGCTGTCCTCTTTCGGCAGATACCAGGTAGCGCCCAGGGAGCGGCCTCTGGGAATAATGGTGATTTGATGGACAGGGTCGTGGGTGGGAAGGCAGTACATTGCCACCGCGTGACCGGCTTCGTGATAAGCGGTAATCCGCAGGTCCTTCTTCAGCCGCACACGGCTGCGCTTTTCGGGACCTGCCATAATTTTCATCATCGCTTCGTTCATATCCGCCATTGTAATAACAGGGCGGCTTGCCCGGGCAGCCAAAATGGCAGCCTCGTTCATCAAATTGGAAAGGTCTGCGCCGGTAAAGCCGGAGGTCGCCAGCGCAATGGTGTTAAGTTCCACACCGGCATCCAGCTTTTTATTCTTTGCGTGAATCTTGAGGATTGCCTCACGGCCCTTCACATCCGGGCTGGGTACATAAATCTGCCGATCAAAGCGGCCGGGCCGGAGCAATGCCGCATCCAGAATATCCGGGCGGTTAGTGGCTGCAAGAACGATAACACCCTCGTTCTTTGTAAAGCCGTCCATCTCCACAAGGATTTGGTTCAGAGTTTGCTCACGCTCATCGTGACCGCCGCCAAGGCCGGAGCCGCGCTTACGGCCCACAGCGTCGATTTCGTCGATAAAAATAATGGCGGGGGCTGCTTTCTTTGCCTGGTCAAACAGGTCCCTGACACGGCTGGCGCCCACGCCAACGAACATCTCCACAAAGTCGGAGCCGGACACGGTAAAGAAAGGCACATTTGCCTCCCCTGCCACTGCCCGGGCAAGGAGTGTCTTACCGGTACCGGGCGCGCCGGAAAGGAGTATACCGTGGGGAATCTTCGCGCCCATCTTGCGGTACTTTTCCGGGTCTTTCAGGAAATCCACCACTTCCTGCAGCTCCAGCTTTTCTTCATCTGCGCCGGCCACATCCTGGAAAGTCACTTTTACATCCTTATGAAGGCCAAAACGCGCCTTTCCAAAGGTATTCATCTGGTTTTGGCCGTTGGCGCGGCTGGCAAGGAATCCCCAAACAAGCAAAAGTACCAGACCAGCCACAATCAGCGGAAGCACAAAATCAAAGGGTTCCAGCTTATCACCGGGCAGGAAGTCATAAGAAACAATCACGCCCTCAGCATACTGCGTCTGAATGGTCTCCCACAGCTCCTCACGGAACAGTTCGGGATTGGCAAGGGTGCTTACAAGGGTATCTTTCCCATCAACGGGCTGGTGAAGTTCCAGTTCAATCTCTTCACCCATTACAGTAAAGCTTTTTACCTGTTTATTCTGAAAGAGTGTTACAATTTCGGAATAGGTGAGATTTGTTCCGCCAAGGGAAAACAGTCCCATCATCCAGGAAAAAGCCAAAACTAGAACAGCGATATAAATAATCAGTACGAGTGTCTTGCGTTTTTTCAATTTTATCACCTTAATTCTGATAGACTTCCGGCTTCAGTACGCCAATATAGGGCAGGTTGCGGAAGTATTCGTTATAGTCAAGACCGTAACCCACAACAAACTCGTTGGGGATTACATAGCCCACATATTTGGGTTTCAGGGTAACGTTGGGATTGCGGCGTTCCGGCTTATCCAGGAACGTACAAACCTCCACAGAGGCCGCACCTAAGGATTGGAGGTAATCGTAAGTAAAGCTCAGAGAGGCACCTGTATCAAAAATATCCTCAAGAATAACAATATGGCGACCGGTCACATCCTGAGAAAGACCTTGTACCATCTTCACCTCACCGGTAGAGTTGCATCCGGCATAGGAGGACAGCCGCATAAACTCAAGCTGACAGGGAGACGTAAACCCACGGACAATGTCCGAATAGAACAGAACAACACCCTTAAGAACGCCTACGAAAATGGGATTTTTGCCCTCGTAGTCCCGGCTTAGCTGGGCAGCCAGCTCCTTTACCCGGGTTTTAATCTGTTCCTCTGTCAAAAGAATGTGGTCAATTTGCTCGTGCATAGTGTATTACCTCCGTTGTGTGTATCTCTCAAAGCAACTCGACAAAAATTTCAATCAAGCTGCCAACTTTCTCTCGCTGCATATCTGCGCCATAGCCGCCCACGCCCAAAACGCCCTTACGGTCGGCAATGACCGGAATCAGCAGGCGCTCCTTTGCCGGAATCTTATCGTCAATAAAGAGCTTCTTCAGGGATTTCGTACCGAATGCAAAGGTTATCGTGTCCCCTGCCTGCCGGGAGCGAACAAGCATATCGCCGGAAGCGCAGACCGTAAAGCGGTTTTTTGTATTGCATTCTCCCTCTGCCGGCTTGGCAGTAATCCGCCAAGGTCCAAAGGTGACGACTCCGGGACAAGGAAGCTGTACAGGCTCAGGTACTTGCGTATCTTCTCCCCATTCCAGACGGTCATAATTTCTTCGCACTGTAATCCCACACGGGAAACAAACGGATGCAGAGGGCTTCTTAGAATGAAGCAATGCCTCAACAGAACCAATTTGCTGTGCGCTTGGCTCCTTGATGCCGGCATCCTCCAAAAAGGCCGCAATAGACCGGGCGCGGATAGCCGGAGGCATATCCCACAGGACAGAAACCTCTGCCGACCTGGTAGTCTGCGCTTGCAAAAAGGCTTCATCCTGCCGCAGCCGCAGCGCCATTTGGGAAAGATTCGGTGAAAATTTCGGATTTTCTTTCTTTAGCAAAGGCACTACATTGTGCCGCAGACGATTGCGGAGAAAGTCATCGGTATGATTGGAACTGTCCTCCACATAGGGCAGGCTGTACTCCTCCAAAAAGGCAAGTACCTCCTCCCGGGTGACAGACAGCATCGGGCGGATTACATTTCCGCTTTTGGGCGCAATGCCGCCCAGTCCTTTCAGGCCCGTACCACGCAGCAGATGCATCAGCACCGTCTCTGCATTATCATCGGCGGTGTGAGCAGTTGCCACAACGCCGGGCAGGCTCCGTAAAAAGGCATATCTCGCCTCCCGGGCAGCGGCTTCCAAGCCCTTCTCCCCTGCCACAACCTTCGCCTCGCCATAATGAAAAGGGATGTGGTAATCCTCGCAAAACTGCCGGACAAAGGCGGCATCCCGGTCGGATTCCTCGCCCCGAAGCTGGTGGTTAAAGTGGGCGCATTCCAAAATAATACCCAATTTCTCCCGTAGCATATACATACCCCAAAGCAGCGCCATAGAGTCTGCACCGCCGGAAACCGCGCAAATCACTCTGTCACCGGAGGAAAACAAAGCATATTCTCGGTTAAAGGCAAGAATTTTATTCAGCACGCTTCCACTCCCGATCGGCAAAGGTCTGATATTGAGGCACCCATTGGAGCTTTACCGTACCCGGCTCACCGTGACGGTTTTTCGCCACGATACATTCCGCAATGCCCTTATCCTCAGAGTTTTCATTATAATACTCGTCACGGTAAAGGAACATAACCTCGTCTGCGTCCTGCTCGATAGCGCCGGATTCACGGAGGTCAGAAAGGAGCGGCCGCTTGTCCTGACGGCCCTCCGGGCCACGGGAAAGCTGACTGAGGCAAAGAACCGGCACATTCAGCTCTTTTGCCATAATCTTCATAGAACGGGAAATGTCGCTCACTACGTTGACGCGGTTGTCGCTGCTTTTGCCGTTTCCGGAGCCATTCATCAGCTGCAGGTAGTCCACGATTACAAGGCCCAGATTATCCAAACGGCGGCACTTGGCGTTCATATCCGCAACGGTAAGAGAAGGATTGTCATCCACCCGAATATCCGTTTGACTCAGGGCGGAGGCCGCCATAGAAATCTTCTGCCATTCGTCGTCGGTCAGTTTGCCGGTGGCCATTTTTTGACCGTCCACAAAGCTCTCAATGGACAGCAGACGCATAGCAAGCTGCTCCCGGTTCATTTCCAAGGAGAAGAATGCCACTGTCTTATTATACTTTTTCGCCACGTTCAGGCACACATTCAACGCAAAGGCAGTCTTACCCATCGCAGGACGGGCAGCCAGCAGCACAAGGTCGGATTTATTAAGACCGTTAAGCTTATGGTCAAGGTCACGCATACCGGTAGAAAGGCCGGGAATGGCAGAATCAGACTGGCTCAGCACCGTCAGGTTGTCAAATACCCGGTGGAGGGTTACACCGATATGCTCCATCGAATCGGAGCTTTGGTCCTTACGCACGGCATAAATCTGCTTTTCGGCGCTCTCCAAAATATCGTCCGCTGCGCCAACCTGAGAGTAGACCATCTCCGTAATATTGCCGGCAGCAGTACCCAAATTGCGAAGCATCGCCTTTTCCCGGACAATCCGGGCATAGCGTTGGGCGTTATGGGCAGTGGGCGTAATTTCCATAAGCTGAATGATGTACGCCCGGGAATTATCATTATAGTAGCCCAGCTCCCGCATCTTATCCAAGACCGTAACCGGGTCAATGGTCTGGGAGAAATTGAACATGGTATAAACCGTCTCAAAAATCTCCCGGTTTTGCTGTAAATAGAAATCCTCGGGCTTTACGATGCCAATAATTTCCGGTACGCAGCTGCTGTCGATAAGTATGCTGCCCAGTACAGCCTGCTCCGCCTCAAGTGAGTGGGGCATCTGTCGAGTCGTCAATTCTGTATCCACGAGGGTCTCTCCTTTCCAGCCTGAGCAACATAACCCGAATCCGCCCAAGAGGGCGTCTGATTCGCTCAGACTTCATTTTATTCATTGATGGGCGCCAGCCCATCTGCTTCATAAATTCTTGCCTGACCCAATCATCCATCCCCCTTGGGTCGTAGATTTCTGAAAAGCGAGGCCGCTTCAGGGCAAGGCAGAGCTTTGCAGGCGGGCTTTGTGCCCTCCAAAAAGCGATAACGATGCACTGGAGTGGTTTCGCGGCTCAGAAACGGGTTCGGGTTATATTGCTCAGGCTGTGGAACCTAAATTTCCTCAATTTTCACCGTCAGAGGCGCGGTAATCTCATAGCCCAGCTTACACTGGACGGTATAAGTTCCAACACTTTTGATGGGGTCAGCTAAGACGAGCTTCCGCTTGTCCAGCGTAATACCGGTAGCTGCTTTTAAAGAATCGGCAATTTCCTGGGTAGTGACAGAGCCGAAGAGCCGGCCTGCGCCGCCGCCCTTTGCTTTCACAACCACGGTCAGCTCCCGAAGCTTCCGGGAGGTCTCCAGCGCTTCTGCCCGCTCCTTGGCTGCCTTCTCAGCGGCCGCCTTATCGTTCATCTTCTTTGTATTAACGGCATCGGCAGTGGCCTCAATAGCCAGCTTCTTGGGCAGCATATAGTTTCTGGCGTAGCCGTCGGAAACCTCCAGCATCTGGCCCTTCTTGCCCTTGCCCTTAACATCCTGTAATAAAATGACTTTCATAGTTATGCTCCTTATGGTTACTCTTCAAAATATTTGTCAATCGATCCCACCAGATTCTCCAGGGTCTGATCTACAGTACTGTCCTTAATCTGCGCGCCGGCTGTGGCGCCGTTGCCGCCGCCGCCCAAAGGCTCCAGAATCATCTGTACGTTCACATTACCAATCGAACGGGCGGAAATATAGACTTGGTTTTCGTCCTGATACAGGACAAAAGAAGCGGTAATACCGGAGATGTTCAGCAGCTCGTCAGCCGCTTGGGCAGCAAGCGCCCGGGTGGTGGCGCCGTTAAGCGCCGCAATTGCAATCTCCTGCCTGTACAGCTTGGCGGTCTTGATAATCTGGTACTTTGCGATGGTGTCCTGGAAGTTGTTTTGCAGAAGCTGCTTGACTTCCGTGGTATCTGCGCCAATCTGCTTGAGATAAGCGGCAGCTTCAAAAGTACGCTCGCCGGTACGGACATTAAAACTCTTGGTATCCAGGAAAATACCGGCCATCAGCGCCTTTGCTTCGATGGGAAGAATGTCCTTTTTCTCCAGAACATACTCCATCAGCTCGGTAGTCAGCTCACTGGCGGAGGAGGCGCCCACCTCGTGACAGGTCACAACAACCTCCTTAATATAATCGGCTGCCCGCCGGTGATGGTCAATGAGGCAAATCTTGGTTGCCGCATCCAGAAGGGGCAGGTGCTCTACCTGATCGGGACGGTTTGTATCCACAACAACCAAGAGACTCCGGTTATCACATTGCAGCAGCGCATCCTCACCGGAGATAAAAGCTTCCTGATACTCGGGAACTTTGCGAATTTCCTCAAGAAGCTTACCCACCGCATTGTTTTCAAGGTCCATAACAATATGGGCAGGTTTTCCCTTCTTGCGGCACATACAGCACACACCAAGCGCTGCGCCAATGGCATCCAAATCCGCATTTCTGTGACCCATCACAAAGACACGGTTGCTCTGACTGATCAATTCCATCAGAGAATTGGCATTGATACGGGAGCGAACACGGCTGTGGGCCTCGTTTTCCTTACTGCGGCCACCAAAGAAATCAAAGTTCAGTCGGTTTTTAATAACCGCTTGGTCACCGCCGCGGCCGAGGGCCATCTCGATGGCAAGAGAAGCAAAATCATAACATTCCGAGAAATTGGCGCCATCCACCCCCAAGCCGAAGGAAATGGATGCAGGCAGACCGGAAGGACTGGTAATTTCGTGGATGTCCTCCAAAATGGAGAATTTGCCGTCAATGGCCGTCTGCAGATACCGCTTTTCAAAAATCAGCATATAGCGGTTCTTTTCCAGTCTGCGAAGGAGACCGTGGAAACTGTCTGTCCATTTGGTAATGGCATTGTGGATATCCGCGTTAAGAAGAGAGATAGCGCTTTCCGTCAGGTTTTTCGTCAGCTCCTCATAGTTATCCACGAGAATGATGGATACAACCGGGCGGGTACGGATATACTCATCCCGAACCTGATACAGCTCATTTAAGTCCACAAAGTACAAAAAGCCAAGGCGGGTATTTCTGCTGTCGTCGGCAATAATTGCTGTGCCGTACACACGGTAGCGTCTTTTACCCAAAGTCACATCGTAGGGATATTCGGACTTACCCGCGCTGAGCCAATCTGTGGGAAACTCCGGCAGCAGCTCCTGAAGCAGATGCTGACGGAAGCCCTCCTTGTATCCGCTGATTTCCGTAAATAGCTCATTGGCAAAAACAATGCCGGAATCCTCGAGCCGGATAACGACCACAGGAAGGGGCGAAGTCGCTCCCTCAATGGTATTCATACTATCTGTAACGGTCTGCAAATAGAGCTGCAGATCCTTTTGTCTCCGGTTTCGCGCCACCAGATATGCAATCAATAAAACCAAGGTAACAACGCCTTCTGCCAGCGCCAGGATATAGTTTTGCATCACTGCCGCCCCAATGGCAAAGAGCAGAAGAATGATATAAAAATACCCGGTATTTTGATGCAGATGCCGCTTCAGCTTCTTATTCAAATCCACCGCCTCCTTAGCCTGAGCAATATAACCCGAACCCGCCCAAGGCGGTGTCTGATTCGCTCAGTCTTCATTTTATTCATTGATGGGCGTCAGCCCATCTGCTTCATAAATTCTTGCCTGAGAGAATCATCCATCCCCCTTGGGTCGTAGATTTCTAAGCTACGAGGCCGCTTCAGAGCAAGGCAGAGCTTTGCAGGTGGGCTTTGTGCCCTCCAAAAAGCGATAACGCTGCACTGGAGTGGTCTCGCTGCTTAGAAACGGGTTCGGGTTATATTGCTCAGGCTAAAATTGGCTATACGAAATCCAGTTTATGCTTTATTTGATTATTATATCAAATTATTCCCAATCCTGCAACCGCTTTTCACACTTTTTTGCGGAAATATCCGCCTTGTCGAAGATTCGCAAAATTTTTATGTGTACAATTTCATATACTTGTGCTATACTATACTTGTCAAGGCATCGGACCGTCAGTTCCTGTGCCTCGAAAGTGAACATAAATTGCAGGCAATTTACAGACGGCAGGGCGACTCAGGGCCTTAAACCGTGCGAATTGGCTGTTTGCTTGTTATGCCATTTGGAAGGAGATTTGATTTAAATTGGCTGAAAAACTGAAGATTATTCCCCTGGGCGGACTGGATGAGATTGGTAAAAATATCACCGTACTGGAATACGGCAAGGATATGATTGTCGTGGACTGCGGCGTCGGCTTCCCGGATGAAGAGATGTACGGCGTTGACCTTGTGATTCCGGATTTTTCCTACTTGGTGCAAAACGCCAAGAAGCTGCGGGGTATGTTTATTACCCACGGTCACGAGGACCACATCGGTTCTATCCCCTACTGTATGCAGCAGGTAAATTGCCCCATTCACGGCACGGCAATGACCTGCGGTCTTATTAAACTCAAACTGGAAGAACACCGCATCGCAGACAAGGTAAAGCTCATCACCCATAAGCCCGGTGATTTGGTAAAGGCGGGCTGTTTTACGGTGGAATTTATCCACGTTAACCACTCCATTGCCGACGCAGTCTGTTTCGCCATCCACACGCCTGTCGGTACGGTGATTATGACCGGTGACTTTAAGATTGACCCCACCGCCAAGGACGGTATGATCGACCTTGCCCGGTTGGGTGAGCTTGGCAATAACGGTGTTTTGGCGCTGATGGCAGACTCCACCAACGTGGAACGTCAGGGTTATACCCCCAGCGAAAACATTGTTGCGGAAGGTCTCGACCGGCAGTTTAAAAACTGCGACCAGCGAATTGTGGTTACCACCTTCGCCTCCAATATGCACCGCATTCAGGCTGTATTGGAAACCGCGACCCGCTATGGCAGAAAGGTTGCTGTCACAGGCCGCAGTATGGAAAATATGATTAAAGTCGCTCAGGAGCTTGGCTATATTAAAGTGCCGGCCGGCACCATCGTAGACCTTGCTGCTATCAAGAGTTTGCCGAAGAACAAGGTGGTCATCGACTCCACTGGCTCTCAAGGTGAAAATATGTCTGCCCTTTACCGGATGGCATTCTCCACCCACAAGCAGGTGGATATTATGAGCGGCGACCGGATTATCATCTCCGCCTCCGCCATTCCCGGCAACGAAAAGGCAGTCTCCCGGATTATCAACGAGCTGTACCGCAAGGGCGCGGATGTGGTTTACGAAAAGAGCGAAGGACTGCACGTCTCCGGCCACGCCTGTCAGGAGGAACTGAAAATTATCCACGCGCTCGTAAAGCCCAAGTTCTTTATCCCCGTACACGGTGAGCAGCGCCATCTCCGGCTCCACGGCAGACTGGCTGCGCAGATGGGTATGAAGGAAAAGAATGTTGTCATCAGCGAACTTGGCGATGTCATCGAACTGAGCGGCCGCAGCTGTAAGGTAAACGGCGCTGTGCAGGCCGGTATGGTTCTTGTGGATGGCACCGGTGTTGGCGATGTAGGCAGTGTTGTTCTGCGAGACAGAAAGCATCTGGCGCAGGACGGTATGATTGTGGTCTGCGTAAATTTAAGCAGTCAGGACGGCGGCATCATTTCCGGGCCGGACATTATCACCCGGGGCTTTATCTATGTCAAGGAATCCGAGCAGCTTATTGAGGAACTTCGCGAGGTTGCCCTCGAAGCCATTGAGCGCTGCGGCAGACGGAGAAGCCGCGACTGGGCTACCGTCAAATCCGCCATCAAGAACGACCTCAGCGGCTATCTCTATAAG